>JAUIEP010000302.1 GCA_030428835.1 Gammaproteobacteria bacterium | reverse complement strand
CCGGCAGCGGCAAGACCACGCTGGGCCGCGCGGTCCTCAACCTGCAGCCCGCGACGGCCGGGAGTATCCGCTTCGACGGCGCGCCGATCCACGCATTGACGCGCAAGGCCATGCTGCCCTACCGCAAACGCATCCAGGTGATCTTCCAGAACCCCAATTCCTCGATGAACCCACGGCTGACCGTCGCCGCCATCATCGCCGAGGGAATGAAAAGCCTGGGCCTGGCGGTGGAGGACTACGACGCGCATGTCGCCACGCTGTTGCAGCGCGTGCAGCTGGAGCCGGCGATGCGCACGCGCTACCCCCACGAGCTGTCCGGCGGGCAACTGCAGCGCGTCGCGATTGCGCGAGCGCTGGCGGTTGAGCCCGAACTCATCGTGTGCGACGAGCCTACCAGCGCGCTGGATGTATCGATTCGCGCCGGCGTGCTGGACCTGCTGCAGACGCTGCAGCGCGAGTCCGGCGTGTCGTACCTTTTTATCACCCACGACCTGTCGATCGTCCCGGGGCTCGCCCACCGGGTGGGCGTGATGCAGGCGGGCAAGCTGGTTGAGCAGGGCAGCGCGCAGGACATCCTGACGCGGCCGCAACATCCCTACACGCAGGCCCTGCTGGCCGCGGTGCCGCGCCTGGACGGCCCTTGACGCAGCGCATAGTCAGGTCGGCTGCCTTGCACTATTCTTAGTACCCCCGCCCGTTTGCCAGGAGAGTCCCTTGTCTGAACCCAATGCCGATGTCATCCAGCAGCTGCGCGACCTGCTCGGCGAAAAGGGCGTGCGCTGCGATCCCAACGACGTCATGCCGGACATCATCGTGAAACCCGCCAGCACCGCGGAGGTCTCGGGTGTGCTGAAGATCTGCAACGCCGCCGGGCAGGCGCTGGTACCGCTGGGCGGCAAGACCGGGCTGGCGGGCGGTCATTTCGCCACCGGCGACGAGATCGGCCTGTCGCTGGAGCGCATGAACGCGATCGAGGAGATCGACGAGCACAACCGCACGATGACCGTACAGGCCGGCTGCATCCTGCAGGTGGCTGTCGAGGCGGCGGAAGAGAAGGACCTCCTGTTCCCGCTGGACTTCGGCGCCCGCGGTTCCGCGACGGTGGGCGGCAACCTCGCCACCAACGCGGGCGGCAACATGGTCATCCGCTACGGCATGACCCGGGACATGGTGCTGGGCCTCGAGGTGGTGCTCGCCGACGGTACCGTCATCACCAGCCTCAACAAGCTGCTCAAGAACAACACGGGTTACGACCTCAAGCACTGGTTTATCGGCGCCGAGGGCACCCTCGGCGTGATCACGCGGGCGGTGCTGCGATTGCGGCCCCTGCCGCGCAGCGAGAACACCGCGCTGCTCGCGGTCGACACCTTCTCGCATGTCGGCGACCTGCTGCGCTGGCTCGACGCGCGCACCGCGGGCACGCTGTCCTCCTTCGAGGTGATGTGGCCCTCCTACTACGAATTCATCACCCGCGAGGGCTACCAGCACACGCCGCCGCTGCCCCACGGCAGCGGTTACTACGTGCTGGTCGAGACCCTGGGCGCCGACCCCGAGTCGGATGCGGCGCGCTTCGAGGAGGTCCTCGGCGGCGCGCTGGAAGAGGGCCTCGTCATGGATGCGGTCATCTGCCAGTCGGAGAAGGAGCGCAACGCGCTCTGGGAAATCCGCGACGACGTGCTGGAGCTGTTCAACCTGGGGCCCATCATCACCTACGACATCTCCGTGACCCTTGACCGCATGGAGGCTTTCGTCGCCGAGGTACAGGCACAGATGGACGCGCGCAGGAACCCGGTCTGCGTGATCTTCGGCCACCTGGGCGACTGCAACCTGCACGTGATCCTCGGCGCGAGCGATGCCGCGGACTTCGACTACGACGAGCTGCAGGGGATCCTGTACGGCACCGTCAAGCGATTCGACGGCTCGGTGTCCGCGGAACACGGCATCGGTGTCCTCAAGCGCGAGCAACTGCCCATGTCGCGCTCCGCCGACGAGCTGCACCTGATGATGGGCATGAAAAACATGCTGGACCCCAAGAATATTCTCAACCCCAACAAGATATTCACCGCGGAAGACGTGTCCGCCGCCTGACGGAGCAATTGTATGAACGGCGCAGAGAGCCTGCTGACCACCCTTATCGCCAATGACGTGGACGTGTGCTTCACCAACCCCGGCACCTCGGAAATGCACTTTGTCGCGGCGCTCGACGAGGTCGACGGCATGCGCTGCGTGCTGTGCCTGTTCGAGGGTGTGCTGTCCGGCGCGGCCGACGGCTATGCGCGCATGGCGCGCAAGCCCGCGTCGACGCTGCTGCACCTGGGGCCCGGCTTCGGCAACGCCCTGGCCAACGTGCACAACGCCAAGAAGGGCCACACACCCATGATCAATATCGTGGGTGACCACGCCACCTACCACGTCCAGTACGACGCGCCGCTCACCGCCGACATCGAGGGCATCGTCGGCCCCGTCTCGCACTGGGTACACACCTCGAAGGCCTCCGGCGACATTGCAAA
>JAUIEP010000301.1 GCA_030428835.1 Gammaproteobacteria bacterium | reverse complement strand
CGAGATGCTGACGATCTACGCCGACCTGCAGTAACCGGGTAACGGCCCCGCCCGGCGGGGCCGTCGTTCAGCCTGGTTGTGGGGTCGAATTCTGTGGGGCGGAATTCTGTGGGGTCGAATTCATTCGACCGGCGGACCTCCCCCGTGGCCATGATTTCTCTTGACCAGCGGAACGCCCCTGTGGGGTCGAATTGCTTCGACCGCGCGGTGGTTCTCGATAACGGGCATTGCCGGGTATCTCGAGTCCGGTTCCAGGTCGAATGAATTCGACCCTACAGGATACCGGCTTGCCTTATTTGATGAGGTCGAATGAATTCGACCCCACAAGAAAAATCGATTTGCAGCCCGCCTTGCCATGTGTGTTGAGGTCGAATGCATTCGACCCCACATAGAAAATCGAATTGAATCTCACTTTGCCATGTGTCATGTGGTCGAATGAATTCGACCCCACAAGAAAAATTGATTTGCAGCACGCCTTGCCATGTGTCATGTGGTCGAATGCATTCGACCTCACAGGCTGGGGGCTGTCTACTCCACCCGGAATGCCTGCGAAGCCCCTTCGAAAGGCTTGCCGTCGCGGTCGAAACCGCGGTGCAGCAGCCTGTAGGTGCCCGCTGCCGTATCGGTACCGATCTCCCAGCTCAGTTGCGCGAAGTAGCTGTCGTCGTCCTCCCGCCAGCGCACGCGGGTGCGCCAGTTGTCCTCGTCCGCGACAGTCTGCCAGCCGTCCGCCGATTGCCACTGCACGAGCAGGTAGCGCGTTGGCCGAGGGTACGCGTCGTTGGGATGTGTGGAGGAAAAGTCGATGCGCACCGTGTCTCCCGCGCGGTAGGTGTCGCGCGCCGGCGGCAGCGCGGTTCCCGGAAGCCGCTGGCGCACGCCGGGGGCCGCGGCGGCACTGCGCGGCAGCGGCAGGCCCTCTGCCTTGCCGCGCCAGTCGTCGAACGTGGCGGTGGCGCCGACGGGCCGGCCCGCGTCGAGGGCCGCGGCGAGATCAGCGCTGATCTGCTGGTAGGCGGGCAGGCTCCACTGGCCGTGCAGCGTGTGCGCGCCCTCGTACTGCTGCAACTGGTATTCCTGGGGCGTCGTGATGTAACCGGCGAAACCGTTGGCGTAGCCCGCCAGCACGACGTGTTCGGCCCAGTCGCCGGTGGCGGCCAGCACGCTGTCACGCAGGCGCCGGCCCGACATGGTCGTCACTTCCGCCGGCACCGCGAGCAGCAGCAGTTGGCCGATGCGCGCGACGGTGAAGGAGCGCACCTGCGACTGCAGCGGCGGATCGCCGCTGCCTGTCGCAAAGAGAATCGGCTTGGGTGCGTGGCACGCGGCGAACTCGTCGCTCCACCGCGGTGCGCCCGTCACCACGCGTACGAGCCAGTCGCGCCACGCGCGCTGCTTCGTCATCCCCTCGTAGAAGAGGAAGTGCGCGCCGCCGTCCTCCGTGGATCCGCCGGCAAAGGAGTAACCGTAGGCGGAGGGACAGGTGTGCTGCTCGCCGGCGCCGGTGAATTCGTCACGCACCGCGTAGTCGCCCAGGTCAACGTAGACCTGGCGCGAACCCACCTTCCCGACGAGCTGCTCGGTGGCGCTCTCGAACAGTTGGCGCGCCACGGCCAGTTGTCGGTCGCCCATGATCTGCGTGGTCTCGACATCGGTAGCGCCCGGGCCGGTGTTGTCGAGGTTGGTGTTTGGTGTCACGTCGCCGGGATCGGCCTGGGCGAAGGCGGCGACGAAGCCCCCGGGCCGTGCGCCAAGGGACTGTTCCATGGTCAGCGAGGCGTAGCCCTTGTGGTCGCCCGAGACCAGCCGGTTGTAGTAGTTCATGGCGGTGGGGTGCAGCGCGTACCAGTTGATGAGTCCGACGGCGCCGTCGTCGCGGCTGAATTTCAGCAGGGTCATCTCCTTGTTGGTGTCCTCCCCGAAACGCGCGCGCTCCGCGGCGGGGTTCTCCAGGTACGCCACCCGTGAGCGATTGGCGCCGGCGTTTTCCACCCGCCCGGTGTTGATGTGGATGCTGCCCGGTGCGAGATCCTCGTGGGCGCGCACTATCGCCTCGGCCAGGCTGTCCACCAGCGCGTTGAAGTGCTCCGGGTAGAACCCGCCGTCCAGGCCGGCGTCGTTGCGCGAGTGCCAGTAGCCGCCGGGGCACGCGTGCGTGTGGGTGGCGCTGATGATGACGTTGTCCAGGCGATAGGTCTGTCCGTAGCGCGCCTGGAGCTGTTCCACCACGCCCAGCACCAGGTGGTGCTCCACGCTGCCGAGGTCCGCGCTGACGAAGGCAAGGCGCTGCCCCGGGGCGGCGCGGTCCGCGATCACGAACGCGCGGGCGTGCTGGCGGATGTGAATGCCCTCGCCGATCTGGTCGGCGCGGCCGAAACCCCAGAGCTGGACCCCCAGCGCGGGCCCGGTGATGTCGGCCATGCCCCTGCCGATCAGGTAGTTGTGCTCCTCGGCGCCCGCGACCGGCAGGGCCACCAGTGCCAGGAACCAGAGGAATCGCTGTACGTGTCGCATGTGGTG
>JAUIEP010000113.1 GCA_030428835.1 Gammaproteobacteria bacterium | reverse complement strand
TCGCGGCCTTCCTTGCGCGCCACGGCCACCGCGGGTACCGCGAGCTGTGCATGCGCGACCCGGCCTGGGGCGACGACCCGCTGCCGCTGGTGCAGAGCATGCAGGCCTCGGTCGCGGCGCGATTGGGCAGCGCGGGGTTGCACGTGGCCGAGGAGCCCGGCATCGAGCTGGGCAGCCTGTCGCGCGGGTTGCGCTGGGCGCTGCCCCGGGCCCACGACGCGATCCGCCGGCGCGAGCACACCAAGTCGCTGCTGGTGCTGGTCGCCTACCGCTTCAAGGGCGCGTTCCGCCACCTGGGTCGCCTGCTGGTGGCGGAGGGCCACCTGCCCGACGCCGACCTGGTCAACTTCTTCACGTTCGGGGAGCTGCCGGCGTTCGTCGCGGCGCCGACCGCGCGCGCGGCGGCGCGGGCCGGGGCGCGGCGCGCGGCGCTGGAATTCCAGGGGCGTTTCCGCTTCCCCGAGATCTCTGTCGGTCCTCCCGCGCCGCTTGCTGACCAGCCGGTGGACACGAGCGACGGCGTATTGCATGGGCGCCCGGCCTCGCGGGGTATCGTCGAGGGTGTGGCGCGAGTGGCGAACACGCTGGCGGAGGCGGCCGCGCTGCAACCCGGCGAAATTCTCGTGACCCCCATCACCGATATCGGCTGGACGCCCTACTTCAGCATGATCGCGGGACTGGTGACCGATCTCGGCAGCGCGGTGTCCCACGGCGCCGTGATCGCGCGCGAGTACGGCCTGCCCTGCGTCGTGAATACCCGCGTGGGCACGCGGTTCATCCGCACCGGTGAGCGGGTGCGCCTGGACGGCGACAGCGGGGTGGTGACCGTCCTGGCCGGCAGTTAGGCCGTCAGTACCAGTATGAGCGCGGTGTAGCCGGCGAACAGCAGTGACCAGGAGCGGAACCGCGCGGGCCGGGTGATCATGAGTCCCGTGAGCAGTACGCCGATCGCCGGTATGACGAGGCTCGGCAGCACGGCGTTGTCGAGCATGAGGATGTTGACGTACGGCCCGATGCAGAAGTACAGCAGCATCGACAACGCCGACAGCCTGCCGAGGGTGCGGCTGTGTTCGAGGAAGTCCATGCCGACGCGCTCCTCCGGCACGGGGAGCGCCATCTCGGCGGCGCCATAGATAAAAATGGTCGCGGCCATCAGCACCAGGAAATCCAGGAACGTCCAGCTGTCCAGGCGGCGCAGCTCCCAGCCTACCCACCAGAGCTGCAGGCAGTAGAGCATCACGCAGAATCCCCACAGGGCGCTGGCCCAGTTGTAGCTTACCGAGCGATACGCGCGGATGAGCATCCCGACGTGGTGCAGCAGGCGCGTTATGGCCAGGCCCAGCGTGATCGAGATGGCGATAAAAAAGTACTCGTGTTGTGTCATGCGCGCTCCACTTCCAACGCAAGACTAATGCCAGTGTTGGTCGAGATAAAGCCCTGTCGGCTGCTAAAAACCCCGCAACGACTATACTCAGCCATGGTTTACGCAATCGAGGTGGATATGGACTCGCGCATCTTCTTTGTCTTCGGCGACCTGCTGGCCAACATCGCGGCCGGCGCGCTGGCGGGCCTGCTCAGCGTACTGCTGACGGCGACGGGCTGGAACATGTTCCTGGCCATGTTGTGGGCCATGGCTATCGGCATGGTCGTCGGCTTTGTGCTGTTCTTCCCGTTCGGCGTCTTCTTCGGCGCGATGGAGGTCATGTTGCCGGTCATGTTCACCGGCATGATGAGCGGCATGGTGCTCGGCATGCACAAGGCGATGCACCCTATCGGCTGGGAGCTGGCGGCGGGCTACGGGGCCCTCGTGGGCCTCGGCTGCATCGTATTGATATGGGCACTCAACGCGCTGCTGCGCGGTCCGCGCAGCTACGGCGCGGGGGAGGGCGGCTGATGGATACGCAGACCCAGGCCAAGTGGGACCGCGCGGCCCCCACCTTCGACCTCATGGCGGGCAAGGGCGCCGAGGACCGCTGGCACCCCTTCAAGCAGGAACTGTTCAGCAACATGGACGGCAGGGTGCTGTTCCTGGCCCTGGGTACCGGCCTCGACATTCCCACGTTCCCTCCCGGCAAGCACATCACGGCACTCGATATCAGCCCGAAGATGCTGGAGGTTGCGCGGCCGCGCATCGAGGCCTACGACGGTACGATCGAGGCGCGGGTGCTGGACGTGCACGAGCTCGACTACCCGGATGACAGCTTCGACCAGGTGTTCACCTCGTGTACCTTCTGTTCCGTGCCGAATCCCGTGGACGGACTGAGGCAGCTGCGCCGCGTATTGAGGCCGGGCGGCGACCTGTACATGTTCGAGCACACCGGCTCGCGCTACTACCCTTTCAAGTTGATGATGGATTTCATGACGCTGCTCACGCGCCGTATCGGCCCCGACATGAACCGCACCACGGTGAAAAACGTGCAGGCCGCGGGCTTCCGGTTGCGCGAGGTGAACAACCTCTTCCTCGATGTCGTCAAGACCATCCACGCGGTGAAGTAGGCTTCAGCCGTGCGCGTGGAGGAGCTGGCGGCCAGGGAGTGCCTGCGCGACCTGGTGGCGCGCTACAACATGAATGGGGACAGCGGGCGTATCGAGGCGCTGGTGGCGCTGTTCACCGAGGATGGCGAGCTCGAGGTCGCCGGCGGCGCGCTGCATCGCGGCCGGGAGGCGCTGGCGGCATTCTTTGCGGGGGTGGCCCGCGGCGGGGACGCTGTACCGGTGTTGCAGCACCTGCGCCATCACGTGGCGACCCAGCAGTTCGACCTCCACGACGTCGGGCGGGCCAGCGGCCGCTGTTATTTCAGTGTGTACACGGACGGCGGCCTGGATCACTGGGGCGTCTACCGCGACGAGTATTGCCTCACCCCGGCGGGCTGGCGCATCGCGCGGCGCCGCGTCAGCATCGATGGTTTTACGCCCGGCGGCTGGGGTGAGGCGTCCGTGCGCGGGCGTTGAGGTACACGCCCTGGCCGCGCACAGCGGCGCGGAAGCCTGCGCCCCCGGCGTCAGAAGTCGTAGCTGATGGTCAGGCCGTATTCACGGCCGGGATAGTACCGGCCGCTGTACGGCTGCGGCAGGCTTTCGTCGCCGTCGCTGCGCAACGTGGGGTCGATGACCAGCATTTCATCGGTGAGGTTCTTGCCCCACAGGCGCACGTCGATGCCCGTGCTTTGCGACCGCACACCGAGGGTCAGGCCGATGATGTTCTTGGTTTCCGCGAAGTCGTGCGTCACGCGTGTGTAGTTGGGCGGTGATTGCAGCGACCAGTTGAGCCGGCCGTAGAACGCCATGGTGGGAGACAGGGGCTGCAGCACACCTAACTGCAGGTTGCTGTTCCACTGCGGCAGGTTGTTGAGCGGATCGCCGCCGCCTTTCGGGCACAGCAACTGGTCCGGGGAATCTTCCTCGCCGCCTTCACAGAAGCGGTAATTCCACTCCTCGATCGTGGCGTCGAAGTAACTCACGCGCCAGTTGACGTCCCAGTTCTCGCCCAGCAGGTAGGCGACCTCGAACTCGATGCCTTTTGACAGCACCTCGTCGGCATTGGTCAGCTGGTTGGCGAATAGCGAGTTGAAGTCCCCGACAGGGGTCTTCAGCGCCTCCACGCTGCCGGGTTGCGTGATCTGGTGATCCTTGAACTCCTGGTAGAAGATGGCTGCGCTGTAGCTCATGCGGCCGTCGAGCGCGTTGCCCTTGATGCCAAGCTCGAAGGACGTCGAGAACTCCTCCTCGAAGCGCAACATCCGCAGTGCCACATCCTCGTACTGGGGAAAGATCTCCGACAACACCAGCAGTCCGGGAATGAGGTTGTTGAACCCGCCCTGTTTGCGCGCGCTGTCGATCGCCAGGTAGGTCGTCGTGTCCTGGTCCAGGAAGTGCCGCAGCTTGATGCTCCAGGACCAGTCCGCGTAACTGACGTCGTCGTCCACGATCGAGTTGAATCCCAGGAACGCGAAATTACTCTTGGTCCAGATTTCGTTCCTGTCGTACCGCGCGCCGCCGGACAGGTCCCATTTGTCGGTGATGTGCCAGGTGAGGTTCGCAAAAGCGGCATTGATGTCGCCGGCTCCGCCGGCGGGTCCTACCAGCTGCACGCCGCTGAGCTGGACGTTGAAGAAGCCGTCGATATCGCGCTTGGCGTGGTAGAGCCCGGCGATGTAGTCCAGCGTGTCGCCGGTATCGGAAAAGCGCAGTTCGGCGGTGCGGGTTTCCCAGTCCAGTTGTATGTCGAAGCGCGAGTTGAACCCGGGATAGGGCGCCCTGTTGTCGATGTTGTGGGTTTTGAAGTCCTGCCACGACGCGAGCAGGTCGACGTTCGTGAATCCGGCGTCCCACTTGTAGTGCAGGGACGTATCCACGATGTCCGTCTCACCTTTCGAGCGGAAATCACCGTAGTAGATCTGGTCCTTGAACTTGTTGGTGGTGGCCGGTACGGGGTTGTCCCCGCCCGTGCCCGGCACGAAACCCTGTACGTTGAAGTCGACGCCGTGGTCGCGCAGGTCCTGGTAGTTGCTGGTCCACAGCAGGTCCATGGTGTCGGTGATGTTCCACAACAGCCGGGCGCGAACGGCGTGGTGTTCCTTGCCCCCGGTGCTGTCGTTCGGGTTCACGTCGTTCTTGATCTTGAGGTAGCCGTCGGATTCGGCGTACACGCCGGCGACGCGCAGTGCCACCACATCCTCGACGAGCGGGATGTTGTACGCGCCACGGACGTCGATGCTGTCGAGACTGGAGCGCTCCTGCTGGCCGTAGCTGGTCTCGATGTAACCCTCATAATCCGTGGTGTTCGGGGCGCGCGTGGAGATGTTGTAGGCGCCGCCCGGCGCGTTCTGGCCGTACAGCGTGCCCTGCGGCCCGCGCAGCAGTTCCAGGCGCTCCACGTCGACGAGTGTGGCAAATGCCGCGCCGACGGAACCCTGCGCGATGTCGTCGATGAACACGGCGACACTCTGGGGAGAGGTCAATGCGTATGCCCCCGGTCCAACGCCGCGCAAACGAATCGCAGCAGTCTGCACGCCGGGAAAGAGCGCCACGCCCGGCGTCAGTCGCGCCGTCTCGGTGAAGTCGAAGATGTTCAGTGTCGCCAGCTCGTCAGCGCCGACCACGGCCATGGAGATCGGGACGTCCTGCAGGGACTCCTGGCGTTTCTGCGCGGTGACGACGACCTCCTCGAGTTTGCGCGCGGCCGCACCGCCGGCACCCGTGGCGAGGATTGTGCCCACCGCCAGCGCGACCAGGGACCGGTTGCAACGCGGAGTGAACATTGCGGGGAGAGGGAAACGGGTACGCGTGGTTGTGCCTGTCATAGCGAAGATCTGCGCCTGCTGTTATGGTGTTTTGGACCCCGGCTCACGGGGTGCGCATGCGTTAATACTAGCCCACTTTTTTGCCCCGTGAGAACCGCGGCGGTATTGCCTGGTGTACCGCCAACCGGCCCGGAGGAGCTGTGCGCAGGTTTACAACGGGCTCCCGGCGGCAGAGAATCGTGGCTGGACCGGGGACCAAGCCTTTGCACTCATCGCCTTTGCGGCAGCCGCTGTATGTCCGTTCATTCAACCGTGTCGGTGCGGCGCTCGGGCGTTCGCGGCCCGCGGGGCCGCGCCTCGATCCGGATCGCCTGCAGGGGCTGGCCCGGCGCTACACGGGCCTCGATGATTTCGGCGACCCGGGTTTCGCACGCGGGCTCGAGGTGTTGCTCGAAGCACTGGAAGAGGAAGGCCGGCTGTCCTCTCTCGGGCGCTGCATCGCGTTTTTCAATCTCCTGAACCTGTTGGCCGTGCGCCTGCGCATGGTCGATGCGTCCGGGCAGCGCGCGGAACCCGGCGCGATCAGGCGCCCCCTGGTCATCACGGGGCTGCCGCGCACCGGGACGACGATCCTGCACGAACTCATCGCCTGTGATCCGGCCTTTCGCGCCCCGCTCACCTGGGAGGTGATGCGCCCGGTACCGCGGCCGCAACCTGTGCAGGGCGCCGATACGCGCATTCCGCTGGTAGCGCGCCTGCTCGGCCTGCTCGAACTCATCGCGCCCGGCTTCCGGACGATCCACGCCATCGGCGCGCGGCTGCCCCAGGAGTGCGTCTACCTGTTGTCGTCGCACTTCCACTCGGAACAGTTCGCCTACATGTTCAATGTGCCCACGTACCGACGCTGGCTGCTGGCGCAGGACATGTCGGGCGCCTACGCCTGGCACCGGAACTTCCTGTGTCACCTGCAGGCGGGATGGCCGCCGGCGCGCTGGGTGTTGAAAACCCCGGCACACCTCGCGAGCCTCGACGCCCTGCTCGCCTGCTACCCGGATGCCGATGTGGTGTGGATGCACCGGCGCCCGCTGGACGCGCTCGCGTCCTTCGCCAGCCTGACTTCCACCCTGCGGTCGGGTTTCAGTGATCACGTGGATCGCGTGGCGGCGGGTCGTCACGAGGAGGAGCATTTTGCCGCGGTGCTCGAGCGCGCCATGGCGCAGCGCGCAGCCCTGCCGGCGGAACGGTTCGTCGACGTGAGCTTCGATGCCGTTTGCGCGGATCCCATCGCCGTGGTCGGCGCGATCTATGCGCACTTCGATATCGCGTTCACCGACGACGCGCGCATGGGCATGGAACAGTACCTGCGCCAGAGACCGCGCGACCTGTACGGCGTGCACCGCTACAGCGCCGGCGAATTCGGGCTGGATGCCGCCGGCGAGCGCGCGCACTACGGCGACTACCTCGAGCGTTACGGCCGGTGGTGCTGATCCGTCGCAGTCTGTCATAATCAATCGCTGGAGCCATCATGGCGCGCGCCATGTTGTGTGCGCGCCGAGAGGTCACAGCGATGAGCAATGCAGCGCTAGGCGACGCGGGTGCGCAGACCCTGCGCCCCATCCGCACGGGCGCCCTGGAAACCTGGCGGCTGGTACGCGCCAGTTACAACGATCCCCTCGGTCACGCCCAGGAACTGCACGCGCGCCACGGTAACGCCGTGATGCAGAAGTTCGCCGGCATGACGTTCGTGCATCTCTACGGCGCCGACGCGCACCGCCTCTCCCTGATCAACGACGGGCAGGTATTCTCGAACAAGAAAGCCTGGGACATGATCATCGGGCGCATATTTCCCAACGGGCTGATGTTGCGCGACGGCGACGACCACCGCTACCACCGCCGGCTCATGCATGCGGGGTTCAAGAACGCGGCGCTGAAGCGCTACCACGAGGAGATGGTGCCGCAGGTGGAGCGCGCGGTCGGCGCCTGGCCGATCCAGCCCGGACAGCCGCTGCGCATGTTCCCCGTGTTCAAGCAGATGACGCTGGACCTCGCCGCCAGTATTTTCCTCGGCCTCGAACTCGGGCCCGAGGCGCGCCGGGTGAACAAGGCCTTCGAGACCACCGTCGCGGCGTCCATGCCCAAGATACCGCTGGCCGTGCCGGGCACACTGCTGTGGCGCGGCATCCGCGCGCGGCGCTACATGTGCGAGTTTTTCCAGGCGCTGCTGCCGGAAAAACGCGCGGGTGACGGCACCGACATGTTCTCGCTGCTCGCGCGGGCCACGGACGAGGACGGCAACCGCTACACCGACCAGGAGGTCATAGACCATATGATCTTCCTGATGATGGCGGCGCACGACACGACCACCAGCACACTGACCAGCATGAGCTACGCGTTGGCGCTGCTCCCGCAGTGGCAGGACAGGCTGTTGCAGGAAGTGCGCGAGCTGGGCGTGGCGCAGCTCGGCTACGACGACCTGGAGCGCCTGCCGCTGACCGAACAGGTGATGAAGGAGGCGCTGCGCATGTACCCGCCGCTCTCCACGCTGCCGCGCTACAACCTGCAGGATGTGGAGTTCGAGGGCCGGGTCATTCCCGCGGGCGCGATGGTCACCACCTACCCGATCCACACCCACTACATGCCCGAGTACTGGACGGACCCGGAGCGCTTCGACCCCGACCGTTTCAGCGAGGAGCGGGCCGAGCACCGCCGCCATTCACACTGCTGGGTGCCGTTTGGCGGCGGCGCCCACATGTGCATCGGCCTGCACTTCGCGATCATGCAGATCAAGCTCGTCATGTTCGAGATGTTGCGGAACTACCGCTGGTCCGTCCCCGAGGGCTACACCATGCCCGTGCAGCAGTCGCCGATCTCGAAGCCGCGCGACGGGCTGCCGCTGTTCTTCGAGCCGCGCAGGGTCGAATAATTTCGACTCCCAGGCGCGAGAGAGGTGACGTTCCGCGTTAAGGCACCTGGCTGAGGCGAATCCCGTTCCCGGGGGGCGCACAGGTATACGTCACCGGTTCACCCGTGACGGCAACGCGGTCGCGGATGAAGGTATCGGAGACCTGCGGGTTGCCCGCCACCGAGGTGCGGAACTGGCCGCTGCCGAGCTGCCTCGCGCTGACCACCCCGAACTCCGCGGTGCTGGTCCACAGGATAAGGTCGCAATCGCCGGCGAGGCCGCGGGCGATCAAGAGGTCGATGCGGCTGCCCACGGTGCCGGCGTTGCCGGCGGTGAGCGTGACCTGCTGGCCTACGACCGGTTTCAGGTTGCTGTCTATCACCATGTTGAACTCGCCCATGCGACGCTCGTCGCCGGCGTTGGGGAAATTGAAGACCCGGTTGCCGAAGAAGTTGTCGAGCGTGTCCACGGCGCCGTCGTGCAGGTAGCCGAAGCCCTTGATCTGCGGTCCGTTCGGGTAGATCACGGACAGGTCGTGGAAACTGGAGCCGAACATGCCCACCTTCTGGTACATGTTGCGCAGGTGCGGCACCTTGAACTCCTGTGACACCACGCCGCCCTCGCTGGTGGAGCCGCCGCCCGTGCCGAAAAAGTTCTGTGCCGGGTCGAGCGTGTGGCAGGTGTTACAGGGGTTGCCGTCGGTCGACACGTTGAAATAGATATTCCGGCCGGTCGCCTGGTCGGGCGTGAGGGAATCGTCCAGGTTGCGGATCGGGTTCGGTGGCGGGACCAGCGCCAGCGCGAAGTCGGTGAAGGACTGGAGCTGCGCCGGGTCCAGTTCCGCGGCGCGGCCCACCAGCCCGACGAACGCCGGGTTGAACTGCTTGAAGGCCGCGGACTCGATGGTCTCGCCGGGGATCGGGTTGCCCGCCGCGTCGCGCCCGGTGCGGTCGCCGCGCCAGTGCATGGGGCCGGAGTCGTTGATGCCGCGCAGGGTCTGTGTGGTCATCGGGCCCTTCATCGGGTGGAACACCGGGTTGGACGGACCCGCGATGAAGGGGTTGGTATTGGTTTCCACGTGGCCCTCGGGGTGGCCCAGGTCCCAGGACAGGGCGTCGAAGTCCCCGAAAATATGGCACGAGGCGCAGGACCCCGTGCCGTTGCCCGAGGTGAGCTGCGCGTCGTACAGGAACGGGCGGCCGTCCCTGATGACGGCGGGCTCGGGTGTGAACAGGTCGATGGAATTGATGACGTACTTGATCTCTGTGCTGATCACGTGGAGCTTGTGCCCCATGCGCGTGTAGACGTAGGCGCGCTTGCGGTAGTCCTGCACGGCGATGCCCGCCGGCCCGCCGTCGCCGAGTGTGAGGCCGACCCAGCTACCCCAGGGGCTGTCGAACCAGTTGCCCGAACCGCTCACGGCGGGGTCGCGGTAAACCTGCACCTTGCGCGCACCGAAGGGCAACACCCACAACTCGCCGTCGATGTACGCCATGGCGCCCGGCTGCGCGATGGCCCTGGCCTTGTCGGTGCCGGACACCTGCTGGCCGAAGGGCAGGTTGAAGTCGATGTGGTGGTTCAGGTGGAACGGCGTCACCGTGGCGCCGTCGATGATGGTCACGCGGTTCTCGGCGATGTGCCCGCGCACGGTGGTGCCCAGTTGCCCCTCGCCTTCGAAGCGCACGTGGTTGCGCGCCTCGGTGTTGGACACGAACAGCTTGCCGTCGGGCGCGGTCGTCATGTTGAACAGTGTGGTACCGACGCCGGAGTGGGTCGCCACGACCACCGGCGTCGGGGCGCCGGCGTCGATCTCGAACACGTCGAGGTCGGGCAGCGAGAAGTTCACCTCGGAATCCCACTGGCGGTCAAGTTCATCCACCCAGTTGCTGCCGTCAAACTTCACGATGAGCGCGGTGTCCGGCGCGGTCACGCCGTCGATATTCTGCGTGGGCGCGGGTGCGCCGCCGCCCTGTTGCACCGCGCGCTCCGCGATGACCGTCGTCCGGTTGCCCGAGAAGAAACCGGCGGCGTACACCGTGTCGCCGTCCGGGCTGACCGCGAGCGAGCGCGGCGCATCGGTGAACAGGTTGATGATCGTGAGCGGCGTGCCGCCCAGCGCGGCGCCGGGATTGGCGCCGTCGAAGACCCACACGTCCGCGCGGCCGAGGCCGGGTGTAAACAGGTCGTCGATGTCGAAGGTCGGGTGGTTCTGGCCGCGGTAGGCCGCCGTGATGTAGGCGCGGCCGGAGCCGTCGAACACGATGTCGCGGGGCTCGTCGCCCACGAGCAGGGTGCGCGTGACGTGCGGGCGGTCGCGAATATCGACGATGCTCACCGAGTCCGACAGGCCGTTCACGACCCAGACCTCGGTATCCGTGCGCGCCGACACCGCTATCGGCTCAAGGCCCACCGCGACGCTGCTGATCAGCTCCGGTGTGTCGGTTTCCACGTTGTAGATCTCGAGGCAGTTGGCCGGTGTGTTGGCCACGAACAGGTAGCGCCCGTTGGGCGAGATCGCCAGTGGCCGCGACTGGCCGAACTCGAACAGCGTGTAGCTGCCGGGTAGGGTGTCGCCTGTCTCGGTCTCGACGCCGGTGCCGCACGCGAACACCGGGTTGTCGGGCATGGTGACCACGAGCGCGAAGTGCGTGCTGGAAGATTCGCCGCCGGGCACGGTGGCGATGACCTCGATCTGCGCGTTGCCGAAGCCGTCGCTGATCGCGGCGATCGCCAGTTCACCGGTAGACGGGTTGATCGTGACATCCACGGCGTCCGGACGCGAGTTGATGACGCTCCACGTGATGGCGCCGGCGCTGGAGTTACCCGTGGCCTGCACATTGAACGGCGCGAAGTTCTGGCCCACCTGCTGGTCGGCGATCGGGTTGACGGTGACCTGCGCGAAATCGAACAACGCCCGGGTCTCGTGCCAGCTATTGGCGGTGATATCGAGCGTACACGCGGCGCCCTGTCCGGCGCACGCGCCGAGCCAGCCGGCGAAGACATAGCCCGCCGCGGGCGTGGCCGTCAGCGTTTCCGCACCGAGGTCGGTGTAGCGCTTGCCGCAGGATGCGCCGCCGTTGCCACAGTCGATCAGCGTGCCGGTGGCCAGCGCGCTGCTCACGTTGCCGCCGGGGTCGCCGAGGTTGTGCACCTCGAGGCGGCAGCCGCAGAGGGCCATGACACTGAACAGCAATACGGCGACCTTGCGCGCGCCGGGCGACATTCCGAACATTGTGTTTTCTCTTATGTGGTATCCGGGAAGACCGAAGCCAAGATTAGCAAAGAGCCGGCGCGGCGATATAGCCTGCAGGCAGAACTGTGATCCAGGAAAGATATGCGCGTGGGTTATGGAAAAAACCCCATCAGATCACCACCTTCCCTGCCCGCAGGCTCGCGATGTCCTCGCCCGTGAAGCCCGCCTCCGCGAGGATGTCATCGGTGTGCTCCCCGGGCCGCGGGGGGTGGCGCCGCAGGGTCGCGGGCGTGTCCGCGAACAGGCTGGGGTGGCGCACGTAGCGCGTGGTACCGCCCTTTGGATCCTCCGCGTCGAAGATGGTGCGGTTGTGCTGCACCTGCGCGTCGGCCATGAAGTCCTCCAACTCGTAGACCGGCGCGAAGGGTACATCCTGGCCGTTGATCGCCTCCAGCGCCTCGCGGCAGTTGCGCTGGATGAGCTCCGCCTGGATCCACTCGCACAGGTCCGCGGTGTTCAGCATGCGCGCCGCGATGGTGGTGAAGCGCTCGTCTGTGATGAACTCCTCCCGCCCGAGGGCGCGACACAGCCCCGCGTACTGCTTGTCCTCGATCGGCATGCCCACGATGTAGCCGTCGGCGCATTCCCAGACGTGAAAGATGTCCGCAATTTTCATGGCGCTGGTCTGCTTCGGCCGAAAGGTCTCGTGGGTGAGCATGTCGGGCAGCGCGACCTGCGCGTAGGCGTTGATCATCGGCACCTGGACGTACTGGCCCTTGCCGCCGTTGCGCTCGCGCGCGAGCAGGGCACCCAGCGCCGCGCTCGCGGCGGTGACCGCCGCGCACTTGTCCGCGATGACGCTCTGGATCATCTGCGGCGGGCCGCCGCGGCCCTGCAGCATCATCGTCCCCGACATGCCCTGTATGACGAAGTCGTACGCGGGCTTCGCGGCGTAGGGGCCGTCGGTCCCGAAGCCGGTGATCGCGACGTAGACGAGACCCGGGTTGTCGGCGCTCAGGGTGTCGTACCCGAAGCCGAGACGCTCCGCGACACCGGGGCGGTAGTTGCAGATGATGACATCGGCCTCGCGCGCCAGCCGGCGCACGATGTCGATACCCGCCGCGGTTTTCATGTCGACGCCGATGGCCCGCTTGTTGCGATTGAACTGGGAGAAGAAGCCGTTGATGCCCGCGCGTTCCGGTTTGCCCGTCCAGCGCGCGGTGTCCCCGACCAGGGTCTCGACCTTGATGACATCGGCACCCAGGTCGCCGAGGCTCTGGCTGGCCAGCGGCGCCGACACCATGGTGCCGAATTCCAGCACCTTGAAGCCGGCACAGGGCCCGGGCGCGTTCTCGGGGGCGACTTCTTCCATCTGCGTCTCTCCGCGGGTGGGTAACTAAACGAGCGGCAACACGGCGTTGCCGCCCGTGCCGGAATGACTGTAGAACCAGGATTCCAGGGCGTAGCGGTTGCGACGCTTGCCCGGTACGTGCCCGGAACGGTGCAGGCTGAACTGGTCGAAGAACAGGGCGTCGCCGGGCTCGAAGTGGGGCGTTACCACGGGCGTATCCCGGGCCAGTTCCTTCACGAGTTCCGGGCCGACCATCCAGTCGACGTTGGCGCCGTGGGTGCCGAACTCGAGCACTTCGTTGAAGCGCCGCGGCAGCAGCGCGATACCCGGCGCATCGGTGCCGTCACCGCAGTCCGACAGGGGCGCCCAGAGATTGAGCGCGTCCACCCCCGCGCCCATGAACTGGCCGTCCTGGTGCCAGCCGCCGCCGATCCAGTTGCGCTTGATCTGTTTCGCCTCGACGAGCCTGAACGTCCACTTGCGCGTGGCGATGACGCCGGGCTCGCCGAAGTAGTCCCGCAGCAGCGACTTCATGCCGTAGCGGCGGAAGAACGCCAGCGTTGCGCTGGTTCCTCGCGGTGAGTCGACCACCATCATCGAGCCGGTGCGCGCGAAGGTCTTCCTGTGCGCGAGCTGGCTGTAGCTCTCGTGTATACCGGGGAACTTGGGTGACGGGTAATACCAGGGGTCGTCGTCGGAGGGTGCGCGCTCGTTCGATGTGGACTCGTAGCGCGAGCCGAGCGCGTGGTCCACGCAGTCGCGCAGCCGGGCGACGTCGCCGCCCGCGAACAGGCCGCGCACGATCAGGTGGCCGGCCTTGCCGATGGCTTCGCGCAATACGCCGGCGGAGAAACCCGCCGCCGGGACTTCCGGGATCTCGCCCGGCGCCACGGTGAGCACGTCGGTCGTCGCGGCCCGCTCGCGCCTGCCGGTGCCGGTCTCCGTCTCGCCGTCCAGCAGCAGGTCGACCAGCGCGCGTTCAAGCGCGGCGCGGTTGCGCCCCGCATTGCGCGTCAACAGGTAGTCGATGGCGCGTTCCCGCTCACCACGGCCCGCCAGTTTCTCGGCGCGACGCAACCGGTAGTTGGTCAGGTGGGGGGCGATCAGTGGCATGCGGGCGTATTCGGTCGGTCGGTGTCGTGCCGGGGTGCCGCCCAGTATAGCCACAAGTTTTGGGGGGGAGTACCGGCCGGGGGTGCCGGTGGGGTGGGAGAGGGATGACCCGGCCGACGCGCGCTGCGCCGGCCGGGTGAGTGGGGCGGGTTTACTCGCCCGTCAGTTCGCGCCGCACGACCTGCAGGTTGCTTTTGACGGACCGTGCGCTGGGGTTGCGGCCTGCCGCCGCGCTGAAGTCCGCCAGGGCGTCTTCCAGCTTGCCCTGCAGGAGGCGCATCACCCCGCGGTTGTTGAGGTAGCTCCAGGCGGAGTTGTTGCTGCCGACAGCCACCGCCCGGTCGCAGGCCTGCTCCGCCGCCGCGTAGTCGCCGCGCTGGTAATAGGCGCGGCAGATCAGGTCATCGCCCGCCGCGCGCATGGAGCCGTGGCGCATCGCTGCCACCCGGCCCTCCAGCAGGGCCAGCGCCTCCGTCGGGTTGCCCCGTTGCAGCGCGCGTTCCGCTTTCTGCAACACGGCCGGTTGGTAGTGGTCAATCGCGTCCGCGTGGGAGCGGCTTTGCCACAGCAGCCCGAAGGCCAGGATGATGCCTATCGTGGTAACCAGTATTTTCGTGCGTTGCATGGTGTTGTCCTCCTGTACGCCATGTACAGGATGTAGATTAGGGACTAAACTCACGCATGACTACGGCGGAAAATACTATTTAGTATGCATTTATGAATATTAAAGATCCGTTAAGGGACTGGGCGGATATCCGCCTGTTTCTGGCCATACGGGAGGCGGGGAGCCTCGTGGGAGCGGCGGAGCGCCTCGAACTCACCCAGCCCACGGTGGGCCGGCGCCTGGCCGGCATGGAGCAGCGATTCGGTACGCCCCTGTTCGTGCGCGCCGGCCGGCGTATGCAACTGACGGATGCCGGCGCGTCCATCCTGGAGAGCGCCCTGCGCATGGAGCGCGAGATGTATGCCATCGAGCGCAGCCTCGACGCGCAGTCCACCGCGCTGTGCGGGGACGTGGTGGTGTCCGCTACCGAGGGCACGGGCACGGACTGGCTGACGCCCGTGCTGAAAGACTTCCACGAGCAGTACCCGGAGATC
>JAUIEP010000300.1 GCA_030428835.1 Gammaproteobacteria bacterium | reverse complement strand
GTCCATGCTGCGGCGGATGTACTGCAGCGCGGTATCGCGCTGGCGCGCACACAGGTCGGGATCGGCCAGCAGCCGCTCGAGTGCGTCCGCGAGGTCCGGCGCCTTGCGCTCCACCAGTTGGTAGTGCTCGCCCGGCTGGCCGATGGCCTCCGACAGGCCGGTGTAGCGCGTCACCACGGCGGGCAGTCCCGACGCCATGGCCTCGAGTACCGAGTTCGGCGTGCCCTCGCGCCGCGTCGGCAGCACGAACAGGTCCGCCGCCCGCAACCAGTTCTCGACATCGTCTACCAGGCCGGTGAAGTGCACCTGTCCCGGCGCTGCGGATTCGCTGACCAGGCGATCGATACGGGCCGCGAAACGGCCGAGCTTCGGGTCGTACTGGTCGGAGCGCGGGCCGATAAACAACAGGTGCGTGTCCGGGTGGCGCTCGAGTACCTGCTGCCACGCCAGGATGGCAAGGTCCGGGCCCTTGCGCGGCATCACCGCGCCGATGGTCGCGATCACCCGGTGCCCCTCGGGGATACCCAGGCGCGCGCGCACCGCGTCGCGCGCGGCGAGCAGGTCCGCACTGTCCGGCGGGCGGAAGCGCGTGAGGTTTACGCCGCTGGGAATGTACTCGATGCGGGTGGTCACGCCGATATCGCGCAGGAACGACTCGATCGCCGGGCTGTTGGTGACCAGCGCGTCGAACGTGTCGTAGACACGGCGATAGCCACTGCCGCGAAACCAGCGCTTGGTCGGCTTGGACGGCCAGGCCGGGAACTGGGACACGGAGTACAGCGTCGCGACGCCGGCCGCGCGCAGCCGCTCAATCCAGGGCTGCGCCTCGGGCCGCATGTTGGTCAACAACTGCGCCACCACGGAACCCGGCGCCTCCCTCGAGCAGACGTCGAGCAGGGCGTCGTAATAGATCTCGGTGCGTTGCGGTCCCTTGGTGTCGGGGAGGCGGATACGCTCCAGCGGCGCCCCCTCCAGTTGCGTGACGGGCAGGTAGCGGCCCGGCTCCACGTCGTACCAGTACAGTTGGGCGTCCGATTCGGAGCGCTCCTGGGGCAGCGGGGTGCCGGTGAGCAGGCGCACGTCCATGCCGCGCTCCAGGAAGCCGGGAATGTACTGGCGATAGCGATTCTGCGCACCGCCGTAGGTGGGGTAGAAATGGGGTGACGCCAGCCACAACCGGGTCGGCGCTGTTATCGCAGAAGTGATACCGGCAACTCCTGTTGGGGCCTGGCTGGGGTCTGCTCGAGACCCTCTCGGGCTGATTTTTGTAGGTAAAATCGGAGCTTAGCACAGGCACCAGGGACAAAAAATACACGCCGGGCGGCGACCATCTTCAGTATAATCGCGGCTTTACGCCGCACCCCGGCAACTCACATCGACCGCGCCATGGGGACCGCCCCGATATCCGAGCAACCACACATCGCCCTCGCGGTCTGTATCTGTACCTACCGGCGTCCGGAGGGCCTGAAGCGCCTGCTCGACGCGCTGGATCGCCAGCAATTCCCGGACACCGCGCCCGGCCTCTGCCTCATCGTGGCGGACAACTCGCCCGCGGGTGACAGCCGGCAGTGGCTGGAGCGCCGCGGTTGCCGCTGGGCGCTGCACTACCGCCACGAGCCGCGCCCCGGCATCTCGCACGCGCGCAACGCGGCGCTGGCGGCGGTGCCTGAGGGCACCGACTTCATCGCCATGATCGACGACGACGAGGAGCCGGCCGCGGACTGGCTGGCGCAGTTGCTGGCCGCACAGGCCGCGTCCGGAGCGGACATCGTGGTGGGACCGACGCTGCCGCGCCTGCCACCCGAAGCGCCCGCGTGGATCGCCGCCATCGACTACTTCGCCAAGCCGCAGAACCAGGGTGCACTCGCGCCCCTGGACCCCGACCCGCCCGCGGCCACCTGCAACGTGCTGCTGCGCGCGAACCTGTTCCGTGACGGCCTCACCTTCGATCCCGAACTCGCACTCTCCGGCGGCGAGGACAAGCTGCTGTTCCAGGACCTCAAACTGCGCGGCTGCCGCTTCGCCTACGCGCCCGCCGCGCAGGCCGTGGAATACATTCCAAGGGAGCGCGCGACGCTGGCGTATCTGTGGCGGGAATCCTATCGCCGCGGCTGCGTGAAGTACCTCGTCAAGCGCCGCCTCAAATCGCGCTCGGCGGCGAAGAGCCTCGCGCTCGGCCTGCGACTGCTCGGCCGCTGCACGCTGCGCACCTTGCGCGATGCGCTGCTGCTCGTCGTCGCGTTCCCCGCGGGGCCGGCGCGCTGGGCGCCGCGCCTGCTCGCGATCGCCGACAGCCTGGGCACCGGCGCCGGCGTACTCGGCATACCGAACCGCCACTACCGGCCGGAGGCGACGGCGTGAACGCCTGGCTGCCGGAAAGTGACCGCGGCGCCAGCCTCGCAAACGTCCTGTTCTGCACCTACGCGCTGTTCCTCGCCGGGTTCTACTTCGTGCCCAACGCGGTGGACCTCTACAAGTACTACATCGCCGCGGTATTCCTGCCCGCCGTCTTCCTGCTGCGCGCGGCAC
>JAUIEP010000299.1 GCA_030428835.1 Gammaproteobacteria bacterium | reverse complement strand
CGGCTGCGCCATTGCGACAGAGCTGCACGGGCGCGGCTATGACATCGCACTGCACTACCGCGCATCAATGGCCGAGGCGAACGCACTGGCCGCCCGGTTGAACGCCGCCCGCGCGGATTCCTGCACGCTGTACCAGGCCGATCTCGCGGTTGCGGCCGGTGCCGCCGCGCTCGCCGCGGGGATAGCTGCGCACCACGCCCGCGTCGACCTGCTCGTCAACAACGCCTCCGGTTTCGAGCCCACGCCGATCGACGCGTGCACGGAAGCCGACTTCGACGCGATGCTGGCCGCCAACCTCAAGGGGCCGTACTTCCTCATCCAGGGCCTGCTGTCCGCGTTGCGCGCGGCCGGTGGCTGCATCGTCAACATCCTCGACGTGCACATCGACCGCCCGCTCCCCGACTTCAACGCGTACGGCGCCGCCAAGGCCGGCCTCGCGTCCCTCACCCGCAGTCTCGCGGTCGAACTCGGCCCCGACATCCGCGTCAATGGCGTGAGCCCCGGCGCGATTCTCTGGCCCGAGGATGACGCGGCCTACGACCCGGCGACGCGCGATCGTACCGTTGCCGCCACACCGCTGCAGCGACTCGGTGACCCGTCTGACATTGCGCGCACCGTTGCTTTTTTGGCCGACGACGCGCCTTTTGTTACCGGGCAGGTTATCTCTGTCGATGGCGGGCGGGGACTCTGCGGTTAGCTTGTCGGTATCTCTACCGGGTTCTTTAGGCCCATTCGCACCCGGAGGAAGTGTCCCCTTCCGGGAACCGCCAATTCGCCATCCATGGCGGCTGCGCTGGGGCCATCCATGGCCCCAGAGCTTCCCTCCAGGGGACACTTCCTCCGGGCGCTTTGTTGTGCGCTCTACCCGGAGTCCTGATCTGCGGGGTACAAAGTCCTCTCGATCTTTTTCCAGTAAACGATAGAGAGCTGTTGGGTGTGGTGTGTGGCTGGCCGGGGCTTTGAGCCGGCCGAGCGGAGGGTGATTTTGAGGGGTTGGAGCGCCATGGAGGGCGGGGGCGGCCTTCCGCCGGAAAGCCTCGTCGCGCAGGACGCGCGTCGAGGCGGGCCCCTCAAAATCGCCCGTAGCGAGGGCAGCCGCAGGCCCGGCGAACGTCCCGGCCAGCCACACACCACACCCAACAGCTCGCCAGAACCGAAAAGAAAAAGGGCGCCGGAAGGGCGCCCTCTATTGTGACTCTCCCAACCGCTAACCGACAGGGACGGTCACCGTGACCTACCCGTGGTCGTCTAGTGCTCGTCGTCGTGGCCATCCTCGTGGCCGTGGTCGGCGTGAATCAGCGCTTCGTAGTTGGCCATCTTGCTGCCGAGCAGGATGAACATCTCGTCGTCGCTGGAGACGCCGGGCATGATGATGCAGGCGTCACACCAGCCGTCGCCGGCGCCCGGTGAGGAGTCACAGGCCGCGTCGTCATTCGCGCCGGCGCAGGCCGCTCCCACATTGCCCGCGACACAGGCGGTGGGGCGGCAGGGTGTGGCGTTCTCGGGCCTGCGGGACAGGCGCGTGACGATCTCCACGTTGGGTGAGCCGTCCGCGTTCTCGCCGTTGTTCCAGGTGGCGCAGTAGGTCAGGGTGCGCTCCGCGGGGTCCGCGCTGTTGAAGACCAGGGCCGGCTCGAAGCGCTTGTTGAGCGGCTCGTCGTAGGTGAACGTCTCGTAGACCAGCTCGTCGCCGAGGTACATGTGGAAGCGCTCGCCGCGTTTGTGCGTGTGCGAACTCAGCGACAGCAGGCCATCGCCCTGGTCGAACACGTAGTCGCGGCATTCGGTTTTTGAGCTGAATGGCTGTGTACCGGTGCCCGCGGTGATGTACCGGGTCACGTTGATGCCCTGCGCCTGGAAGCGCCGGTCGTCGGCGAAGTACAGGTTGCGCCACAGGTGGTGCACGGCGTCCTTCGTGGTCAGGTTGAAGGCGTGGGAGTTCCAGAAGAACACGCCGTGCGCCGGATAGCGGGTGTAGAAACCCTCGCGGTTCGGCCCCTGGCCGAGGCCGAGGATGCCGCCGCCCTCGGTGCCCACCGGCGGGCCGTAGCCGCGGCAGGCGACGCTGTTCCTGATCTGGCTGCGGCACTGGCCCGCGCCGCAGGAGTCGCGCTCGAGCGGTTCACACAGTTCGCCCTTGCGCGGCCCGTCGGCACAGGTCCACTCGCCGAACGCCGGGTGGTGGATGTCCTCGATCTCCACCGCCGACTTGTAGATCAGGTTGTGGTGGGTGAAAGGGTCCTCGCGTGTCTCGCCGTTCTTCAGGTAGAAGAAGTCGCCCGTCTCGTCGAGGTACTCCGGCGGGATCACGTCGCGGAAGTCCTCGTACACGGCAAAGCATATCTCGCGCTCATCCTCCGCGTTGACGTCGTGGGGCGGCATGACCATCTGGATACCCTTGCTCGGGTCCGGCGGCGGCAGCGGCTCCACGTTCACGATGTCGGCCTCCGGGAGGCAGACGCCGAGAAGGCGTTCGAGTTCGTCCTCGCCGCGCCCGAGCGTGTCGCCGGCCGAACCCTCCTTCGGCGCGCCGGC
>JAUIEP010000298.1 GCA_030428835.1 Gammaproteobacteria bacterium | reverse complement strand
CACGGACTCCAACCGCAACCGCCAGGACCTGGAATACCGGCAGAGCGTGCTGCGCCAGGGAGAGGCCATGGAGGATATCCGGGCCCGCAACCTCGCAATCACGCGCGAGGTCGAGGAGGCGCTCGCCGCGCACCGCCGCGCGCACCAGCAGTTGGACATACTGGAGGGCAACTACGAGCACGCGGGTGCGCGGCTGAAGCTCGCGCGGCGCCTGTTCAGCCTCGGGCGGGCCGACGGGTTCTCCGTCACGGACGCGGAGCAGGCGTACTTCACCGCGCAGTCGCAGTTGCTCAGCGGGCGCTCGGAAGCGTCCGTTAGCGGTTACCGGCTGCTGCACGCCACCGGCACACTCATCGAGGCACCCGCCTCGCTCAAACCGGGAGCATTCTGACATGCACAGGTTCTATCGCGTGATCCTCCTTGCGGCCGCGTCGCTCCTGGCGCTGACATTCACGATGGGCAGTGCGCAGAAACCCGCGGCGCCCGGCGTGGCCACGCGGGAGATCGGTCGCGGGCCCATCGTCGAGCAGACGGTCTACCGCGGCCGTGTGGAGGCGCGCCGCGAAGTCACCATCGTGTCCCAGTTCAAGGGCTTCGCGACGGTCACCGCGCTGACGCCCGAAGGCAGCACCGTGCGGCGTGGCGACGTGATCGCACGCTTTGACGCCTCCGAACTCGAGCGCGAGATCGTCAAGCTCGAGGAGGACTTCGCACTCGCGCAGAGCGAGCTGGACAGCCTGCAGAACGCCGTCATCCCGATGGAGATTGGCGAGCTCGCCATGGACCTGCGCAAGTTCGCCGACGCCGTCGCCGCGGAACGTCAGTTCCTCGCGGACAGCCAGGCGCTTGCCGGCGAGAACATCGTCTCCCCGATGGAGGTCGAACAGCAGCGCGCCAAGGTCGCCCAACTGGAAGCGGAGCAGGCGGGCATCGAGCAGAAACTGGAACTCACCAGGAGCTACCTGCACCCGGCCCGCGTGCAACGCGCCGAGGCGCGTCTCGCGGCGGCGCGGCAGGCGCTCGAACTGGCCCGCGCGCAACTGCAGAACACGACGGTCACCGCCCCGGCGGGCGGCATGCTGGTGTACAAGCCGCTGCATATCGCGGGGGAATTCCGCACACTGCGCGTGGGTGACACGCTGCACGCCAACCAGCCGTTCATGGTGATACCCGACATGGAGGATCTCGTGCTACGCGCCCTGGTGCCCGAGAGCGAACTGTCGCGGGTGCGGCCGGGGCAGCCGGCCATCATGGTGCCGAGCGCCTTTCCCGACCTGCAACTGCGCGGCGTGATCGACACGGTCGGTGCCATCGCGGAGAACGTACCGGGCAGGCCGGCGTGGCAGCGTTTCTTCAGCCTGCAGATCAGCATCGATGATCGCGATGAGCGCCTGCGCCCCGGGATGTCGGTGATTGCCCAGGTGATGGCGCAGCAGCGCGAGAATGCCCTCCTGGTGCCGCGCCGGGCCATCGCCTGGCGCGCGGGCACCGCCTATGTCCGCGTGAGCGCGGGCAACCGCTTCGACGAGCGCGAAGTCACCCTGGGCGCGGCGAACGACACCGACTACGAGGTGCTGGCGGGGCTGGACGAGGGCGACACGGTGGCACTGCAATGACCGCCCTGCTGCGCTTCGACGGCGTGAGCCGTTCCTTCGCCACGGCCAGCGGCCCGCACACGGTGCTGCAGGACGTGGATGTCAGCATTTTCCCCGGCGAGTTTTCCGCGATAACGGGCCCCTCGGGTTCGGGCAAATCGACCTTCCTCAATCTCTGCGCCCTACTCGACGTACCGTCCAGCGGCGAAATCTACTTCGACGGCGCGGCGACCTCCGCGATGGCGGAGAACGATCTCAACGCACTGCGCAAGCAGGCCGTGGGCATGGTCTTCCAGCACTACTGCCTGCTGCCCTATCGCACCGTGCTGGAAAACGTGCTGTTCCGCTTTCGCTACCTCGACGTCGCCCGCAGCACGGTGCGTGAACTCGCGCGCGAGGCCCTGGCGATGGTCGGCATGGCGGATTTCGAGGACCGCCCCACCAACCTGCTGTCCGGCGGCGAGATGCAGCGCGTGGGCATCGCGCGGGCCATCGCCCTGCGGCCGCGACTGCTCGTGGCCGACGAGCCCACCGGTAACCTCGACCGGCGCTCCGCGGAACAGGTCATGGCCTGCCTCAGTGAACTGGGCGGGAGGGACGACATGGCCATCATGCTCGTCACTCACGACGAGTCGCTGCTGCAGTACACCTCACGACAACTGCGCTGCAACAACGGCATGCTGTATGAAGCACACTAGCGCCCTCACCCAGTTGCTGGAGGATATCCTCGAGGAGGTGCGCAGTCGCCCCGGGCGCTTCGCCCTGTCACTGTTCGCCATGTCGATCGGCATGGCCATCCTCACCGCGCTGATCGCGCTGCTGGGCGGTCTCGAGGACCGCTCCCGCGATCTCAGCCGGCAACTCGGGACCAACGTGGTCGCCATCTTCCAGGACAGTTCGCGCGCGGAACAGGCCATGCTCCCGCGCCACGCCCGGCTCCTGCGCGACAACT
>JAUIEP010000112.1 GCA_030428835.1 Gammaproteobacteria bacterium | reverse complement strand
CGGGCTTGTTGCCAGCAACAGTTGCTCCATCACCTGGATCAGGCGCCGCTTGATCACCTCGTCGCCCAGGTGCAGGCGCATATCAAGCGCCATTTCGTAGAGTTCCTCGTCGGAGCGCCCCTCGTCCAGCCCGAGGAAACGCATGTTGCGCAGCAGGCGCTGGTACACCACGGTGTCGTACAGGTGCAGTTCGGCGTCGATAGCGCGCTGGAACAGCATGTCGCGGTCCAGCTCCGCCGCGATGATGCGCTGGCGCTGCTCCGCGGTGGGCACGCGCCCGGTGCTGGCGAACCACTGTTGTTCCAGCGCCTCGACGCGCGCCTCGTTGAGGGGCCCCACCACCGGCTTCGGCGCGGGGAACAACACGCCCTGCAGGTAGTACAGCAGCGCGCCCAGCACAATGAAATGCAACCAGGGCCGCCGCAGCCAGGAAAAAAATCGCATACCTGTTAACTCTCCGCCTTGCGCCGCGCGAACGGCGGCGCCGGTTCTTTGCTCAATCCTCGTAGCGCGCCTGCTCACCCGCGGCCTGCGCCTCCAGGCCGGCACCAAGGTCGACCTGGCTGAACATTCCCGCGTTCCAGGTGGCGATGTAGTTCAGGCCGTCTGCCACCGAGTGGTCGCGGCCGTACAGGATCATCTCCTTGGAGCCGCGCACGGCCAGCGGCGCCTTGCTGGCGATGGTGCGCGCAATGGCCGTGACCTCGCGCATCATCTCGTCGCGGTCGGCGAACACGCGGTTCACGAAACCGACTTCCTTCGCCTCCTGCGCATCCATGTTGCGCCCCGTGTACGCGAGCTCGCGCACGATGCCGTCGGGAATGATGCGCGGCAGGCGCTGCAGCGTGCCCACATCGGCGGTCATGCCGATATCAATCTCGCGGATGGAGAAATACGCATCCGCCGTCGCATAGCGCATGTCGGCGCAGCAGGTCATGTCCACTCCGCCGCCGATACAGGTGTAGTGAATGGCCGCGAGCACAGGCTTGCGACAGTTCTCGATCGCCGTGAGATTGGCCTGCAGGCGCAGCGCGGTGCGGCGAAAACCCTCGGCCTGCCGCGCCGGGTCGGATGACGCACCGCCGCCGATGCCGCCGGCGAACATGCCGAGGTCGATGCCCGCACAAAAGTGCTTGCCGTTGGCGGCGAGAATCACGCAACGCACGCCCGGCTCCGCATCCAGCCACTCGAAGCACTCCTGCAGCTCGCTCCACATGGCCTTGCTCATGCTGTTGGCCTTGTCGGGGCGGTTCAAGAGGACGGTGGCGACCTGCTCCTCGATGCGCACGTCGAGGGTGGTAAAGCTGGGAGGCATGGCGGGTGAGTTCCTTTGTCTTGTGATGGGTCTTGTGATGAGTCTTGTACTTTTAATAGTGCCGTTACGCGCGGTTACCACGCGCTCACGAAATCGGAGGTCGCGAGTTCCGGCAGCGGTTTCGGGTCGCCCTCGCGCGTGCCCAGGTAAACAAAGCCGACGATCTCCTCATTCGCGCCGAGGCCGAGACCGTCCATCACGGCGCGGTCGAACGCGGCGTCGCCGGTGCGCCAGATCCCGGCGTAGCCCAGCGCGTGCGTGGCCAGCAGGATGCCCTGGACGGCACAGCCGGCGGACAGGCGCTGTTCCACGTGGGGCACCTTCGGGTGCTCGGACAACGTCACCACCGCAACCACGACCAGGGGTGCGCGCAGGGGAGCGTTGCGCGCCTTGGCGCGCGCGGCCTCGTCGGCCTCGGGGTTGCGCGCCACCAGGCAGCGCTCCAGCAGTGCGCCGAACGCCGCGCGGCGCTCGCCGCCTATCGTGAGGAAACGCCAGGGCCGCAGCCAGGCGTGGTCGGGGGCGCGCAAGGCGGCCTGGAAGATCTCGTCGAGCTCCGCCGGGCCGGGCGCCGGGTCGGTGAGCCGGGGTGCGGAATTGCGTTGCTTCAGGAGGGCCAGTGGATCGCTCATCGCGGGGGTATCGCTACTTGCAGGGAGGGGCATGATAGCAGCAAACGGGGCGGCTGTTGCACCGTCAGGGCAGGCCCGCGCCCACCAGGATATTCATGAAGCCCCGGTCGCCCGGCGTGGCGGCCACATTGTCGCACCAGGTCGCGAGGGCTTCGGCATCGCTGGCCACGAGGCGGTGCTCGATGTGGTCGATTATCCACATCGGTGCCTCCAGCTCCGCCAGCATTTCCACCAGTGCGCGGCCGCTGGCCCCCGCCTGGGCGAGTGAGTACGGCGTCAGCTCCACGAGCAGCCGCGGCGCGGCGGGCAACTGCTGTAACAGCGGCATGAGACCGGCCAGGACCTCGTACTCGAAGCCCTGGGTGTCCACCTTGACCATGGCGATACGGTTCACGCGCGGCGCCAGGTAAGCGGCGCCGTTAAGCTTCGCGACCGCCACACTGTCCCGCGCCTCGTCGCCGCTGAACAGCTGGTGGTCCCCCAGGTTGTCCGCGCTCAGGAACAGCTCGGCGCTGCCCGCCTCGCGGGCGAGCGCGGCTTCCACCACGGTCACGGTATCGGCAAGGCCGTTAAGGGTCGCGCTGGCGCGCAGCAACGCGGCGTTGCCGGGGTCCGGCTCAAAGGCGTACACGGCGCCGGCCGGTCCCACGCGCGCCGCGGCGAGGATGGAGAAGTAGCCGATGTTGGCGCCGGCATCGACGAACACGTCGCCGGGCGCGAGCGCGGCGAGCACCAGTTCCGTCTCGTACGGCTCCCAGACGCCCTCCTCGCGCAGGCGTTGCGACACGTAGCGGTCGCGCTCGTCGTGCACGCACAGCGAGAGCGGCGTGTCACCGACGCGGGTGTTCAGTTCAACGGTGGTAACGGCCATGCCTGGAATCGGTAACAGGGGCCGGGCAGCTTAACATCCCGCGGCCCGCCTGTGGCCGGTTCAGCCGATGCGCATGTCGCCGTAGGGCGTGTCGTCGTTGAGTTCGATGCGGCGGTCGCCGACGGCGATGGCGGTGGCGTCCAGGCGCACGTCCGCGTCGCCGAGCACGCCGTGGTCGAACTTGTAGATCAGCGGTGCCTTGCCGGCGGTCATGGCGTCGTCGAATTCAAATTGGCGCGCGCGTACCGCCTCGTTCGCCTGCTCCCACGCGCGCCACTCGTCTTTCGAGTAGCGCACCTTGAGCATGGCCCGCGTCGTCGCGGGACTCATGACGGCTGCCGACGCGTTGTTGCCGCCGAAGCCCTTGGAATTGATGATCGCGTAGCGCTGGGCCTCGGGGTCGACCGCGCGGTGCTCCCTGCTGAAGGACAGGTGATCCTGCACGACGTCACCCGCGATGGCGTCGATCGTCGCGATGCCCGGCAGCACGCCGTGGTGCCACGCGCCGAGCGTCGCGCTCAACTGGTCGCCCGCGGCGGCGCCGATCGAGTGGCCGAGGAAACATTTCACGGCGGCGACAGGCCAGGATTCCACACCGAACGCCTTCGCCGTCTGGCTCAGGATAGCCGCCTCGGACACGCGGTTCTGCGGCGTGCCGGTGCCGTGGGCCATGACGAGGCCACCCTCGCGCACGCCCTTCTCGCCCAGGATGCCGCGGGCGGCGGCCAGCGCGCGGGCCATGGTGATGTAATTGCCCACGCCGGGACCGGAGATCGATTTCTTGTGGCCATCGGCGTTGACGAACACCTCGGTCGGCGCGCCGAACATCGAGGCCCCGAGTTGCATGGCGAGTTCGTCGTCGAACAGCACCACCATCTGCGCCGACTCCGCGATGGTAAAGCCGCAGTTGTCCGCGAAGGGCCGGCAGGCGCGGCGGTAATCCGGCTCCTGGTCGTCCGCCAGCCCGTCGAGCTGGCGCAGGCCCTTCTCGGTGGCCAGCGCGCCCATCGCGGCGTAGCCCTCCATGACCTCGGGCACGACCGGCGCCTCGGCGGCGCCGACGAAGGCAACGCGCGCGCGGCCGCTGCGAATGTCGTCGATGCCGTGGCGCAGGTTATAAAGGAAGGATGCGCAGGCGCCGAGGCTCGCGCCCGTGGAACCCATGCTGCCGAGCACGTAGGCGTTGATAAAATCGGCGGGCATTTCCGCGAAGCTGAGCGGACAGTACTTGGAGGTCACGCGCTGGCCGTTGTAGCGCGACTTCAGCATGCCGCCGGCGCCGGCGCCGTCGAGCTGGCCCATGGCGCTGCCCGCGTACACGCTGACCTCGTCGGGTGCGACGCGGGCCGCGATGTCCTGCCAGTCGATGCCGATGCTGCCGAGTGCGTCGGAGGCGGCGAAGACGGTCATCTGCAGGCCGCGCGGGTGGTTGCGCGACGGGTACAGCTTGCCGGGGTCAAAGCCCGTCGGCAGCATGCCCGCCGACTTCACCTCGAAGCTGCGCTGCGTGGGCAGGAGGAAGTCCTGCTCCGCCGACACTTCCACCTTCACGTGGGTCACCGAGACGGGGCTGATCGACCAGTGGGGCGGCAGGTGTTCCGGCAGGTGCTTGCGCGCGATCTCGAAGGAGGCCGGCGCGCCGTTCGGCAGGGCCGTCAGCCGCTGGTTCCAGGGCACGGCGTCCACGTCGAAGTGGCTGCTTTCGATTCGCCGCACCAGCGTGTGGTCCAGCAGGTACTGCTCGTCGCGCGGACCGGCGCCCATGAGCCCGACGAGGGCGGCCCGGGTGCGGGCGCGATCCGCCTCGGGCAATGCCGGGTACGCCATACGGGCGAAGGCATGGTGGCCCGAGGCCCTGCCGGCGGCGTTGATGCCGCCAAAACCCACGATGACCGGTAATCGCACCCTGCTCATGCCCACCCTTCCCGTTTGTTGCGCCAATGGCCATCAGTGTACGGCCGGGGCGGTATTTCCATCATGTATTTCAGGTCACTTATTATGGTATTTTGGACATTCGGGAATTTTACCGGGGGCGCGTCCGGGCGCCACGCAACCACGGGCCAAAACCGATGTACCACGCCGCCGCCGTCCTCTACCCGCAGGCCATGGCCACCAGTGTGAGCCTGCCCATGGAGATCCTGCACGCGGCCAGCCAGACCGCCAGCGTGGCCCATCGCGGTCGCGCCCAGGTCGAGTTCAAACTGCTGGGACCCGACAGGCGCATGCTGCGGCTGGCCAGCGGCATCGCGCTCAAGCCGGACCTGGAACTGGCGAAGGCGCCGCCGCTGGACCTGTTGGTACTCCCCGCGATCTGGCGCAACCCGCTGCCGGCGGTGGCGGCCAACCGCGGCATTTTCCCGCTGCTGCGCGACTACGCCGCGAGCGGCACACGCATCTGCAGCGTCGGCACCGGCAGCTTCCTGCTCGCCGAGGCCGGCCTGCTGGACGGCAAACCCGCCACGACGCACTGGAACTACCTGAATGCCTTCCGCGCGCGCTACCCCGGCGTGGAGTTGAAGAGCCGCCACCTCATCACGCAGGCGGACAACATCTACTGCGTGGGCAGCGTCAACTCGATCGCCGACCTCATGGTGCACATCATCGAGGAGTGGTTCGGCAGCCGCATCGCCCGCGCCGTGGAGAACCAGTTCTCGCCCGAGATCCGCCGCAGGTTCAGCGCGGCGGCCTACCAGAACGAGGCGGACAGCTCGCACCACGACGAACTGGTGGCCGAGGCCCAGCAGTGGCTGCAGAATCACCTCGCCGGGCCCGGTTCACTGGCCGCGCTGGCCGCGCGCCTCGGCGTGTCGCAACGCACCCTCGGGCGGCGCTTCCAGCGCGCGACCGGGATGTCGGCGCAGGCCTACCTGCAGAGCCTGCGCATGGCGAGCGCCAGGGACCTGTTGCGGCACAGCAACCTGTCGGTCGGCGAAATCGCCTGGCAGCTCGGCATCGCGGACGTCAGTTACTTCTCCCAGCTGTTCCGCCAGCAGGCGGGCATGAGTCCGCTGAAATATCGCCAGGCCGTGCGCGGCAAGCTGTTCAGCCCGGGCGCGCCAGCTTGAGAATAGCTGCCGTCTGGGCTACATTGGCGCCCCCTGCCGGGCCGCCCCGGGGCCGCCCTGGCCAACCCTTTCACCCCATGGAATGCAGTGTATGAGTGAACAGTCTGTCGTCATCGTCAACGGTGCGCGCACGCCAATGGGCGGCCTGCTCGGCGCCCTCTCGGAAGTGCCCGCGCCGGATCTCGCCGCCACCGCGATCAGTGCAACGCTGGAGCGCGCCGGCGCGCAGGCGAGCGATGTCGACGAGGTGTTCATGGGGTGCGTGCTGCCCGCCGGGCTGAAGCAGTGCCCCGCGCGCCAGTCCGCGATCGGTGCGGGCATTCCCACCAGCGCCGGCGCGGTCACCGTGAACAAGGCCTGCGGCAGCGGCATGCAGGCGGCGATTTTCGGCTACGACAGCATCCTCGCGGGCACGAACCAACTGGTCGTGGCCGGCGGCATGGAGAGCATGAGTCGCGCACCGCACCTGCTGCAGGGCGCGCGCGGCGGCATCGGCTCCAGCCACAAGCAGGTCTACGACCACATGTTCATGGACGGCCTTGAAGACGCCTACACCGGGCGCGCCATGGGCAGCTTCGCGCAGGAGACCGCGGATGCGCGCGGCATCACGCGCGAGCAGATGGACGCGTTCGCCATCGAGTCACTGAGCCGCGCCAAGCGGGCGATCGACGACGGCTCGCTGCGCTCGGAAATGGCCCCCGTCACCGTGAGCACCCGGCGCGGCGACACGCTGGTCGAGGACGACGAGCAGCCGCACAAGGCGGCCATCGACAAGATTCCCAACCTGCGTCCCGCCTTCGCGAAGGACGGCACCATCACACCCGCCAACGCCAGCTCGATTTCCGACGGCGCCAGCGCACTGCTGCTCGCCTCCGCCGCGCGAGCGGACGAACTGGGCCTTGTGCCGATGGCGCGGATGGTCGCGCACGCGCGCCACAGCCGGGCGCCCGGCGAGTTCACTCTCGCCCCCGTCGGCGCGATCGACAAGCTGCTCAAGGCCACCGGCTGGAGCGTGGCGGACGTCGACCTGTTCGAGATCAATGAGGCGTTCGCCATGGTGACGATGATCGCCATGACCGATCTCGGCCTCGACCACGCGAAGGTGAACGTGCACGGCGGCGCCTGCGCCCAGGGCCACCCCATCGGCTCCACCGGTTCACGCATCATGGTGACGCTGATGTACGCGCTGCAGAAACTCGGCAAGAAGCGCGGCGTCGCGGCCCTGTGCATCGGCGGCGGCGAGGCCACCGCGGTGGCCATAGAGATGCTCTGAGCGAGCCGCGACAATGGCACTTTCCAGCGTACCCGACCTTCTCGACGACATCCGCGCGGGCAAGATGGTCATCCTCATGGATGACGAGGACCGGGAGAACGAGGGCGACCTGATCATCGCCGCCGAGATGGTCACACCGCAGGTCATCACGTTCTTCTCCAGCGAGGCCTGCGGCCTCATCTGCATGCCGATCACCGAGGAGCGCGCGCGGCAGTTGCAACTGCCGCTCATGGTGCGCGACAACCGCTCCCAGCACGAAACCAACTTCACCGTGTCGATCGACGCGTCCGAGCGCAAGGGGCCCGGCATCAGCTCCATCCAGCGCGCGCACACCGTGCTGCAGGCCTGCGCGCCGCACGCCAGGCCCGCCGACATTCAACAGCCTGGGCATATCTTCCCGCTGGTCGCCAAGCCCGGCGGCGTCCTGCGCCGCGCGGGGCACACCGAGGCGGGCGTCGACCTCGCGCGCATGGCGGGTTTCGAACCCGCGGCCCTGATCGTGGAGATCATGAACGAGGACGGCACCATGGCGCGCCGCCCCGAGTTGGAGGCCTTCGCGGACAAGCACGGCCTGCGCATCGGCACCATCGCCGATCTCATCGAGTACCGCGCGCTGCACGAGCAGTCGGTGGACCTGCGCAGCGAGAAAACCGTGCAGACCGAGTTCGGGGAGTTCACCCTGCACACCTTCCACGACCTGGTGGACGACACCGTGCACTACGCCCTCACCCGCGGCGAGATCCGCGAGGACGACGCCACCCTGGTGCGGGTGCAGACGGTCAACACGCTGCGCGACGTGCTCGGCACGCGCATCGAGGGCGCCGACACGGGCTGGTCCTACCGCCGCGCCATGGAGTACATCGCGCGCGAAGGCACGGGCGCCGTGGTATTGATCGGGCAGGTCGTGAGCTCGGCCCAGCAGCTCGAAGAGGTCGAGCGGTTCCCGGAGCCCCCCAGCGTGACGGGGCCGGCCAGCCCGGCCGGGATACAGAACTACCGGGTGATCGGCACCGGTTCGCAGATCCTGAAGCGCCTGGGGATCGGCAAGATGCGCCTCATGTCGGCGCCGGTCCACTTCAACGCCCTGTCCGGGTTCAACCTGGAAGTCACGGACTTCATCCAGCCCTGAGCGCCCGGGCGGACCTTCGCCGCAAATTCTAGAATTAATGTTGACAGTGAATCGTAAGTCATTGATTCACAAACATCTGGCCTATATAGTGACAGCGAACTATAACGAGAGCCCGAGCGGGCCAGGGGGCTGCGGTGCGGATGGGGGCGTCCGTATCGCCACGGTTACATAGCCACTGTTTCCGCGTCGGCGCATGGGGGGGACACCATGACCGGCATACGCTTGCAGGCCGCGGCCGCGGCTGTATTCCTGACTTTTTTCGGCACCAGCCAGCAGGCAGCGGCCCAGGGCGCCTACGCCGCCGCCTACAACAACATCTTCGCGCTCAACATCACCTCCACGGATGCCAGCGGCCTGAACGGGCCGTTTTTCATCCCGCTGGCCGATTTCACGAGCTTCACCGTGGTCTCCGCTACCGCCGCCACGCTCAACGGCGCCGTCGACCCGGTGAACCCGGCCAACTCCGACGTGAACGGCGGCCCGGCTGACGCCAACCCCGCCTTCGGCCTCGGCAGCGTGTTTCCCGGGCCCGCGCCCGCGAACAACGAGATGGGCCTGCTGGGCTTCGGCGGCAACTACGCCCGCGCCGGGGCGCAGGTCTCGAGCACGGCGCTCAGCCAGCCGGTACCCGGGGGGCCGATCACCCCGACGCTGCAATCCACACAGGCGTGGGGCGTGGCCGAGGCCTATATCGCGACGAACGGTTTCGCCGCCGCCGCGAGCCTGAACGCCTCCACCACGGGGTTCAACACCACCTTCACCCTGCAGCAACCCGCCATCATCAACATCGACTTCCAGGCGCATCCCTTCGTCTATGTCGTCATGGATCCCGGCGCCGCCGGCGGCAGCACCAACGGCAACATCGAGACCAGCGTCACCATCACATCCGGCAGCGGCACCGTGTTCGACTGGTCGCCGGACGGCGTGCCGGGCGGCATCACGGGCGGCACCGAGCTGTCCGACACCCGCAACCTGAACGGCTCGGTGGAGGTCACGACGCCGGGCGACAACGCCTTCGTGAACGTGACGGGCCTCCCCGACGTCGGCAACATCAGCCCGACCGTGGGCGTGGGCACCTTCAGCGCGCGCACCAACGTGCTGCCGGCCGGCATCTACACCCTGTCGCTCGACATGTTCCAGAACGTCGATGTCCTGACGGGGGCGCTCCCCCCGGTGTATGACTACGGGGACAACCCGGACGGCGGCGCGGGCACCGCGACGGGCGATTACGCCACCACCGCGGCGGACGGCGGGGCGCGCCACCTGATCACGGGGCCGTACCTGGGCCTGTGCGTGGACGCCGACGACGGCACGTTGCAGGGCGTGGGCGCCAACGCCGACGACACAACCATAACCACTGCGGTGGGTACCTGCGGCGCGGGCGGCGACGAGGACGGCGTCGGGTTACCCGGCACCATGCAGCCCGGACTCGGCTACACGCTGACACTCGAGATGCCCGCGGGCGCCTCGATCGAGCCCTGCGTGGTGGACGGGTGGATAGACTTCAACGCCGACGGCGACTTCGCGGACGCGGGCGAAAACATCATCACGGCGCTCAACGTGGGCGCGGGCAGCGGCAGCAACGCTGTCAACTTCACCGTGCCGGCCACGGCGCTGCCGGGCACCACGTACAGTCGCTTCCGCTGCACGCGCAGCGGTGCCGCGGGACCCGACGGCGAGGAGGACAGCGGCGAGGTGGAGGACTACCCCGTCGCGTTCGCCCTGCCGCCACCACCGGTACGCGAAATCCCGGTCATGGGACCCGGCGCCCTCGCACTGCTGGGCGGCCTGCTCACCCTGCTGGCGGCGCGCGGTCGCCGCATGTAGCGCGGGCCGCTATTCGAAAAGACGCATGCGGCGCAGTTCCTGCGCCTGCTGGTCCGCCTCGCAGAACGGCATATCGATCCAGCCGCCGCCGCTGTACAGCTTCGTCGCGTCGGCGAAGTGCGGCGACGCCGGGTCCGTCGACTGCGAGTAGGTGAGGATCGCGTAGGCGTCCGGACAATCGCTCTCGTCCCACGTGATCGCCTGGATGTAGCTGTTGCCGTGGCGGATAGCGGAATAGCCCTCGCCGTCCACCAGGTCCGAGGTGATGGTACTGAACATCATCGAACCGGAGCCGCCGTGGATCGGGATGCGCTCACCGTTGCGCTCGTCGAACTGCACTTCTCCCCAGGGCGCATCCAGCGCGATGCCGGCCGTCGCCAGCCTGTTCACCGCGGCCGTGAGCGCGTCCAGTACCGCCTGCGCGACGGACGCGTCACCGGTATTCAGGTCGCGCGGCGTGTTCACGGGGTCGGCGGGGTCGAAGGGTGTGGCCCAGAGGTTCTGCGCGCCGCGCAGCTCACGCCACAGCTCGTAGAAGATGTGGCCGCCGACACTGTCTACCCGGTGCGTCCGGTCCCAGCCGCCGAGGATGTTGCAGGCCTCCTGTTCGAGCGAAATACCCGCGAGCGGGTCCTCGGGGATCGCGCGACAGACCTCGAGGATCGCATCCAGCGTGATCTGCGCCGTGTAGTTGGTGGCGCGGTAGGAGAGCTGCCGCAGGTTGTCGATATTGAAACCCGCCGCGCCGAGGCCGTCGCTGCCGGCCAGGCGCCGTTCCGCCTGGTCGAAGGTCGCACGCGTGCGCAGGCTCTGCTCGATGCGCTCGCCGCCGATGATCGGCGAGAAGCCCTCGAGCAGGTGGCGCGGGTTGGCCAGCCAGTAACTGTCGTTGGCATTGGCGCCGTACTCGCGGGTCGCCAGCTTCGGCAGGCTGTCATAGCCCAGGATGCCCGGCACCGTGCCCGCGTCCGCGCCCAGCGCGCAGTCGGGGTCGGAACCGTCCATGGTCACGAAGCCGAAGTCGGTCACCGTGGTTTGCAGCAGCCCGCGCACACAGTTCTCGAACTGCGCGCTGGTGATGTGCGGCTTCACGGATACATCCCCGTAGAAGGCATTGCCGAAGCGGTCGGCGGCGATGGTGTTGACCCAGGGAATGCCGAGCGGGCGCAGGTTGTCCGTGAATTCCTCGAGGTCCATCGACTGCCCCATCTTCACCCACTGGTCCAGGCCGCGCAGGTTCTCGAGGTTGGCGTCCGAGTAGGTCAACAGCGTCCCGGTGGCGCCGATGGGCCAGCCGGCCAGCAGCGCATTGATGCCGCCGAGGTCGACGATCGCGCCGTAGTGCGAGAAATAGAACGTGTGCTGTACGTCCTCGACCGCGCCCCCGTCGGCCAGGCGCTGCGCGGTGACCGTCTGCGACGTGATTTCGCGCCACTCCCCGTCAAACAGGTATTCCAGCGGGTTGTCGGGGTTCAGGGTCAGTTCGTAGAAGTTGAAGCGCGAGCCCGTGCTGACCGTGTGCGACCACGCAACGTTGCGGGTGAAGCCGATGACCGGCGCCGGCAGTCCGCCGAGGGCGGCGCCCATCACGTCATACTCGCCGGGCAGCGTGAGATGGAACATGAAGAAGCGCTGCTGGCCCTGCCAGGGAAAATGCGGGTTGCCGAACAGCAGGCCGGCATTGCCCTGGGCCGCCTGCTCGCCGATCGCGTACGCGTTGCTGCCCAGTTGCTCGGGTTCGGGCACGCCGACGCCCGCGCGGAATGCCTCACGCGACAGCCCGGCGAACATCTGCTCGGCCGCCGCCTGCGGCAGGCGTTCGTTGCGCACGAGGCCGTCCGGCGGCGTGGCAGCGACGATATAGCCCGCGAGCGGTTGGCCGCTCGCCACGAGCACCGTACGGTGTATCAGGCGCACGGCGTCCTGCAGCGTGAGTTCCCGCACCCAGGGCTCGCCGCGACAGCCCTCCTCGCCCTCGGCGAGGTTGTCGACGCCCGTTTCCCTGAGGTAGCGGTTGATGCCCGCGACGTACCCCGTGAGCGATTGCACCGTGTAGTCCTCGAGGTCCTCGTCGAGCATTTTCTGGACGCGCTCGTCGCTGTTGTACAGCTTCATGACGAAGTCGGAATTGAGATCGCCCGCGTCGCCCCAGTAACGGGCCGACTCACCGGCCGCATACACGTACTCGCGCATGACGGTGCAGAAGTTCTCCAGTGCGTAGGCGTAGCCGAAGCCGTAACCCAGGCTGCCGTAGTCGTCGGCTGTCACGTGGGGTATGCCGTATTCCGTCCAGCGCACGGACGCGTCGTACATGGCGCCCGGGACGGGCACGGCATCAAGATTGTCCTTGCCGTCGCTGCAGGCGGCGAGGACGATGGCGCAAAGGGTGGCGAGCGCCCAGCGCGGGGCGGCGGTGCGGGTGCGAAACGGCATGCTGGTACCTCGTTATAACTGATTATTAAAGAGGCGCTCGACGCGGCGCCCTTCTGCGCCCAGTGTACACCGGAAACCGCGCGCGGCGCGCACCGGGGATGGCTGCCTGCTAGGAGAGGCCGCGAAAGTTGGGCTTGCGCTTCTCCATGAACGCGGTGATCGCCTCGATATTCTCCGGCGAGCCCGCCTGGCGCACCATCGCAGCCTGTTCCGCGTTGATCGCCGCGTCGATCGCGGGCAGGTGGTGCTGGCGCAACGTGCGCTTGATTTCGCGCAGGGCGTTCACCGGCCACTGTGCGATCTCGTTGGCCTTGGCCAGGGCGTGGTCGAAGAGGTCCGCGTCCGGCAGTACGTCCGCGGCGATACCCAGGTGCAGCGCCTTGTCGGCGTCGACCCACTCGGCGGTGTAGAACAACTCGGCCGCGCGCTGGGCGCCGATGTTGGCCTGCAGCATGTAGCTGGAGCCCCACTCCGGGGCGAGGCCCAGGCTCGCGAAGGGCAGGCGCAGGCGCAGGGTGGTACCCACGTACACGATGTCGGCATGGAACAGCACGGTGGCGCCGCCGCCGACCGCCGCGCCCTGGGCCGCGGCCACCAGGGGCTTGTCGAACTCCACCACGGCGCGCGCGGCCGACTCGAAGGGGTGTTCCTCCCCCTCCCCCACATCGCCGAAGCTCGCGAGATCGACGCCGGAACAGAAATTGTCCCCCGCGCCGCACAGGAGCGCGCAGACCACGTCGTTATCCTGCGCGGCGGCGCAAAACGCCTCGCGCAACGCTATCCACATCTGCGTGTTCACCGCGTTCTTCTTGTCGGGACGGTTAAACGTGATGACGAGGACACCGTCGCGGTTCTCGGTCAGCAGGAGCTCGCTCATCGATCGATTCCTAGGAGTGAAAGGTAACGGTTTCGGACAGCGGCCCGCGGTGTGTGACGCAGCTGTTGGCGGGCGCGTCCGGATCCGGGTAACCGAACGAGATGCCGAAGACCAGCTTGTTGCCGGCATCGATGCCCAGCGCCTCGCGCACATAGTCCGCCTGGAAGCTGAGCGCCGTCTGCGGGCAGCTCCCCATCCCGTGGGCGGTGAGCGCCAGCATGAGGGTCTGCGCGTACATGCCCAGATCCGCGGCCTCGCGCAGCCCGAACGGCTCCGGCAGGAACAGGAAGGCGACGTGGGGCGCGTCGAAGAAGGTGAAGTTGCGCATGAACTGCTCGTGCCGCGCCGCCTTGTCCTCGCGGGCGATACTGACCGCGTCGTACAGCGCCTGCGCGGCCCCGTGCTGGCGCTCCTTGTAGATGCCTTCGTAGGTGCCGTCGTAGGGAAAGTCCATGCTGAAGTTGCCGTTCATGAAACGGTCGGGCATCTCGCCGCGGAACGTCTCGAGCTGCGCACCGGACACCACATGCACCTGCCAGGGCTGCGTATTGCAGTTGCTCGGTGCGCGCTGGGCCACGGTGAAGACGGCCTCCAGGGTTTCAGTACTGGCGGGCTGCGGCAGGAAGGCGCGCAGTGAGCGGCGCGCGGCGACCACTGCGTCGAATACTTCGGCGGAATCAGGCATCGTTACTCTCGGTCATCACAGGGGCGTACACCTTACCAGAATCGGGACCCCGCCAGCAGCGGCCGCGGCGGGTTTCAGCCATGCAGGTTCACCCAGACGGACCTGGGTCCACGCAACACGGCGCGGATCATTTCCACGGGCTTGTCCGGCACCAATCGCATGTCGGGAAAACGCCGAAACAGCGCGCGAATACCCACCTCCAGTTCGCGCCGCGCGAGGTGCGTGCCGAGGCAGAAGTGCTCGCCGTGGCCGAACGACAACACGGTGCCGCGCGCCCGCGTCGGGTCGAACTGCGCCGGGTTGTCCCAGTACTTCGGGTCGCGGTTCGCGCCGGACACGCCGAACATCATGCCGTCGCCGGCCTTGATGTGAACGCCGCCGAGCGTGATGTCCTTGCTGCAGGCCCGCGGCTGGAAGGACAGCGGCGGCTCCCAGCGCAATCCCTCCTGCACGACCGCCTCGCAGTACGCGTCGTCCTCCAGCATGGGCTGGATGTGCTCGGGGTGCGTGAGGAGCGCGTACACCAGGCTGCCCAGCATCTTGTAGGTGGTGTCGGAGCCCGCGGGGAACAGCAGGCGGCAGAACGCGAGTATCTCCTCGTCGGTCAGGCGCGTGCCCTCGAGTTCCGCGGTGGCGAGACTCGAGATCAGGTCGTCTCCAGGCGCCTCCCGCCGTTCGTGGATGAGCGCGGTCATGTACTCGTCGAACTCCGCCTTCGCGCGGCGTCCCGCCTCGGGGTCGTAGCTGAAGTCGATCAGCATCAGCGCCCAGAACAGGAACCGCTCCTCGTCGTGCACCGGGATGCCCATCAGTCGGGTGATGACGGAGAACGGAAACGGCCGTGCAAAGGCTTCCACCAGTTCCACCTCGTCCTCGCCGGCTATGCGCTCGATAAAGCGTTCGGCCTCCACCTCGATGATGGGCGCGACGATGGCGCTGA
>JAUIEP010000297.1 GCA_030428835.1 Gammaproteobacteria bacterium | reverse complement strand
GAACAGGCTCAGTCCCATCACCACCGCCACCAGAATCAGCAGCAGCCGGCCCGGGCGGAAGGGCTTGCGCTCCACCGAGTTGACGCCGCGGCTCACGAACTCGTCGACCTTCTTCTGGTCCTCGGGATACAGCGAGTTCTGGTAGCTGCGGTCCTGCTCTTCCTGGGGTTGCTGGCTCATGGCGGGTACGTGAGACGTTACGAAAAAAAGGGGAAAACGGCTCAGGCCATTTTCCCCCCAGGGACCCAGAAAGTCACGCGGTGCCTTTCCGCGGGAATCACGCTCAGATCTGGAACAGTTCCTCCGGCATGGCCATCAGGCTGTCGGCGCCTGCGGCAACCAGCGCCTTCAGGCCCTCTTTGCGCGGCAGCAGGCGCTTGTAGAAGAACCGGGCGGTCATCAGCTTGGCCTCGTAGAAGGAGGCGTCGCCGTCGCCCTCAGCGATTTTCGCCCTGGCGACCACCGCCATGCGCGCCCAGAAGTAGGCCAGCGTCACGTAGCCGGAGTACATGAGGTACTCCACCGCGCCGGCGCCGGCGTTGTCGGCATTCTCGATGGCCGCTTCGCCGAGCTTCATGGAGATCTCCAGCCACTCGTCCTTGGCCGCCTTCAGGGGCTCCAGGAACTCGTCGTTGTCGCCGCCGGCGTTGGCCGCGCAGAACTCGTCGATGATGTTGGTGAACTCCAGCAGCAGCTTGCCGCCCGAGCCGAGCACCTTGCGGCCCACCAGGTCCAGCGCCTGGATGCCCGTGGTGCCCTCGTACAGCATGGAGATGCGCGAGTCGCGCACGATCTGCTCCATGCCCCACTCGCGGATGAAGCCGTGGCCGCCGTAGACCTGCACGCCCATGTTGGCCGCCTCGAAGCCCACCTCAGTGAGGAAGGCCTTGGCGATCGGCGTGAGCAGCGCCATGAGGTCGTCGGCCCGCTTCGCCTCTTCCTCGGTGCCGTGCTCGAGCACGTCGCCGAGCTGCGCCAGGTAGTAGATGAAGGCGCGGCCGCCCTCGGCGAACGCCTTCTGCGTGAGCAGCATGCGGCGCACGTTGGGGTGCACGATGATCGGGTCCGCCGGGCCGTCGGGGTTCTTCGGGCCGGTGAGCGAGCGCATGGCGAGGCGCTCCTTGGCGTACGCGAGCGCGCCCTGGAACGACAGCTCGGTGTGCGCGATGCCCTGCACCGCGGTGCCGATCCGCGCGACGTTCATAAACGTGAACATCGCATTCAGGCCCTTGTTCGGCGGGCCGATGAGGTAACCCTTTGCGTTGTCGAAATTGAGCACGCAGGTCGCGTTGCCGTGGATGCCCATCTTCTCCTCGATAGACGCGCAGTGCACCGCGTTGCGCTCGCCGATGCTGCCGTCCTCGTTCAGGTTGAACTTGGGCACGATGAACAGCGAGATGCCCTTGGTGCCCGCGGGCGCGTCGGGCAGGCGCGCGAGCACGATGTGCACGATGTTCTCGGCCATGTCGTGTTCGCCGGCGCTGATGAAGATCTTGGTGCCGTTGATCGCGTAGGAGCCGTCCGCCTGGGGTTCCGCCTTGGTGCGCAGCAGGCCGAGGTCCGAGCCGCAGTGCGCCTCGGTCAGGCACATGGTGCCGGTCCACTCACCCGAGATCAGGCGCGTGAGGTAGTGCTGCTTCTGCTGTTCGTCGCCGTGGGCTTCCAGCGTGTTGATCGCACCGTGGCTGAGGCCGGGATACATGAGCCAGGACCAGTTGGCGGTGCCGTTCAGTTCGTTGATGATGATGCCGAGCAGGTTGGGCAGCCCCTGGCCGCCGTATACGGTATCGGCGGACAGCGCGGGCCAGCCGTTCTCCACGTACTGGGCGTAGGCCTCCTTGTACCCGGTGGGCGTCTTCACGCCGTCGGGGCTCCAGGTGCAGCCCTCCTCGTCGCCGGCGCGGGAGGTCGGGGCGACCACCTCCTCGGCGAATTTCGCGCCCTCTTCGATGATGGCGTTCATGATGTCTTCGGTGGCGTCCTCGCAGCCCGGCAGGCTCTGGTAGAGCTTTTCCGACTCGAGAACCTCGTTGACGATGAAGCGCATGTCGCGCACAGGTGCCTTGTACTGGGGCATGGTTGCAGCCTCCTCCTGATTTCCGTCCCGGCGGCCGCCCGCGGGCGTTCCGGGTCAATGTGTTCGGTGCTCACATTCTGCGTTTTTTGACCGAAAAGTCAAATATCTTTTTCGCCTTTCGGGGTCATCCAGATCACGAAAAAGGCAGATAGATCCTGGACGCGCGACCGCCTCTCAGGGCGCCAGCAGGGGGCCGATATCGAGGTGCGACGCCAGCGCGGCGGGGTCGGCCCCGGGCAGGTGGGGCAACTCGCCCAGGCAAGGAGCGTCCAACAGCTCACGCAGGGTGGCGAGGTTCTCCTCGTGTCGGCTCATCCGCGCGCCCGGCTGGTTGGCCACCCAGCCCGCAAGCCGCAGCCCGTCGCGGGCGATCGCCTCGGCAGTGAGCAGCGCGTGGTTGATGCAGCCCAGCCGCATGCCCACCACCAGGATGACCGGGGCGCCGAGCTCCCGTGCCAGATCCGCCAGGGTCTCG
>JAUIEP010000296.1 GCA_030428835.1 Gammaproteobacteria bacterium | reverse complement strand
CGCCTGCTGGAAGAAACCCTCGCGTGCCCTGTCCGCCCCCGTATAGGCGCCGCGCGCGGCACCGAAGAGCGCGGCGGCCGCAAGCTCCGGCGCTATCGCCGCCATGTTCACACAGACCAGGCTCGCCTCGGCGCGACGACTGGCGCGGTGTATCGCGGTTGCCGCGAGTTCCTTGCCGGTCCCCGTCTCACCGCGCAGGAGCACGTCGAGGTCACTGGCGGCGGCGCGCCAGACGCGCTCGCGCAGCGCGCGCATCACCGCGCTGTTACCGAGCAGCAGCTCAGGGGAATCGCCCGCGAGCGCGGCGCCCGGCAGGGCACCGAAACGCAGCAGCAGTACGGTGCCGTGACCGAGAAGCAGGGGCACGCCGGCCAACAGTGCGGCGCGGTCCAGCTCCACGGTACCGCCGAGTTCACGGCCATTGATCAGGCAACGACTGGCGCCTTCCTCCTGCACCAGCGTGAGTTCTCCCTCGCGGTAATCAAACCGCAGCGCCCTGCGGCTGACGTGCGGATCATCAATTGGCGCGCCGGGGGCGTCGCGGTCGGAGTGAAAATCCGGGCTGTGCCGACCGAGTATCCAGGGGATGGGCCCCTGCGTCTCGGTCACCGTCGACCACTGCCCAATGCGCGACGCATCGGCGTGGTAGACGATGGTCAGGAGCAGGTGTTCCTCGGCGAGAACGCCCGCCTCCGCGGCGCGCACGGAAGGCAGGGTGACGTCGCCGTTACGGGGTTTGCGCATACTGCCTCGGGCGGCGTGGAACTCGCCCGCAACGTTGTTATTACCAAAAGCTTAGCAAAGCGGCACCAATTGGCCAGCCATGCTGCGGGAGTGACTCTATCGTGGCGACTTTTGATGCAATAGCTGTCGACGACCCGAGCCGCCCCCCTACGGCGCGCGACCTGACGCACGGCCTCCAGCGTCAGGAAAATTTACATACAGGGCGTGCCGCACCGCAGCGTGCGCGTAACGACCTATTATTTCAGGGAAAAATAATTCTGGCTTGTTAATTGCATTGTATTGCTCCGGCAGCTACCACGTGATTTGGCCCGGGAGTTCAGCCGAAAACTCCACGCAAACGGAAACTCCGAACGTGAAACAAGTGGTGTTCGTTTCTATCCTGTATCGCCTGGCGTGTAGCCGCGCTTCGGCTTGTCCCACGCGCTGGCAACGCGTGATTGCTGGAGCCCTCACACGATGAACAGAATCACACGCACACTCGTGTATTTGCTTTGGAGCTTTTTTCTTGCTCTCCATGCCCAGGCTGCCCTGGTTGTTGAATCCGGCGAACTCGCTGGGGCGACCGACATACTGGTCGGTGACGAGCTCTACATAGTCACTTTCAGGGATGACACCTGCGCAGCGCTTTTTCTCGGCTGCAATGATGATTCGGATTTCGTGTTTCACACCCCGGAGGAGGCGGTCATCGCCTCGCAGGCGCTGGTCGACCAGGTTTTCATCAATGGACCCCTGGGTGACTTTGACGCGGACCCCGAGTTGCTGATCGGATGCGAGTGGATTGTTGCCTGCACGATTCTTACTCCGTACGAGTTCAGGCCACCATCACCATTCGGTGAATTTTTCGGCGCTGCTGTGGCCACCAACTGGCACGACTTACCCGGAGCGTCGCCCGACGATACCGCATACACCAGCCTGAATATCGATGCTGACCTTACGACCTACGGGTCGTGGACGTATGCCGTCTGGAAACCCAAGAAGGTTCCCGAGCCGCCTTCAGCCCTGACAGTTGGACTGTTGCTGGGGATACTCACAATGTTTCGACGCAGGCAAGCAGCCGGCAACGGGATGCATTCGCCACGCCGGGATCACCAACGCAGTCGCGCGGATGAGTAGTGTTCGCCCGTGGCACGAAGCATGCACCCGCGGAATAGAGAGCCAGGCCGCGTCGAGCGTCCACCGCCAACGCGCAGCGGCCCCTTGCGGATTTCTGGACTAGACTGACCTGACCAACTGCCACTGGCGACGCGCTGGAAGGACCCGATAGACAAAGTGGAGAGGATTGACGTGACAACCCGCAAACAAACTGGCACCGGCGCGGCGAGCGCGAAGCGCTTCGGCCTGGCCGCCATCCTGCTCGCGACCCTGGTCGGGCTGAACCCGGCCCAGGCGGCGCCGCCCGGCACCCCCGCGCCCGTGCGACCGCTGCCGTTCTGTGATCGCTCGTTCGATCCGCCCCAGGGGGCCTGCGCCGGCGAGAGCGAGTTTGTCCAGCTCTCCTCGCTGGGAGCACTCTCCGGCAACGGCTCTGTACAATTGACGGCCACGCCGCTCATACCGCCATGCGAGACCGGCGACACCTTCACCGGCCAGTGGTCGCCGTCTGTCTGCTACAGCGCAATCCAGTTCAACCAGTTCGGGTTCTGCCGCTACCTAGACCAGATCACCGACGTCTTCGGCACGTGCCAGGATTACAATTACCAGGACGGCACGACACCCTTTAACGGGTATGCCGGGAACATGATCATCCGGACGAGCCCGGCACTCGGGAACGACACGGGCACCCGGTCAGGATGCGGCGCCAACGGGGACT
>JAUIEP010000111.1 GCA_030428835.1 Gammaproteobacteria bacterium | reverse complement strand
GGCGCGGGGCACACCGTGACGGCGATCTACGAGTTCACGCCGGTGGGCTCGGATGCGCGCTACGTGGAGGACAGCCGCTATGCGCAGAAGGCCCCGGTCCCCGACGGTGGCGCGAGCGAGTACGCGTTCCTCAAGATTCGGTACAAGCTGCCGGAAGAAGACACGTCGCGCCTCATCACGCGCGCGGTGACACGCAAGGATGACGCCGAACTGACCGGCGACACCGGTTTCGCCACTGCGGTGGCCGGCTTCGCGCAGGTGCTGAAGGGCGGCAAGTACGTGGGTGACTACAGCTACGACGACGTGGTGGAGCTGGCGCTGCGGACCCGCGGCGATGATCCCTACGGCTACCGCAATGAGTTCGTGCAGCTCGCGCGCAAGGCCAGGACCGCGGCCGCGATGCAGCGGCGCTAGTTGCATCCTGACCCCCGCGGGGGTCAGGATACGGGCTACGCGAATACGCCAGGGAGGATAGGCCCTTGATCACACTGCACGGTTTCTCTGCCAGCAACTACTACAACATCGTCAAGTATGTGCTCCTGTACAAGGAGATTCCCTTCGAGGAGCACGAGATCTATGGCGGTGGTGACGAGTGGCTGGCCATCAGCCCGGTCGGCAAGGTACCGGCCATCACGACCGCCGACGGCCAGCACCTGTCGGAGTCGGCGGTCATCTGCGAGTACCTGGAGGAAACGTATCCCGGCAAGCCCCTGTACCCGTCCGAGCCGCTCGAGCGGGCCCGCGTGCGCCAACTCATGAAAGTCGCCGAGTTGTACCTGGAACTGCCCAGCCGGGCGCTGATCCCCTACGCGTTCTCCGGCCGGCTGGCCCCGGAGCCCGCCGTGGCCAACGCCCGCCACCAGACCGCCCGTGGCCTGGAGGCCATGCGCCGCCTGTGTCGCTTTGCACCGCATATCGCGGGTAACACGTTCACCATTGCCGACATCTACGTGCACTACGTGAATGCGGTGGTACTGGCCATCGGCTGCCCGCAGATGGACTGGGACATCATCGGCGAGGTCCCCGGTATGAAGGAGTGGGGCCTTGCCATGCGCGACTCGGACATCGCCCGGCGCGTGGAGGCGGGGCGCAAGGCCAACGAGCCGGCGTTCTTCGAGTACATCAGCAAGTACATGACCGACAACCCCACTCCCGGCAAGTAGCCCGGCCCTGCCAACCCGCGCAGTCGCGCGGGGCTGCAGTGCGGGAGGCGCCGCAAGCCGCCAGGCGCTTCCGCATTTTCTCCCCTTCGCTCCCGGACAGCATCTTTGTGCTATATAAACTGGGTACGCGCGGCGTCCCGCCGCGCGGCAGTCTCAGGGGAGGTGTCATGCGGCGCACGCTCGGGTTCCTGGTATTCCTGCTCCTGCCGGTGACGCTGGGAACCTACCCCCGGCTGCCGGTGCACGCCTCGGCGCTCGCCGCCCCCAGCCCCATCGCGGGGAGCGATGTCTACGGCACCGTGGTGCTGGCGGACGGCTCGCGCGTGCCGGGTGTGCAGGTGACGGTGGAGCGCAACGGGAAGAAGTTCACAACCATCAGCGGCGACCGCGGTAATTTTCGTTTCCTGCGGCTGGCGCCGGGTGAGTACAAGGTCACGTTTGAGCTCGAGGGCTTCAAGACGGTTGAGCGCAGGGGCGTAGTCCTGCGTGGCGGCGGCTCCCGCACACTGAACGTATTGCTGGAAACGACCACCCTCAAGGAGGAACTGGTGGTTACCGGCGACGCCCCCTCCGCCCTGGGCAGTAGCCGCGCCGTCAGTCGCGGCACGGGTGCCCGCGGCAGTAGCGGCTCACCCAGTACGACCATTTCGCGGGAAATGCTTGAGGAGCTTCCCACGGCGCGCGATCCCTGGTCTGTCCTGCAGACAGTGCCCGGTGTGCACCTCGCGAGCGGCAGCGGCACCACGAGTATGCCTGCCACCAGCAAGGTGGACGAGATACTGGAACCGCTTGAGGCGGCCAACAACGGCCTGGTCGACGGGCTGAAGAATGACCTGAACGCCGCTACAGGCAAGGACGCCAAGCTGGCCGTGCTGCGCAAGGCGAGCGAGGAGCTGCAGGGCATCAAGGCCGGTGCGGAGAAGTTCGGCAACGCATCGCTGTTGCGTTCGGATACCTTCGACCAGGCGGAGCAGGCGATCAAGCAGCTACAGGACTACTTCAATTCATCCGCCTACAACCCGGCGCAGGAGCAGCCGGGATTCAGCCAGGTCAACATTCGCGGCAGCCTGGACGGTGTCGGTACTTCTTTCGAATACGGGCTCGACCCGTACGGCACCGACCCGCTGCTGGGTATCACCCTGCGCGATGTCGATGCGGTCGGGGGAGTTACTGCTGAATACGGCCGGTTCACCGGTGGTGTCATCAACGCGATTACCAAGTCCGGCGGCAACGAGTTTTCGGGCTCTTTACGTGTCAATCTCAACAATGACGACTGGGGGGAGACGCCGGGGGCCGGGAGCAGCTCGGGGGGCAATAACTACGGGGTGAATACGCAGGGCGGTATTGCGCTCGGCGGACCCATCCTCAAGGACAGGCTCTGGTACTTCACCAACTACGAATCTCGTGGAAGCTCACGCAATCCTTTCTTCGTGAACAACCAGACCAGCAAGAGCAGTTACACGATCAACGTGGGCGGACAGACAATCACGGTCGAACCCGGAACATGGACGTCATTCAATCCCGACCGGGCTGATTTTTCGGGCTTCTTCTCGTCCCAGGCTGGCGGCGGAGCCGCGGATGCGCCTACAGCTGGCCAGATCTACGGCGACCTGTTCTATCCGCGCTCGACGCCTAATTCGTTCTCCAGTGGTTACGGCGGCACGGTCTTCATCAACCCGGATTTCATCGAGCGGAGCCTGCTCAACAACTGGGGCGGCTTCACAACAGGAGTTGCGGGACAGGGTGTCGACGAGCGGGCGCGAGGCAGCCTGGAATACCTCTTCGACACGTCCTGGGGCGATCATGCGCTCAAGCTGGGTTTTGAATCCGGGACTCTCGCGCAGGATTCGCGTTACACGGGCATTCTCTCACCCAGCCAGTTTCGGCTGCTGCAGATTCCCGGGTCGGCCGGTGCGGACACGGGCGGTACCACGCCGCAGGTCGGCAGCGGTAGTTCCCTTTACGTCAATGACCGCTGGCAGCTCAACGACAAGTGGAGCTTTAACATCGGCGTGCGCTACGACGAACCCGGGGGCTCCGACACAACGGCTCCCGATGACGTGAGTAACTTTACGCCGCGACTCGGCCTGTCCTACGACATTCGCGGCGATGGCCGCTACAGCGCCGACCTGACTTATGCGCAGTACGCGGGCAAGTACTCGCAACCCGGCACGGCCACGACGGGTTCGGGAAACTGGGACGGCACTTTCGATTTCGATGCGGGCGGGCGAGGCCTCATTATTCCCAGCGGCGGGCGCAGCCTGAAGGCTTTTTTCCATGCCAACAAGGTCCGGCTGGCGCTCAACGACAGCTTCATTTTCAATCGCGGCCCCATCACCACGTACGGCTACTACGGCCTGGGCACGGGCGGGGCCGGCCTGTTTAACAATAACGTCTCCATCAAGTTCGAGTACACCGGTAGTTGCAGTGAGTTGCTGACCGAGCGGGACCTCGAGGAGCTGGTGGAGGATTACAAGGACTACCTGTACTGGGAGTTCGACGAATACTACCCGACCGGCCCCGGCACCTGCGGCGGACGGGTGCGCATCGACACCTACCGCGATGAATTTGTCTTCCTGATGCAGAACGACGAGGATTTCCGGTACTTCTTCGAGGACTGGGAACGCGGCCTGTTGCCATTGAAGTGGCGTGTCCTCACGAAGTACATCGAGCCGCGTGTGCAGCTTATCCCGACCGCGCCCTCGCGTGACGCCGGGGTGCTGCCTGACGATGCGTTCTACCAGTCCAGCGGCAGCGCGCAGAAGAAGGTCGACGATCAGTGGGGGCTGAAGCGCATCGGCTTTCAGCCGGCCGGGCGCGACGGCAAGGGCGCGATCTGGCCGCGACAGGGCACGCCCACCATCGTCGCGGTGGTGGACTCGGGCGTAGACCTCACTCACCCGGAGCTGCAGGGCCAGTTGTGGGCGAACTTCGCCGAGATTCCCGACAACGGTAAGGACGACGACGGCAACGGGCTGGTCGATGACGTCTTCGGCTGGAACTTCGAGGCGTTCAACAACGACGTGTCGGACATGTACGGTCACGGCACGTTCATCGCGGGCATCATCGGCGCCGCCACCGACAACGGTATCGGCATCGCCGGCATCAACCCCTGGGCGCGCATCATGCCGGTCAGGGTCAGCACCTACCACGGGCGCAGTAACAACATCCGCGTCGCACAGGGCATCTACTACGCCGCCGAGATGGGCGCGCGGGTGATCAATGTGAGCTTCGAGGGCGACATCGTCAGCAAGGTGATCCAGTCGGCGGTGGACCACGCGGTGGCCAAGGGTGCGCTGGTCGTCGTGGCGGCCGGCAATCGCGGCATCGACGTCGCGGGGGTCTCGCCGGCGGTCATCAGGGGAGCGCTGACCGTCGCCGCCACCGGACCCTCCGGCGAGCACGAGAAATACTCCAACCACGGCACCGCGGTGGACATCGCCGCGCCGGGCACGCATATCATCTCGCTGCGCGCCTCGCGCACCGATCTCATGCAGTTCGAGGATCCGGACTATGAGCCCGGCGGCAACATTCTCGGCGAGTCGGGTCTCCTCTATCACCTGTCGGGAACGTCGTTTGCCGCGCCGCATGTCGCGGGCGTGGCGTCACTGTTGTTCTCGATGAACCCGGAACTCACGGCGGAGCAGGTGCGGCGCATGATCCTGCAGTCCGCGCGCGACGTCGGCGTGGCGGGCACCGATCGCCTGACCGGCTACGGCGAGTTGGACGCGGCCGCCGCGCTGCAGGCGGACCCGGACTTTTACGTCGAGGCCGTGATCGACGGCGTGGAGGTCGCGGGCGCCGCGCTCAGGGTGCTCGGTACCGCGACGGCTGACCGGCTGAAGTCCGCGTGGGTGGAACTCGGTAAGGGTGAAGAACCCACGAGTTGGAAGGTCGTTGGCGAAAAGGTGAAGAAACCGGTGACCGGTGGCGCGCTCACCGAGATCGACGTGAACGAACTGCGCGGCGCCAGCACCTGGACGCTGCAGCTCGTGGTTGAGCACAAGGACGGCACCCGGCGCGTGAACCGCTACGTCCTGCAGCTCGGTTAGGCGGCTGCGCCGCGGTCGAATTCATTCGACCTTTTTGGGGGCACGCGGCATCACCGTTCGCTGGACGTCGACGGCCCTTCCACGGGATAAGCCTCTCCCGCAAACACGACGCCCCACACCGCGATATCTTTCAGCCGGGCGGGCTGCACCGTGTAGGGGTCCTGCTCCAGCACGGTAAAGTCCGCGCGCTTGCCCGCGCGAATCGAACCGATGTCGTCTTCATGGCCCATGACCCACGCGGCGTCGCTGGTGATGGCGCGCAGGGCCGCGTCCAGGCTGACCCGTTCGCTCAACGCGTTCTGGTTGCCGTTCAGGGTGACGCGGTTGACCGCCGCGTCGACCAGCGTGAGCGGGCTCAGCGGGGCCATCGGGCAGTCCGAGTGGAGTGCGAAGGGCACGCCGAGGCGCTCCAGGGAGCCCAGGCGCACCATCTGCCGGCCGCGGTCCTCCCCCAGCCAGCGCTCGCTGTAGATGTCGCTGAGGATGTACTGGTAATAGGGGTTGGCCGACACGACTGCCCCCAGCGCCTTGAGCTGGCGATTCTGGTCCTGCGTCGTGTAGGCGAAGTGCTCCAGGCTGAAGCGGTGGTCGCTGCGCGGTGTGTTTTTAAGCAATGTGCGCAACAGTTCGATCATCGCCGCCGCGCTCCTGTCGCCGTTGGTGTGCGCGTGCAGCTGGTAGCCCGCGTCCCAGAAGGCCTGCGCCCACCGCGTGGTGACGTCGAGCGGCACCAGCCACTCGCCGTGGTGACCGTCGATGTAGCCCGGGAAGTCGAACTGGGCGAGGCCGGAGAAAATGGCGCCGTCGAGCATCAGCTTGAAACGGCGGTCGACGAACACCTGTGCGTTGTTGCCCGCACGCCACTGGTCGATCTCCGCCATGGCCTCGGTGATGGTTTTCCCGCGTGCCAGGAAGTCGGTGATGATGGGCGTGAGGATCAGCCGCGCAGGCGGTTGCCGCTTTTTCATGATGCCCCGGATGAGCCCGATTTCCAGCGCGGGGTTGCCGAACACGCCGGTGCCCATGTCGAGTGCCGTGGTCACGCCGCCGCGGTGCAGCATGGTCAGCAGGTTGCCCATGCCGGCGGCGTAGCGCGCCGGGTCGAAGAGGAAGGTCATTTTCGGCAGCACGGCGGCTGCGCCGCCCTCGCTGAACAGGCCGCGCTCCCAGTCGACGCCCGGTAGCGCCGCCTCCGCCTCGCCAATGCCGAGCATGGCGAGCGCCGCGTCGTTCATGACCAGTTCGTGGAAGGAGCGGTGCCACAGGATGACCGGCCGCTCGCCGAACCATTCATTGAGTTGCGGCCGCCCGACATCGCCGTGCCACAGCGGGTGGAAGCCCCAGGTGACGAAAGGGGTCGCCGCATCGCCGTGTTGCGCGACAAACCGTGTCAGCTTCTCCCGGTAGTCGCCGGCGCTGCGCGCGCCCGGAAACTCGCCGGTGGGCAGCGACCAGTCGTCCGGCGCGATGACCGGGAACTGGGTGATGACCGCGGGCAGTGACGGGTGCAGGTGCGGGTCGATAAAGCCGGGCATGAGCACGTGTTCGTCGAAACGCCTGTCCACGTTGGCGCCCCGCGCGGTTATCCAGCTGTCCAGGGAGTCGAGGTCGCCCACGGCCACGATACGGCCCTCGTCTACCGCCACCGCGGTTGCCACGGGCAGGGCCGGTTCCATCGTGATGATCTTCTTCGCGGTGTAGACCGTCAGCTCTCCCGCCTGCGCCAGTGCTGCGCACAGCAGGGTGACGAGGAACAGCGTCGCCCGTGTCACCTGCGGCCGCCCCCCGGTTCGCGCCACATGAGCCACAGCGGCGGCGCCGACTTTGCGAAACGGATCTCCTTCTGCACCGTGAAGCCGTGACCCTCGTAGAAGCGCAGGTTCTCCTCCTTGGAATTCTCCAGGTACGCGGGCATGTTCTCGTCGTCGCAGGTGCGCAGCACGTGGGAGATGAGCGCGCTGCCAAGGCCGAGCCCCTTGTTCGCGGGCGTCACGCCGATGGCGAACAGGTAATAGTGTGGCATCTGCGGGTGGTGGCGTTCGGTATGGTAGCCCGAGAGCATCATGCGATAGATGCCGCCCAGGCCGCCGAGCCGCAGTATGCGCATGGCCTGCCTGGGACTCTTCGGCCATTTCAGTGTTTCCTGCGGGCCCAGCCAGGCCGCCGCGCCTCGCCCCTCGGGGTCCATGTAGCTGTGGCCATGGGGCACGAACACCGGCAGCGTGAACTCGAAGAATGGCACGAGGGAAGCGGGCTGGTTGAAAGACCAGTTGATAACGGGGTCGTCGTGAAACGCGTCCGCGAGGATCTCGATGGCGCGCTGCTGGTTGTCGGTGGTAACGGGTTCGAAGATCATGGCGGGCCGGACCGTGCTCGGGGCTTGCGGGCGACAGTAGCACAGGCGTGCGGGGGCGAGTAGCCGCGCTACGGCTCGCTGATCAATGGCGCCTGCCGGATATAGCCGTGCTGTTCGAGCGCCGCGAGGATGAAGTGCGCGGTGTCGGCGCGGGTGATGGGGCCGGCGGTGACGCCGGTTATGTCGTCGATCACGCGGTAGCGGCCGTTTGCCGGCCCGTCGTTGAGGAAACCCGGTCGCACGATCGTCCACTGCAGCGCGTTGCCGTGCTCGCGGATGAGCGCCTCCTGGCGGTCCTTGTCGGCGTAAATCGTCGCCAGGGCCAGCGGCTGCAGGATGATGTCGTAGAAGAAGCCGCCGTGACCGCGGGTCTCGCCCGCGCCGATGCCGGTGACCGCCACCAGGCGCTTCACACCCGCGGCGTCCATGCCCGCCAGCACGTTTTTCGCGCCCTCGGAGAACAGCGTCACCGGTTCCCGCGTCGGCCCCATGCCGATGGCGATGACCACCGCGTCGTGGCCCGCGATCGCGTCTGCCGTGGCCTGCGCGTCGAGGATACTGGCCGCCACGAGAGTGAGGGCCGGGTGTGTGAGGCCGGATTGCTGCGGGTTCCGCGACAGCATGGTCACGCTGTGGCCGCGCGCCAGCGCGAGCCTGACCGTGGCGAGGCCGATGCCGCGGCTGCCGCCGATCACGAGGATCCGCTGCGGCCGCTCCGGCGTGGCGTCGAGTGTGGGTGCGGGCGCGCCCGCCGGCGCGTCGCCGCCGCCCTGCGCACACGCTGCAAGCGCCAGCCCGAGTGCCAGTGCGAGCGCCGCCGTGACGAGTCCATTACGCAGGCGATCGAACATCGTAATGACGCCTCACCGTCGCTGCGCGGCGCGCGCGATGAAGTCCGTGATCCTGCCGAGGGTCTGCTCGGGGAACAGGGCGAAGGCGGCGACATGGGAGCCCCAGCGTCCCTTCTCCGCCAGGCGCGGGTCGTCGTTGCTGACCTCCGGTGCCAGCCACAGGCTGATGTTGGGGTTGCGCGCGGCGAGCTCGCGCATCGGAGCCGCGGTGGTGACCGGGTCGCCAGGGTCCTGGATCGCCAGAATCGGCAGGTCCAGGGTCAGCGCCACGTCCCGGGCCTGTGCGCCCGGTCCGGGAAACCCGTGCCAGCGCTGCGCCGCCCAGCCCGAGGGCGCCAGCAGCCAGCCCGGTATGCCTGAGTAGGCCCAGACGGCCCTGGCGAGGCCGTCGCCGGTCAGCAGCAGCGAGTCGAGGAGGATGAGCCCGTCCACGGCCACGCCGTGCGCGACCGCGTGTATGGCGGTCGCGCCGCCCATCGAGATGCCCATCAGGTACAGCGGCAGGCCGGGCGCCTTCGCCCGCGCCCAGTCGGCGAGCGCGAGGGCGTCGTGATACTCGGTGCGGCCGAACTGCACGCCGTCGGCGTGGGCGCCCGACGCCCCGTGGTTGCGCAGGTCGATGGCGGCGACGGAGATGCCCGACGCGACGAGGTCGCGGTAGAACTCGATGCCCTTGAAGTAGCGGCTGTCGCGGTTGGAGGTGCCGCCGTGCAGGAACAACAGGGTCGCGGTCGCATCCCGCGCGGGCATCCACCAGCCTTCCAGCACGAGGTCCGCGTCCCGTGGCGAGACCTGGAAAGACTCGTAAGCGAGGCCGACGTCGGCGGGACTCGACGCGATGGGTGTGCGCGCCGGGTAACGCACCTGGCGCGGGACCTCCACCAGCGTGGTGTAGAGGAACGCGGCCAGGAGGAGCAGGGCGATGGCGGTGAGGATGCGCTTCACGGCGGGACCTTTGTCGCGGTGATCGCCCATGGTAGTGAACGCCGCGGCGGGCAACAAGTTGCGCCTTGCGCGCATCGGATGTTCTGCGGCGTGACCCGCTTGGGCACAATGTCGCGCTCTCGAGGTCGGCCAGGGGAGGGCGGGCGATGGCAGCAAAGGGACGTGATGCGGTGCCGGTAGAGGAGTACCTGCAGGCCGCGGGTGTCAACGTGACGGTAGTGACGGACGCGGACTACCGCTCGCTGTTGCTGCCCTGCGACGCGCTGGAGGAAGGCGAGGGGCCGGCGCGGTCGGCCGGCCCTCTCGGGTTCGGCCCGGAAATCAGTCGGGGAGCAGGCCGTTGACGTGCTCGAGTGCGTCGACGTACTCCTGCTGCAGGCGATACATGATGTCGCGGCAGGACTCGATCTCGTTGATCTGGCCGACGACCTGGCCGATCGGGTTGAACGCCACCTTCTGGCACTCTCCCGAGCCCGCGTAGCGGTGCGTGCGGCGCACGGCGTCGAAGGTGAGGTAACCCTGTAGCGGCATGGGCAGCGGGTCCGGCGTATCGTCCCGTTCCCAGGCCTCGGTCCACTCGTTCTTCAGCATGCGCGCCGTTTTACCGGTGAAGGAGCGGGAGCGCACGGTGTCCTCGGAGGTTGCCTTCATGTAGGACTCGCGCTGCGCGGGCTCCGCGCTGGCCTCCTCGGAGTTGAGCCACATGGAGCCCATCCAGACGCCGGACGCGCCCATGGCCATGGCGGCGAGGATCTGCCGGCCGTTGCCGATGCCGCCGGCCGCCAGCACGGGCAGGCCGTCCAGCGCGTCGATCATCTGCGGCCACAGGACCATCGAGGCCACCTCGCCCGCGTGACCGCCGCCCTCGGAGCCCTGGCACACCACGAAGTCGAGGCCGGCCTCCTTGTGCGCGATACCGTGCTTGAGGCGCCCCGCGAGCGCGCCGATCAGGCGGCCCTCCCGGTGGACCTGCTCGACGATGTCGGCGGGCGGGGTGCCGAGCGCATTGACGATCATGCGGCACTTGGGCCGCTTCAGCGCCTCGTCCACCAGCGCCTGGGCCTGCACGGCCGAGAAGCTCAGGGTGACCTCGTCGTCCTTGTCCGGCCATTCGGGTACGCCCGCGTCCTTCAGCAGCTTCTCGGCGAAGTCGCGGTGTCCCTGGGGAATCGCGTCGTTGAGCATCTTCACGAGGTCGGCGGCGCTGGTCTGCTCCATGCCCTCGTACTTCTGCGGGATGGCGGTATCCACGCCGTAGATGTGGTCGCCGATGTGCTCGTCGATCCAGTCCAGTTCCTCCTTCAGCTGTTCGGGGGAGTAACCCACCGCGCCGAGCACGCCGATGCCGCCGGCCTTGCTGACGGCCACCACCACGTCGCGGCAGTGGGTGAAGGCAAAGATCGGCACGTCGATGCCCAGTTTTTTACAGAATTCGGTTTGCATGGCAAGCCTCGGCTCGTGAATGGGTCAGGGTGACCAAGGTAGCCGAAGCGCGGCGTCGCCAGAATGACGCCAGCGGTCGCTGAAAGTGGATAAAAGTGACGCCCCCACGGTCGTGGCCGCAAGGGGTGGGGTGCGAGTAGAGAAGGGTGAGCGGTGAGGTCAGCCCTTGGGGGGGCAGAACAGGCTCTGGGTGCGGCCGGGAGCGGCGAGGACTTCCTGGTGCAGGGGTTCGAGTTCCTCGGCGCGTGAGGCGTCCTCGCGCACACGTGCCTCGTGGCGCTCGAGGTTGTCCTCGAGCTGGCGGCCCATCACGTTGAGCCAGTCCAGGTGTTGCTCCCACACCTCCTCTTTGAGGTGCTTGGGTTTCTTGAGCTTCTGGTAGTCCACGATCCACTCCCCCTGTGCGCCTGTGTGTGCCCCCGGCGCGTGAAAAAAGCCCTGTAGTTAATGGACCACAGCGATGTGACAGGCTCAATCGTGGCGCCGCCTATCTGTGAGCTGGTTCGAGCTTTGGCGCGGGGTGCGCGGGTGAAGTGTGAAGTGGGTCCGCTACTCCGAGCGCAGGGCCTCGATGGGGTCGAGACTCGCCGCGTGCAGCGCGGGCGAGATGCCGGCCACGAGGCCGACCAGGGCGCTCAGGGAGAGGGACGCCATCATGTACACGGGGTTCAGCGAGACCGGCAGGTTGGGCACGAAGGTGTTGAGGCTGACCACCAGCGCCGCGACCACCGCCAGCCCCAGCATGCCGCCCATGGCAGACAACAACACCGCCTCGCCGAGGAACATCCAGAGAATCTGGCCGCGGGTGCAGCCGATCGCGCGCAGCAGCCCGATTTCCTGCGTGCGTTCCTTCAACGCGGTGGTCATGATCGTCAGCACGCCCACGCCGCCGACCACCAGCGCGATGGAGCCCAGCGCGCCGATCGCGAGCTTGAGCATGTTCAGGATCTTGTCGAGCGTGCCGAGCATGTCCTCCTGCGTGAACAGGGTGAAGTCCTCGTCGCCGTGCCGGTCGATCAGTTCCTGCTTGATGCGCGCGCTCACGTCCGCGGAGGTGCTGGTCTCGCGGAAGATGACGTCGATCTCCATGAGGCTTTCCTTGTTGAACATCTGCATCGAGAGGTCGGCGGGGATGTAGATGGCGTCGTCGAGGTCAAAGCCGAGCAGTTGCCCCTTGCTCTCCATCACGCCGATGACGCGGAACCGGGTGCCGCCCACGCGCACGTACTCGCCGAGCGGATTGCCGTGCTGGAACAGCTCCTGCTTCACCTTGGAACCGAGCACGGCGTAGTAGCGTGAATTCTGCATGCCGTCGTTGGGCAGGAAACGGCCCTGCGCCACCTTGAACTTCCAGGCGTATGCCATGTCCGGCCCCACGCCGTAGACGTCGGTATCGCGCGAGTAGCGCCCGCCCTCGATCTTGGCGGTGCCCTGGATGAACGGCACGACCGCATCGATATGCGGCAGGCGCTCCAGCGCCTCGGCGTCCTCCAGCGACAACGGCCGGATGGTAGTCAGCAGCGCGGGGATGCCCGAGGTGGTCACCTTGCCCGGCGTGACCGCGATGATGCGCGTGCCGAACTGGGAAAAGCTGTCCAGCATGTAGACGCGAATCCCTTCGCCGATGGAGGTGAGCAACGTGACGGCGGCAATGCCGACGCTGATGCCCAGCGCCGTGAGCAGGCTGCGCAGGCGCGCGCTGGTCACCGCGTGGTAGACCCAGCGCAGCCAGTCGCCGACCGACATCATCTACTTGCGCCCCAGGGCATCGACGGGCTCCATCTCGGCCGCCTGCTGCGCGGGCAACCAGGCGAACAACAGCGCGGTACCGATGGCCAGTACCAGCGATGCCAGCAGCGCCCAGGCGGGCGTGGTGAAGGGCACATCCGGCGCGAGCTGCCGCCCCGTGTACACGAGCAGGGCGCCCGCGACGATGCCCGCGAGCGCCCCCGCGATCGAGATGAGTATGGCTTCGGACAAAAACAGCAGGCGCACCTGCGCGGCGGGTGCCCCGATCGCTTTCAGCAGGCCGATCTCCGCGGTGCGCTGCTTGACCGACATGAGCGTGACATTCATGACCAGGATTCCTGCCACAAGAAGGCTGATGCCCGCGATGCCGCCCACGCCGAGCGTCATGACGCTGATGATGTCGTCGAAGGTGCTGAGCATTGCATCCGGGCTGATCACCGTGACATCGAGGTCGCCGTCGTGCAGTTCGGTCATGCGCCGCTCCACCCGCGACTTCACGTCCTCGACGGAGTAATGTTCGCCCACCTTCAGCATGATGCGCAACAGGCCGTGAATATTGAACACGGTCTGCGCGGATGCCACGGGAATGAAGATGGCTTCCGAGAGGTCCAGGCCGAAGGAGTCGCCGGTGCCCGCGAGCACGCCGATCACGCGGTAGCGATAGTCGCGCAGGCGGATCCACTGCCCCACGGCGCGGGTGCTGCCGAACAACTCCTGCTTCAGCTTCTGGCCGATGATCGCGACAGGCCGGCCCTCGTCCACACCCATCTCGGGGAAGTTGCTGCCCTGGCCGATCTCCATGAAGCGCATCGTGAAGAACGCCCCGGTCGTGCCGATGACGATGCTGTCGCGCTCGCGCGACTTGAACGACACGGGGCCGTTGCCCATGACCATCGGCGCCACCTGCGTCACGCCGGGCACCGTGCGCGCCAGGACATCGGCGTCGTGCAGGGTGAGCGGCCGCGCCGCCGTGCCGGTCATCGGCGGCATGCCGCCCGACGTCTCCTTGCGCCCGGGCAACATGATCACGGTGTCCTTGCCGAGGTTGGCGAACTCGCCCAGCACGTAGAGGCGGGCGCCTTCGCCCAGCGCCGTGAGTACCACGACGGAGCTGACGCCCAGCCCGACGGCCACCAGCAGCATCAGGCTGCGAAAGCGCTGCCGTCGCAGCGCCAGGAACGTGAATTTGACGAGGTCAACCGGCCGCATGTTCCCGCCCTGTCTCGTCATGCCGGTGATCGCTTTCTATCGCGCCGTCGCGCATGCGCACGTGACGCTGCGCCCGGTCGCCCATGACGTTGTCGTGCGTGACGACCAGCAGGGTGAGCCCGTCGCGGTTCAGCCCCTCGAGAATTTCGGTGACTTCCATGCCCGACTTCGAATCGAGGTTGCCCGTCGGCTCATCCGCCAACAGGATGCTCGGCTCCATGATGATGCTGCGCCCGATGGCGACGCGCTGGCGCTCGCCGCCCGAGAGCTGGTTGGGGAGGTGATGGCCGCGCCTGGCAAGCCCGAGTTTCTCGAGGATGTTTTCCACCTTCGGCTTGCGCTCCCGCGGCGCCACGCCCGAGAGCATCATGGGCATCTCCACGTTTTCCCAGGCCGTGAGGCGGTTGATCAGGTGGTAGGACTGGAACACGAAACCGATCTCCTGGCGGCGCACGCGGGCGCGTTCGTTCTCGTCCAGCGAGAAGGTGTCGATGCCGTTCAGCAGGTACTGGCCGTTGTCCGGCCTATCCAGCAGGCCGAGCATGTTGAGCAGTGTTGACTTGCCGGAGCCCGACGGCCCCATGACCGACAGGTATTCCCCCTGCTCGATGTCGAGGCTGACGTCATTGAGGGCGTGCACGACGCTGTCGCCGAGGACGAAGGTCTTGTTTACGCCCTTGATGTTAATCATCGGCGGCGCGCACCTCGAGGCCGTCTTCCAGTTCGGGGATGTCGAGCGACAGCACGACGCGGTCGCCCTCCGCCAGTCCGCCGAGCACCTCGGTGAAGTTCCAGTTGCGGATGCCCGCGTCCACCTCAACCAGCTCCAGTGTGCCGCTGGCCGCGCTGTAGCGGTACACCATGTCGCCCTCCATGATCGCCTCCGAGGGCAGGCGCAGTACGTTGTCGCGGGTTTCGAGGATGATATCGATGTCGGCGCTGTAGCCGACGAGGAGCCGCTCGCGCACGGCATCGTCGTCGAAGGTGACGTCGATCTCCACGGTGCGGGCCTGTTTCTCGAAGTCGAGCACATAGGGCGCGATGCGGCTCAGGCCGCCGGGGAAGATCTCGCCGCGGAAGGCGTCGAGCGTGATGCGCGCGGGCAGGTCCTTGTGCAGTTCCCCGGCGTCCACCTCGTCGATGGGCGCGGTGACATACAGGCAGCTGTAGTCGATCAGGTCCACCGCGGGCGGTGTGGCGACACCGGGCGGGGAGGGCGTGACGTACTCGCCGATTTCGCCGTTGATCTCGGCGACAATGCCCTTGAAGGGGGCGCGCAGGTAGGTCTCCTCCAGCAGGGCCTCGTTCATTTCCAGGTTGGCGGCGGCGACCTCCCGCTCGTCGCGCGCGGCCTGGCAGGCAAACGCGCCGGCCTGGGCGCGGGTGCGGCCCACCTCCGCGGCCTCGGTGGAGGTCAGTTTCCGCGCCATCAGCGCTTC
>JAUIEP010000110.1 GCA_030428835.1 Gammaproteobacteria bacterium | reverse complement strand
AGAAGCGGGAGCCTGCGCATCGTGCTCTCGGGTAACAGCAGCATCGCGCGTCCCGGCGACTTCGCCCTGACCAAGTCGATGCAGCCCTTTACCATCGAGTGCGAGACCGACGGCGAGGGTGTGCACGAGGTGCTGCATGTCGTGGTGCCCTCGCACGTGTTCCGCCGCGTCCTGCCCAGTGAGCTGAAGTCCGGGCTCACCGTGCCGGCGGGCGAGCGCGCGCTCGCGCTGGCCGAGGGTGTGCTGGACAACCTGTTGCAACACGGCCAGGCGGTAGCGGAACAACCGCGGCGCACGCTGTTCGACGGCGCGCTCGCCGCCGTGGCCGGGACGCTCGGTGCGAGGGACGACTGCCTGCAGGTGCGCCGCTCGCTGCGCGAGGAGCGCCTGCAGGAGGTGCTGCGCTATATCGACGTGCACCTGTCCGATCCGAACCTGAGCGCCGCCGTGGTGGCGCGGGGCTGCGGCATCTCGCCGCGCTACCTGTCCGCCCTGCTGCAGGAACACGGCACGCCGTTCCCCGACCTCGTCTGGGGCCAGCGCGTGGCGGCCGCGGGGCGCTGGCTCGCCAACAGTTCACCGGAGGACATCTCGATCGCCGAAATCGCCTTCCGCGTGGGGTTCAAGAGCCCCGCGCATTTCAGTCGCATGTTCAAGCGGGTGTACCGGCAGGGCCCGCGCGACTACCGCAGCAACTGCCTGCGCGAGCGCGCGCAGCCGGTACAGAAAGACGCGGCGCGCGGCGGGCTGTATCTCGCCAGCAGCAGTACGGAATCCAGCAAGGAGATGAAAGACAATGAGCAGTAATGCGCAGGACACACGAATGGACAGTTGCCCCGTGGCGGGTGAGGAAGTCGACTTGGGCCATGCGTCCCTCATGGACCCGGGCATTCACGCACACCCCAACGCGTTTTACTGGGCCATGCGCCACGAGCAGCCCGTGTACTACGACGAGGGCCTCGACATGTGGCTGGTGTCGCGCTACGAGGACCTGCAGACGGTGCTCGCCGACCCGATCACCTTCTCCGTGGAGGCGGGTTACGCCGAACAGTACGCCAAGGGCTTCATCGACGAGTTCAAGGCGATCCTCGAGCGCGACGGCGGGGGCTTCTTCCCCGACGCGATCATGACCGACCCGCCGTACCACACGCGCATCCGCAAACTCATGGAGGGCGCGTTCACCGCGCACCGCGTGAAGGCGCTGGAGCCGGATATCGCGCAGGTGGTGTCGGAGCTGATCGACGAGTTCGCCGACAAGGGCGCGGCCGACGGCGTGCAGGACTTCGCCGTGCCGATGACCATCCGTATCATCTGCGCGCAGCTCGGCCTAACCGACTTCGACCCCGACAAGATCCAGCGCTGGTCGTTGGCCGTCACCTCGCAGATCGGGCGCATGCAGGACCGGGAGCAGATGCGCGAGAACGCGCGCGAGATCTGCGACCTGCAGAACTACCTGATCGCCAACATCCGCGCCCGCGAGGAAACGCCGCGCGATGACCTGTTGTCCGACATGATCCACGCGCGCGCGGAGGATGAGGAGAACCCGACGCTGACTTTCAAGGAGGTGGTGTCGCTCGCTCGCGCCCTGTTGATCGCCGGCAACGAGACTACCGCCACGGCGCTGGGCAACCTGCTGTACATCCTCGCCACGCAGCCGGAGCTCGCCGATGCCGTGTACGACAACCTCGACGACGACCGCTACATGACGCGCTTCGTCGAGGAACTGCTGCGCCTGGAGCCGCCGGTGCGCGGCCTGTCGCGCATGACCACGAAGGAGGTGGAACTGGGCGGGGTGACGCTGCCCAAGGGCGCGCACATGCTGAACCTGTACGCCTCGGGCAACGACGACGAGACCGTGTTCGAGTGCCCGCGCAAGTTCGACGTGGAGCGCCCCAACATCGTGCGCCACGTTGCCTTCGGCTCCGGCGTGCACCGCTGCGTCGGCCTGTCGCTGGCGCGCATGGAAATCAAGGTCGCGGCGCGCGAGTTCGTGCGGCGGCTCAAGGACCTCAAGCTGGAGATCGCGCTTGAAGATATCCGCTACCTGCCGACAGTGGCCACGCGCTCCATGGCGTCGCTGCCGCTGAGCTTCAGCAAGCGCTAGCGCGGGAGCGAAGGAGAAGAAGATGGGTAACAGCCTCGAGGGCAAGACCGCCGTCATCACCGGCGCCGGCAGCGGCATCGGCCGCGCCACCGCCGAGTTGTTCGTCGCGGAGGGCGCCAACGTCGTCGCCGCCGACATCAACGAGGAGGCCGTGTTCGCGCTGGCCTCCGAACTCGGCGAGAGTGCGCGTTTCATGCGCACGGACGTCGCGAACGCGGAGGAGACGGCGGCGCTGGTCGCCTACGCGGTCGCGGAATTCGGTGGCCTCGACATCATGTTCAACAACGCGGGCATCTCCGGCGCGCAGCACCCGCGCTTCCTCGACGACGACCTGTCCGACTTCCACCAGGTCATCGACATCAACCTGTACGGCGCGATGACGGGCAGCCAGGCCGCCGCGCGCCACATGGCGCAGCGCGGCGGCGGGATTATCATCAACAACGCCTCCATCGCCGGTGTGTTGCCGGGGCAGGCGCTCATGTCCTACCGCGCCAGCAAGGCGGCGCTGATCCACATGAGCAAGTGCATCGCGATCGACCTCGCCGAGTACAACATCCGCGTCAACTGCCTGGCGCCGGGGCACATCCGCACGCCGCTCACGGCGTTCACGATTCCCGGCATGAGCGAGGAGCAGATGGTGAAGGTGCGCGAGGCGCTGGCGCCGGTGTGGGACTCCAACCAGCCGCTCAAGCGCCACGGACGCCCGGAGGACGTGGCGCGCACCGTGCTGTTCCTCGCCACCGACGCCTCCGCGCAGATCACCGGCGTGGTTCTGCCCATCGACGGCGGCATCACGGCGGGCGACCCGGTCAACCACCTGCGCGAGCTGTTCGAGGCGCGCGAGCGCGCACTGCAGTCGTGAGCCGGCCGCACGGGGGGAGATAGCATGCCGACGATCACAGTAACTTTTATCCAGCGCGACGGCAGCGAGGTCGTCATCGACGATGCCGTGACGGGCATATCGCTGATGGAAACGGCGCGTACGAAAGACGTGGACGGCATCATCGGCGAGTGCGGCGGGAGCTGCGCCTGCGCCACGTGTCACGTGTACGTCGAGCCGGACTGGCAGGCGGTGCTGGGCGAGCCGGACGTGCTGGAGGAGATGACACTCGAAGGGGTGTCGCATATCGTACAGGACAACAGCCGGCTGGGCTGCCAGGTGCTGCTCAGCGAGGCGATGGACGGCCTGCGCGTCGTCGTGGCGCCGCCGCAGTAGTGCTTTGCGCATGGGCCGAAATGAAGCGGGAGAAAAGCGAATGAATGCAGGTGAAACCTACGACGTGGTGGTGGTCGGCTCCGGCGCGGCCGGGGCGATGGCGGCCCTGCGCGCCGCCAGCAACGGGCTGTCGGTACTGATCGTGGAGAAGGCGCACAAGTACGGCGGCACCTCCGCGACCTCCGGCGGCGTGATGTGGCTGCCCAATCACCAGCTCGCGCCCGGCGACGACAGCCGCGAGCAGGCCATGCAGTACCTCGAAGCGCTGATCGATGTGCCGGTGCAGCGCGACCGGCTCGAGGCCTACGTGGACGGTGCGCCGCAGATGGCGTCTTTCCTGCAATCCCTCGGCCTGCCGATCGGGGCCGGCGTGTGGCCCGACTACTTCCCGGAGCTGCCCGGCGCGCGCGCCGACCGCTCCGTGGTCTGCGACACGTTCGACGGCCGCCGCCTCGGCAGGATGTTCCCGCTGATGCGCGAGCAGTACACCCGCTTCAAGCTGTTCCGCCGCTACTCACTGGACCTGCCCGAGTTCTTCGCCATCTCGGCCCGCGGGCCGGGCTGGATCCAGGCCTTCCTCAAGATCCTGTGGCGCTACTGGACGGATTTCGGCACGCGCCGCATCGGCGCGCGCGACCGCCGCTTCACACAGGGCGCGGCGCTGATGGGCTACCTCTACGACGAGGTGTTCAAGCGCGGCGTGGAGGTGCGCCTGGAGACAAAGCTGGAGGAACTGCTAGTCGAAGACGGCGCCGTGCGCGGCGTCACCGTGAGCAACTTCGGGCGGCGCTACGACATCGCGGCGACACGCGCGGTCATGCTCGCCGCCGGCGGCTTCGAGTGGAACCAGGCGCTGCGCGACCGCTTCCTGCCCGTGCCCGGCCTCACGCGGCACAGCAGTTCGCCGGAGGACGGCAACCGCGGCGAGGCGTTGCTGGCCGGCGAGCGCATCGGCGCTGATACGGAACACACGGGCGACGCCTGGTGGATACCCACCATGCACATGCCCACGCCGCGCACGTCCAACTTCGAGGAGATCCACCAGGCCGCCTTCGATGTCGGCCGCCCGCACAGCGTGTGCGTCAATCGCAACGGCGACCGCTTCGTCAACGAGGCGTGCAGCTACGACGAGTTCGGCGAGGCCATGGTGGCCGACCAGCTTGCGACCGGCGCCAACACGCCCTGCTGGCTGGTGTTCGACGCGACCTTCCGCGACAAGTTCACCGCCGGCGGCTTCATGCCGTCGATCATCATGCCGGACTGGCGGGTGGGCGTGGATCGCTGGGACCATTATATTTTCAAGGCCGACAGCCTCGCGGAACTCGCGGGCAAGATCAATGTGCCCGCCGCGAAGCTGGCCGCGACGGTCAGCGCCATGAACGGCTTCGCGCGCTCCGGCGTCGACGAGCAGTTCGGCCGCGGCGGCAACGACTACGACCGCATGTTCGGCGATCCCACGGTGACGCCCAACCCCTGCCTCGGCCCCATCGATCGCCCGCCGTTCTACGCGGTGCCGATCAATTCGGGCGACCTCGGCACGAAGGGCGGCCTCAAGGCGGACGCGCGCGGTCGCGTGCTCGACACGCAGGGCCAGGTCATACCCGGCCTGTACGCGGCGGGCAACAACTCGGGCAATCCCTTCGGCAACCGCTATCCCGGCGCCGGCGGCACCATTGGCCCGGCGATGGTTTTTGCCTATATTGCGATGGACGATGTCGCCGCCGCTGACAGCGGCGCGACGGCAGACGAGCAACCGGCCGAGGAACCCGCCACCACATGAGCCAGAGCGCAGCGGCGTTGCCGCAGTACGAGACCCTGGAGCTTGCCCGCGACGGGCGGCTGTTGACGATCACGCTCAACCAGCCCGAGGCGATGAACACCATCAACCTCGCGATGCACGAGGAACTGGCGGAGGTCTTCCCGTTCGCCGCGCGCGACCCGGACTCGGACGTGGTGGTGTTCACCGGCGCGGGCAGGGCGTTCTCCGCCGGCGGCAACCTCGATCACATGTGGAACAACGCCACCAACCCACACCTGTTCGACGAGGAGGTGCGCCTGGCCAAGCGCATCGTGTTCGCGATGCTCGACCTCGACAAGCCGCTGGTGTGCCGCATGAACGGCCACGCCGTCGGCCTCGGTGCCACGCTGGCGCTGCTGTGCGACGTGGTGTTCGCCTCCGAGAAGGCGAAGATCGGCGACCCGCATGTCGCGCTCGGCCTCGTGGCCGGCGACGGCGGCGCGGTCATCTGGCCGCAGCTCGTGGGCCTGCCGCGCGCCAAGGAATACCTGCTCACCGGCGAGTTGCTCAGCGCGGTGAAAGCGGCGGAGATCGGGCTGGTCAATCACGCGTTGCCGCCCGAGGAACTTGACGACGCGGTGGCGGCGTTCTGCGCGAAACTGCTCAAGGGGTCCACCAACGCGGTGCGCTGGACGAAGGTGTTGCTCAACCTGGAACTGAAGCGCGCCGCCAACGCGGTCATGGACGCCGGCATCGCCTACGAGGCCATCAGCGTGCGTTCCGCCGATCATCGCGAGGGCATTACCGCGCTGCGCGAAAAGCGCGAACCGAACTTCGGCGGCGCACCGGAGGAGGGGCGGGACTGATCGTGAGTCAACTGCGGCGTTACAAGATGGTGGTCTTCAGCAATCCCACGCCGGGGCGCGAGGAGGAGTACAACGCGTGGTACCAGGACACGCACCTGGGCGATCTTGTCGCGCTCGATGGCATTCACTCTGCGCGGCGGTTTCGTTTTGCCCGGTCGCTGAAAGAGGGCGATGCCCACGCGTATATGTCGATCTATGAGATCGAGACCGACGACATCGATGCCGTGCTCGCGCAGCTTGGCGAGGCGGCCGGTGACGGGCGGATTCGTATGTCGGACTGTATCGATACCGAGGGTGCCGTGGCGCTGGTCTATGAGGAGTTTGGCGAAATCGTCAGTGGTGACTGATGTGGCTCGGGTGCCATTTCCCACCCTTTAGTTTTTTTGCAACATTCTCTTTGGAACTGTTCCCGCTGCACGGAGCACGGGCGCTTACCGGCCAGCGGGGACCAGGGACGCCTGCCGCGCCAAAAAGCGTACGTCCCTGTACAGGCTCGGCTGGCGACATCCCTGTCGCCAGACGCCCCCGCTGGCCGATAAGCGCCCGTACTCCTCGTTTTGGCCTCCGCCCCACACTGGCGGAAATTGACAGTTTGTCAGCTATCCTTGATTATGTACTCCCGAGCCATAAAGGCCTCGGTAGACATTGTCGCAATTCTCGGGATTTGGCATGACAGACCTGGCAGCACCCGACCTGGAATCACTACCTTCGCCGACCACCGATCTGCAGGAGGGCATCGCCAACCTGCGCCGCTACGGTTTCACTGTGGTGCCCGATGTACTGGTGGGCGACACCTTGCAGCGCACGCGCGATGCGCTGTACGCCGCGGCGGCGTCCGACCGTAGTCGCGGGCGGGAGGTCGAGGCGTTCGCGCTCGACCTCGGTGATTCATCGGCCAACCAGCGCATCTGGAATGTGCTCAGCCGCGATCCGCTGTTCGAGGACCTTGTCGTGCACCCTGTCGCGCTGCGGTTTGTGCGCGAGGTGCTGGGCTGGCCCGCGTTGCTCGGCAATATCTCCGCCAATATCTGCAGTCCCGGCTGCGCCGGCGGGGTGTTGCACGCCGACCAGACGTTTCTCGCCGAGCCGTGGCCGGCGGACGGGCCGCAGGGCCTGAATGTCGCCTGGGCCATCGATGATTTTACTGCCGATAACGGCGCGACGCGGATCGTGCCCGCCAGTCACGCGTTCAATCGCGCGGTCGGGGCGGACGAATACGGCACGCCCACCGTGGCGCTGGAGGCGCCGGCCGGCGCCGCGATCGTGTTCGAGAGTCGCCTGTGGCACCAGACCGGCGCCAACACCACGCCGGATGTGACGCGCGCGGGTATTTTCGCCTGGTATACCAAGACGTATGTGCGCACGCAGGAGAACTGGTTCCTGTCGCTGCGGCCCGAGATCCGCCAGTTCGGCTCGGACGAGATGCTCACGCTGCTGGGCTACAAGTCCTCGGGCTTCGGGCTGGTGCACGGGCTGTCGCCCGAGTGAGCTTTGCGCGAGTCGTTTGCAACAGGAGACGCCCATGAATCGTGACGTGATGGTCAGCGAAATCGCCGAACACGGCTTCTTCATCGTGGAGGAGGCGCTGTCGGCGCAGGAGTTGGAGCGCGCCCGCGCGGGACTCGCGCGTGGCGTCGAACTCACCCGCGAGGCCTGGGGCGGTACGCACATCGCGACGCTGGACCCGAACGACCGCAACCTGCGCGTGAATAACCTGCCGGCGATCGACCCGGTGTTCATCGAGCTGCTGTTGCGCGAGGACGCGCTCGCGGCCGTGACGGCGACGATCGGCGAGCATTTCATCATCTCCAATTTCACCGCCAACACCGCGCTGCCGGGTTCGGGGTCGATGAACCTGCACTCGGACCAGGCCCTCGTGGTGCCGCCACCGTGGCCGCAGCCCTGGGCCATGAACGTGATCTGGTGCCTGGACGACGTGCACGCGGACAACGGCGCCACGCGCTACCTGCCCGGCAGCCACCGCTACCTGCACGCCGACGAGGTGCCGGAAGACGCGCTCGAGCGCACGCTGCCCTTCGAGGCGCCGGCCGGTTCCTTCATCGCGATGGAGGGGCGCCTCTGGCACACCTCCGGCAGCAACATCACCCGGGACGAGCAGCGCCGCATGCTGTTCGCGTACTACTCCACCGACTTCATCCGGCCGCAGGTGAACTGGGCGCTCTGCCTGCCGCCCGGGGTGCAGGCCGGCATGGATTCGCACACACAGTCGCTGTTCGGCGTCACGCCGATGGCGAACACGCGCATGGGCGCGGCACTGACGAGGCTGCCCGGCGCAGCGACGACCACTGGAGGCTGACATGGCGGACAGCAAAGCACACGACGGCAAAATGAAAATCTACCGGGCGGCCGATGCGCCCGGCCTGGTGGAGGCGCAGTGCATGCCGCTGGCCCCCATGTCGGAGTCGCAGTCGCAGGGCCTGATGCGACTGGTGGAAGCCGGCTACATCGAGGGCGACGAGATCAAGGTACTGGTGGACCTGCCCGGCTTCGCGCTGACCCACGCCTGGCTGAAAAAGGAATACCCGCTGATGCGCCATTCCCACGACTCGGACTGCATGTACTACATCGTGGCCGGCACACTCAAACTCGGGACGCAGGAGCTGGGCCCCATGGACTGCTTCTTCGTGCCCGCGGATGTGCCCTACACCTATGTTCCCGGTCCGGAGGGCGTGGAGGTGCTGGAGATACGCCACGAGACCCGCTTCAATTTCGTCAACCTGGTCAACAGCGCGGGGTGGTGGGAGAAGGCCGAGGCGATCTGCGCGGCCAACCGCCAGGAGTGGCGCGACGCGAAGCGGCCCCCGCGGGAGCCCGTCGGCTGACAAGCCCCGGCCCCGCTCACCCGGGGAAATTAATGTACTTGCGTTAATAACGCATATGCATTATTTTGGCTGCTGCGAGAATAATTCGAGAGGCCTTGCGCCCGCAGCGAGCCAACCATGACCAAACCCCACAACCTGCCCCTGCCAGGAATAACCGCGCGCGTCGCCGCGCTGTATTGCCGTCATGGCGAATAAGACCCCCGACAACTCGCGTGCCGAGCCGCGCGGGGAGCAGACGCGGTTGCGGCTTATCGAATGCGCAGAGTCTTTATTCGCGGAGGAGGGCATCGACGCGGTATCGCTGCGGCAGATAGGAGTCGCGATCGGTTCTTCCAACACCAACATCATCGGCTACCACTTCGGCACCAAGACGGACCTGATCCAGGCGATTCTCGAGTATCGCCTGCCCCTGCTCGAGGCGCGGCGCGAGGAACTCTATCGCCAGTGTACGAAAAAGAACCGGCGCGATATGGAGCACCTGCTGTATGTCTTCTGGTGGCCGTTGTACGAGCAGAAGGACAACGAGGGCCGCCACAGCTATGCCGGGTTTCTTTCCCAGTTGATCCGCGCCGGTCGCGGTGAACTGCGCGGCAGTGTGCGCGATAACTATCCGGTGACCGAAAAAATCGTGGGTGACATGCACGCGCTGATGCCCGAGATGGCGGACCGATTATTCCAGGAGCGTATGTATATCGCGTCGGTCATTGTCAGCACGACCCTGCACACCATCGATCACGGCACTACGCAGAGGGCACCTTCAACCCTGCGCAAGACGTTGTTTTTCGATGCGTTGCGCATGGCCGCCGCCGCGCTGCTCGCAGCAGGCGGCAACAAGTTATCGTGACGGCGCCCGCAGCTCCGCGGAAGCGTAACCCAGTGATCTTCATGCAGGCATTTGCCGGAGGAATTTCCCATGCCCACTAGTGCCGTACCACCGCGGGCCTTCTCGCCACAACTCGCCATCTGGCTGTTGACCGCCGTGTTTGCCGCCGGGGCGGCGGCAGCCCCGGACGAGACGACTGCGGCCAGACAACCGAATGTACTGGTGTGGATGCTCGATGACGTCGGCTTCGCGCAGCTTTCCAGCTACGGCGGCCTGGTGGAGACACCCAATATCGACCGGCTCGCCGCGTCCGGTCTGCGCTACGCCAACTTTCATACGACGCCGATCTGCTCCGCCAGCCGGGCGGCGCTGCTCGGCGGCCGCAACTCACACAGCCTGCACATCGGCGGTCACGCCGCCGCGGCCAGGCCGTTCCCGGGGTGGGATGCGCGGATCCCGCCCTCAGCCGGCACTGTCGCCGACAACCTGAAGCAGGCGGGTTACCGCACGTTCGCCCTCGGCAAATGGGACCACCTGCCCTCGGAGGAGGCGTCCCCCGCCGGTCCCTTCAACCAGTGGCCGGCGGGTCAGGGCTTCGACCGCTTCTACGGGTTCCTCGCCGCGGACGCCGATAACTGGAACCCCGTGCTCATCCGCGGCCTGACCCCGGTGGCCCGGCCCGACACACCCGATTATCACCTCAACGACGACCTGGCCGACGAGGCTATCGCCATGATTACCTCGCGCGATGCGACCGCGCCCAGGGCGCCGTTTTTCATGTACTGGGCCACCGGTACCGCGCACGCGCCGCACCACGCGCCCAAAGCCTGGATCGAGCGCTACAGCGGCAGGTTCGACATGGGCTGGGACGAGGCGCGCGAGCGCATCCTCAGCGCCCAGAAGGCACAGGGTTTGATACCTGCGAGCGCCGTGCTGGCGCCGCGGCCGGAAGGTATGCCGCCGTGGGACTCGCTGGACGACGAGGCGAAGAAGCTCTACGCGCGCCAGATGGAAGTGTTCGCCGCGGCGCTGTCCCATGCCGACGAGCAGTTCGGTCGCATACTCGACGCGCTTCAGGCGAAGGGCGAACTGGATGACACGCTGGTGATCGTCACCTCGGACAATGGCGCCAGCGCAGAGGGCATCTACCACGGACTCTATAACGAGGCCTTTCTCGGGTCCGGCCTGCGCGCGAGTGTGGTGGACAACATGCGTTTCTACGAGGACTGGGGCGGCCCGGCAACCTTCCCGCACTACAGTTTCGGCTGGGCGGTGGCGGGCAATACGCCGTTCAGGTACTACAAGCAGACGGCGCATGCAGGGGGAATTCGCGTGCCGTTGGTGGTGTCCTGGCCGGCGGGCATCGCGGCGCGCGGTGAACTGCGCCAGCAGTTTGTCCACGTGTCCGACGTCGCCCCGACGATCATGGACCTCGCCTCCGTGCCGCTCGCCGCGACCGTGAACAACGTACCGCAACAGCCCATGGAGGGGCTGAGCTTTCGTTACAGCATCACCGAGCCGGATGCGGCCGACCGCAAGCAGGCCCAGTACTTCGAAATGTACGGCAACAAGAGCCTGTGGGCGCAGGGCTGGACAATCGCCACCACGCACCGCGTGCAGACCTGGGAAATTGACCAGGACCGTCCGATCGACGAGCCGTGGGAGCTGTACGACGTGCGCAAGGACCCGGGCCAGACCACGGACCTCGCAGCGCAGTACCCGGACAAGGTCGCGGCGCTCGACAGGTTGTTCGATGAGCAGGCCGAGCGCTACAACGTCAAGCCCATCGGCAACATGGTCGAGGGCAAGCGGGAGGCACTGCGCAAGGGCAGCCAGGCGCTTGCGTTGCGCAAGGGCAAGTGGCGCTACGCCGCACCCATCAGCAACGTGCCGGCCTTCGTCGCCCCGCCCGTGCACGCGGTGAGCTACACCCTGCGAGCGCGGCTGGAGCTACGCGAGTCCGGGGTGACGGGCCCCATATTCGCCTACGGGGGAGGGCTGGGCGGTGTCGGCTTCTACCTGAAGGAGGGCAGGCCCGCCGTGATTCTCAATACGCTGGCCGGCGACAGCAGCGAACTGGTTGCGGCGCGTGCACTGCAGCCCGGAACGACGGAGTTGGAGTTGTCGTTCACCAACAGCCGCACATCGCCCGACCACGATATTGTGGTGCGCGCGGACGGCGAGGAAATCGCCAGCGGCCGTCTGCAGCTCGCCATGCCCATCACCTTCGGCATACCCGAGACGTTCGATATCGGCGTCGACCACGGCTCGACCGTTCTGCACGGCGCGCAGTCCGGCCTCCCTTTCCCGGGCAAGCTGTCGAACATCGAGTTTGACTTCACCGAGGGATTGAAAGCGATGTTCAGCAAGCCGAAACCGGCCGCTCCGTGAGGAGGTAACTGCAATGAAACCCGATAAGAACATTAAAATCGCAGTAACGGCACTGGTACTGGCAAGCTGCCTGACGGGGCCGAGCCCCGCAGCGATCGCCCAGGGTCTCGTGCTGGAGGAGGTGGTGGTCACGGCCCGCCGCCGGGAAGAGAAACTGCAGGACGTACCCATCGCCATCACCGCGTTGTCGGGCGATTACGCTCGCGAGAACAACATCACGTACCTCGAGGACATCCAGTATCACGCGCCGGGACTGCGCGTGATGCAGTCCGGCGCCAGCGGCCAGGCGCCGGTGGTCGCGCTGCGCGGGCAGCGCCCCACGGAGGCGCTTATCCACCTGGAACCGGCGGCGCCGTTTTATTTCAACGAGGTGGTCATCGCGCCCTCGGACGGCGCCAACATCGCGCTGTTCGACCTGCAGGACGTGCAGGTGTTGAAGGGGCCCCAGGGTACGCTCTTCGGGCGCAACTCCACCGGGGGCGCCATCCTCATTACACCCGCCCGCCCGGGTGACGAGTTCGGCGGGTATGCCCGGCTGGGCCTTGGCGACTACGACCTGTTCGAGGCGGAGTTCGGCGTTGATGCGCCTGCCACCGAGGCCCTGCAGTTCCGGTTGTCGGGCAAGATGGTCGAGCGGGACGGCTACCAGGACAACCTCTACAGCGACCGGGGCGGCATCGACGAGGTCTGGGACGAGAGCTCCCGCTCGCTGCGCCTGTCGCTGGTGGCGGCGGTCACCGACACGCTGGAGAACCACACCATCGTCAACTGGGACGACTCCGACCCGATCGGGCGCCGGCCGAATGTGGCGGCCGTCAACCCGGCGAGCCCGTTGGGCGCCGTCGTGCTCGCATCGATAGCAAGCGGCGCCATCGCGGACCAGGTTGCGCTGGACGACCCGTGGAAAGTGGAGACTGACAACGCCGATCACTTCGACGAAGTCGAGTCATGGTTTGTCACCAACACCACGACCTGGGAACTGGACGCCGTGACCCTGAAAAACATTTTCGGCTTCCGCGATGTACGGCACGAGCAAACCCTGGACGTCGACGGTACGGGACTGGCGCTGGTGGGCACTCCCGTCGGCAATCCCAACAGCGTGGACGCGGAGTCGTACTCGAACGAGTTCCAGGTCCAGGGGCAGGCCCTCGCGGAACGACTGGACTGGATTGCGGGCCTTTACTACTACGAGATGGACGGCACGGACATTACCAATACCGACAATCCGCGCGGGCTGCTCGTCAAGGTCTCGAGGGCGAAGAACAGGTCCGCCGCCGTATTCCTGCAGGGCACCTACGCCATCGGCGAGGACTGGACCGTGACGCTCGGCGCGCGCAACTCCTGGGATGAGCGCGAGATGAGCGTCATCAACAGGAACGAGACGCTGGCCAATCCCTGCATCAACCGGACCAGCGCCGGTGACTTCCTGCCGGAAGACAATTGTGCGCAGGAGAACGACGAGGACTGGTCCGCGCCCACCTGGCTGGCGAACGCGACCTACCGCTTCACGGATGCGACGATGGGCTACGCCTCGATCGCAACCGGTTACCGTGCCGGCGGCTTCAACCTGCGCGCGTACACGCCCGAGGAACTTGAGCCGTTCGACGAGGAGAAGGTCATCACCTATGAACTCGGCGTGAAATCCGACTGGAGCCTCGGGGACATGCCGGTGCGCAGCAACCTGGCCGTCTACCAGCAGGACTACGATGACATCCAGCGCACCACGGCCATACCGGACCCGACCGGGGCGGCCAACCTGCTCACCATCACCTCCAATGCCGCCGAGGCCACGATTCGCGGCGTGGACCTGGAGCTGTCCCTGGCGCCCGTCGATGGCCTCAACGTGTCGTTCAATTACGCCTACGTGGACACCGAGTACGACGAGTACCTCGATGAGACCACCGTGTCCATCATCGGCGAGCCGACGGACCTGTCCGGCACGCAGTTCCTCTGGATCCCGGATACGCAACTCACCGCGACGGTGCGCTACACGCTGCCGCTGGACAGTTCGATCGGCGAGATCTCACTGCAGGGCAACATCTACTACCAGAGCGAGATGCTGCGCGTGAATACCAGCCCGGCGGTGCCGGACGAGGTGGAGAACTCCGTGCGCAAGCAGGATTCCTACGATGTGCAGAACTACCAGGTCGACTGGCGCTCCGTGCTGGGCTCCGGCGTGGACCTGTCGCTCTACCTCAAGAATGCCACGGACGAGGAGTACGTGGTCGGTGGCCAGACGGTCCTGAGCCAGCTCGGCACGGCCCTGTACAACTGGGGGGCGCCGCGCACCTGGGGAGTGAACAACGCTTACAACTTCTGAGGGTGCGCATGCACCCGGCACCTGTGCGCCGCGCCGCGCGGCGGGCACAGGCGTCGCGCTAACGCCCCTCGAAGCGAGGCTTGCGTTTTTCCAGCATGGCGATTGCACCTTCCCTGGCGTCGGCGGTCGTAAAGGCCTCCAGTTGCAGCGCTTCCTCGGCCTGCAGTTGGGCATCGAAACCGTTTTCCCAGCTCTCCGCTAGCAGCGAGCGAATCCCTCCCAGGGCCTTCGTCGGGCCTGCCGCCACCTGCAGCGCGAGTTCCCGCACGGCGTCGGCGAAGTGTTCATCGTCGATCACGCGCGAGACCAGCCCCCATTCCAGCGCCTGCTCGGCGCCCAGGCGGTTGCCCAGCAGCAGCAGCTCCTTCGCGCGCGCCCAGCCCACGATCCTGGGCAGCGTCCAGGTCAGCCCGCCGTCCGGCGTTACGCCGACGTTGCGGAAGGCCGCCAGGAAGAAGGCGGAGCGGGCCGCGACGATGAGGTCGCCTGCCAGCGCGTAGGAGAAGCCGAGTCCCGCGGCGGGGCCGTTGACCGCGGTGACGATGGGGTAGGGCAGGTCGCGCAGCAACTGCATGACGCGGTGGTGGTGCGTCGCGAGGCGGATACCGCCGCCGCCGTCACCGTCGCCGCGCATCATTCCCACGTTGCCGCCGGAGCAGAAACCGCGCCCTGCGCCAGTGATCACGAGGCAGCGGAAGGACTGTGCCGGGTCCGCCGCGAACTCCACGGCCTCGAGGAAGGCCTGCGCCAGTGTGGCGCTCATGGCGTTGAGCGTGTCGGGTTCGTTCAGCGTGAGCGTCAGTATGTCGTCGCCCTCGTCTACCAGCACCGGGTCCATCGCTTTCTCCCTCGTCACTTGTACGTGAACTACACCTGCACGCTCCGCACGATGTCGGGTCCGTCGTCCGCGACCCGTGGCGGTGCGTCGAATGCCGCGCGCAGTTGTGCCACCCGCTCGCGGTAGGCTTCTATGGACGCGTGTTTCACCGGGCC
>JAUIEP010000109.1 GCA_030428835.1 Gammaproteobacteria bacterium | reverse complement strand
TTGCGGTAGGGCAGCATGGCCTTGCGCGTCAATGCGTGGATCGGCGCGCCGTCGAAGCGGATACTCCCGGCCGTCGCGGGCTGCAGGTTGAGGACCGCGCGGCCCAGCGTGGTCTTGCCGCTGCCGGACTCACCCACGAGCACATAGGTCTCGCCGCGCCCGATGGCCAGGCTCACCCCGTCCACCGCACGCGTGTAGTCCACCACGCGCTGCAGCACGCCCCTGCGAATGGGAAAGTGCACTTCGACGTCCTGCAGCGCGAGCAGCGCGTCGCTGCGCTGCGCGGCGCGGAACGTGTGCAGGTCCGGCAACGCGCTGATAAGTTGCCGGCTGTACTCTTCTTTCGGGTTGTGGAAAAAATCATCAACCGCCGCGCGCTCGATAATCTCGCCGCGGTACATCACGCCGACATCGTCCGCCGTGTTGCGCACCACGCCCATGTCGTGGGTGATCAGCAGCACGGCGAGCCGGCGCGACCGGGTGAGACCCCGGATGAGCTGCAGCACCTGCTCCTGGATGGTCACATCGAGCGCGGTGGTGGGCTCGTCGGCGATCAGGATGTCGGGGTCGCAGGCCAGCGCGATGGCGATCATCACCCGCTGCTGCTGCCCGCCGGAGAGCTGGTGCGGGTAGAAGCTGTAGCGCTGCCGCGGATCGGGAATACCCACCTCTGCAAATAATTGCAAGACCCGCTCCGTGAGCGCATTCCCGCGCAGGGCCTTGTGCAGGCGCAGCGTCTCCGCGACCTGTTCGCCGACCGTCTGCACCGGGTTCAGCGCCGACATGGCATTCTGGAAAATCATCGCGACCTTGCGCCCGCGCACGGTGCGCATCGCCGCCTCGGGCAGGCCGAACAGGTCCTCCCCGCCCACCTGCACGCTGCCGCCGGTGATCTGCAGCGCGCCGGGCAGCAGCCGCATGGTGGCCAGCGACGTCACGGACTTGCCCGAGCCGGACTCCCCTACCAGGGCGAAGATGCGGCCGGGCAACAGCTTGAATCCCACATCGTTCACCACTGTCTCGCCCGTCTCGACCACCTGCACCGAGAGGTTCTGCACACTCATGGCGACTTCGCCGGTCACGGGCGCGGGCTCCTGGTTTTGCTGCGCGGGTCAAACGCATCGCGCACGAGGTCGGAGAACAGGTTGGCGGCGAGCACCAGCGCGAACATGAAGAAAAACGCGCCACTGAGTGTCCACCACACCGGTGGCTGGCGCGACAGTTCGAAGCGCGCGCCGTTGATCATGTTGCCCCAGCTCGCCATCTCCGGGTCGATGCCGACACCGATATACGACAGCACCGCCTCCGCCAGTACCAGCGCACTGAAGTCCAGTACGAAGGTGATCAGGATGATGTGCACGACATTGGGCAGGATGTGGCGGCCGATAATGCGCAGGTGGCTCACACCGAAGGCATGCGCCGCCTGCACGTATTCGAGCTGGCTGATTTTCAGTGTCTCCGCGCGCATGAGGCGGCACAGCGAGGACCAGCTTGTGACCCCGAGAATGAAACACAGCGCGACGAACCGCGCGTCAGCCTTTTCCATGCCGATCGCGAAGTAGTCGGGATTGAGATCGATATAGACCTGAAACAACAACACCGAGGCGGCGATGAGCAGGATGCCGGGTATGGAACTCAGCGTGGTGTAGAGGTATTGCACCACGTCGTCCACCCAGCCCTTGAAGTATCCCGCCATCACGCCGAGGGACACCGCGATGGGCAACATGATGAGTGTTGCCAGCGTACCGAGCAGCACACCGGTGCGTATGCCCTTGAGGCTCAGGTAGGCGACGTCGGTACCGCCCAGGTCCGTGCCCAGTACGTGGTAGTGGCGACTGATCACCACGAGCCAGGTGCCCAGGCAGATGACCGCGGCCTGCACGAGCCAGGAACCCCACCAGGGGTAGGGGCTGGCGCGCAGCCACAGCCACTGCGGCAGGATGACCAGCGCGGCGAGGACGAGGCCCTTCAGCAGGGCCGCACCGCTGCGCTGCAGTATATCCCGGGTCCGGTCCGCGGGGTCGTCGAGGTGCACCCCGCCGTACTTGAGCGGCGGGTAGTCGCGATACGCCCTGCCCTGTTCGTCCTTCATGTTGAACTTCTCGAACGACTTCAGGGCAAACGGCGCGGAATAGGTGCGCTCGAAGCGCTCGCCCATGCCGTCGAGCATGACATCGAGCACGCTGGTCACGCGGTTGTCGTAGAACACCTCGCCCGCGGGTGCCCCCGGAACCGGCTCGAGCGCCCTGCGGAAATGGATAGAGTCGAACAGCGCCACGGCCACGTAGGCCAGGATCACGGTGAACGTGACCATCCCGAGCCGGGTGCCGAAGACCTGGGACCAGCGCTCGCGGTTCTGCGGGTCGCGTCGCAGGCGCCAGAAAAACACCGCGATGCTCACGGCGAGTAGGAACACGAGCGCGTCGGACCACAGGAGAACGTACTTCATGCGTTCAGTTGAGCCTCACGCGCGGGTCGGCCCAGGTGTAGGAAATATCCGTGAGGATCAGGCCGATGATGTAGAGGATGGAACCGATGAACACCATCGAGCGCACAATGGCGAAATCCTGCGAGCGGATGGCGTCCAGCATGTAGCTGCCGAGGCCGGGAATACCGAAGAAGGCCTCGATTAGCAGGCTGCCCATGAACAGCGAGGGGATCACCACCACGACGCCGGTGAGAATGGGTATCAGCGCGTTGGGCAGGATGTGGCGGAACAGGATGCGCAGCTCGCTCGCGCCCTTGGCGCGCGCCGTGCGCACGTAATCCTGGTTCGCCTCCTCCAGGAACAGGGTGCGATACCAGCGCGCGCCGGCGCCGATACCGCTGATCACGCCCACCATCACCGGCAGTATAAGGAATTTCCACACCTGCCCCTCGGTGTGGTAGCCCGAGATCGGCACGAGCTGCCACGTCTTCGCCACGAGGTACTGGCCGCCGATAATATAGAACAGCGTCGAGATCGACATCGCCGCCACGAATACCATCACCGCGAAGCGATCCAGCCGTGTCGCGTGGAACATCACCACCAGCAGGGCCACGCAGATGTTGACCGAGATGCCCAGGATGAAGGTCGGCAGCGCCACGGCGAGACTCGGCCGCATCCGCGTGCGGACATCGGTCGTGATGTCGCGCCCGCTCTCGGAGCGCCCGAAGTCGAAGGCGAACAGCTTCACCGACTTCGTATAGAAGATGGTCTCGGTCAGGGTGCCGAGACCCTCCGCCTCGCCATTGACGAACAGCGGCAGGTGATAGCCGTTCTTCTGTTTCCAGGCCTCGATGGCGTCCGGCGTCACGTACTTCTCACCCAGTTGCGAGACCGCCATGTCGTCGGGGGAATTGACCACGAAGAACAGGGTGAACGTCAGCAGGTTGACGCCGATGAGGATAGGGATGGCGTACAGCAGGCGGCGCACGATGTAGGCAAGCATTTCCTCAGCGCTCCTGCGTTGTCGCTGTTTCGTTCTGTCGCCGGCGATACGCGACGACGCCGGGCAGCACGAGTCCGGCAAACAGCGCGCCTCCCGCAAAGAGCGGCCAGGTCACCGGCTGGTTCCACTCGCGCCGCAGGCGGCTGCGCTGCGCATCATCGATCCTTACATACTTGAGCGTCGCCTTGCTGATGCCGTGGCGCTTGGTGTTCGTGACCCAGCTGTTGTTGAGGAAAATTTCCTTGGGGAAATAGCTGTACAACCAGACTGCATCACGACGCCACAGCTCCACGGAGCGCGCTACCAGTGCGTCGCGCTCGGCCCCGGGCGGCAATACGCGTATGCGACGGAACAGTTCATCGTATTCCTCGTTTTCATAATTGGCGGGATTGGCGCCGTCGCACTTGCACACGAGGGGACTCTCGGGGCCGTACAGCAGGAAGAGGAAGTTTTCCGGGTCCGGGTAATCGGCGAGCCAGCCAAAAGAGAATATCTGCGTGTTGCCGGTGAGCAGTTTTTCCCGCGTGCGGTTCCAGTCGGCGGGGCGGTACTCGATCTGCACCCCCACCTCGGCGAAGACGCGGTTCATCCAGTTCATCGAGGTCTTGCTGACCGCCTGTGACTGCACGTCGAAGAACAGCTTCAGCGGTTCGCCGGTCCGGGCATCGCGCCCGTTGGGGTAGCCCGCCTCGGCGAGCAGGCGCCTGGCCTCATCGAGAGACTTGCGCACCGCCTCGCCGTCCACCCAGTCATAGACGTAGGGGTTGAGCCCCTCCTCGCCCTCGAGGTACCCGGGAATGCCGGGCGGGATCAACGTGTGCGCGGCAACGGCATTGCCCTTGTAGAAGATATTCAGGTACTCCTCGGTGTCGAAGGCGATCTGCAACGCCCGGCGCAGCTTGCGTTTATCCTCGGTGTACCCCCCGACCACCGGGTCGCGCATATTGAAGGCGTAGTAGTACAGCCCGGGCTTCACGTCGGGTGACATCGTGAGACCTTTCGTCTTGAGTTCCTCGCTCATCGAGATGCCGTCCGGACCGACCACGAAGGAGGTGTCGTAGTAGCCCGTGGTGTGGGCATGCACTTCACCCGAGCGGTCGTAGTAGCCCTGCAGGAACTTGGTCCACAGCGACAGGCTCTCTTTCTCAATGCGAAACACCGCGCGATCGACAAACGGGACGGGCTTGCCTGCATCGGCCAGGAAACCTGCCTCCGCGTCGCCCGGCGCGCCCTCGGTGGGAAAGAAGTCCGGGTGGTAGTTGGGGTTGCGCTCCAGGATGATCTCGCTGTTCGGGTCGTTCTTCACCATCATGAACGGCCCCGAACCCATCGGCCACCAGTTGAGCGTGAGGTTGCGTTCAATAAAGCCGGGGTTGTGGAAGAAGCGGTCCACCTCCATCGGGATCGGCGAGAAGAACGGCATGGCGAGCCAGTACACGAACTGCGGGTAACGCTGTTTCAGGGTGATGCGCAGGGTCAGCGGGTCCAGCACTTCGAGGCCGGACATAGAGTAGTCGTCGAGATTGAGCCAGCCGTCGCGCTCGATACCCGACAGCTTTTCCGTGAACTCCGCCATGCCGTGTATGTACTGCGCCATGAAGCCGAGCATCGGTGAGCCGATTGCGGGGTCCGCCAGGCGCTTGATCGCGTACGCGAGGTCATTGGCGTGCACCGGCCGGTCGCCACGCTCGGGGAAGTCGGGCAGGTTCCTGAACTGTGCTGCGGCAGCGGCGCTGTCAAAGAGATAGAGCGGTTGCCCCCGCTCGTCCAGGGCAAACGCGGGGTGCGGCGCGTAGCGCAGGTCGGGACGCAGGCGCAGCGTGTAGTGCACGAAGACCACGCCGGGGTCGCCGCCGTCGAGCGCGCGGCCGTCGGCGTCGCTGTAGGTTATCTGTGGAAAGTCCTCCAGCGCGCCCGGAACCAGTTCGTAGGGCCGCTTCAGGAAGTGGTAGGTCAACGGCGGTTCGGTGATCTGCGCGATGAACAACGTTTCATCCGACGCGTAGGAGCGCGCGGGGTCCAGGTGCTTCGGCGGGCGCGGCGATATCATCGACTGGTAGGTGATCTCGCCGGCGGGGTTTTCCGGGTGCGGATTGTTCCACGGAGGCTCGCCACACCCCACCAGGACGAGCATTGTGAGCAGCAGCGACACGCACCCCGGCAGGCCCGTGGACATCTGACGGGATCGACTCGACTCGACTGGCATTCTCGCTGGATGTGTTGGTCTTGTGGAACGCGTAAGCATAACCTGTTGCCCCGCGCCGCGCACCCCCGACGCCGTCGCCCGCCGGGCAAGCGCGGGATCGAATCCAGTCGCCAGCGTGACGTCGCGGTGCGGACCGGCGCTCGCATGAATTCGATCCCGCAGGGCCCTATAATGCGGTATCCAACCCGGCCTGAATACACCAGACGACCATGAGCGAAGCCGCCACAGCCCCCTCCCCCGCCGACTCCGATACCGCCTTCTTCGGCCATCCCCCCGGGCTCTTCGTCTGCTTTGCAACCGAACTCTGGGAGCGCTTCTCCTTCTACGGCATGAAGTACCTCCTGCTGCTCTACCTGACCAAGTACCACCTGTTTACGGACGCGAGCGGCCTGGAAGTGCTGGGTAGCTACGCGGCGCTTGTCTATGCGATGCCCGTCATCGGCGGACTGCTCGCTGACCGCTACCTGGGCATGCGCAAGGCGGTCGTGTTCGGCGGCATCCTGCTGGCCCTCGGACACCTCGGCATGGCCGTCGAGGGGGAGCAGGCGCGCCGGGTGGGCGAGGACGTCATGCGCGACGAGGGCGCGTTACAGGTCTTCTACCTGTCCCTGGCGCTGATCGTGATGGGCGTCGGCTTTCTCAAGCCGAACATCTCCACGATTGTCGGGCGACTCTATGCGCAGGACGATCCGCGCCGCGACCCGGGCTTCACTATTTTTTACATGGGTATCAATATCGGTGCGTTTACCGCCACGTTGCTGTGCGGTTACCTCGGCGAGACCTACGGCTGGCGCTACGGTTTCGGGGCGGCCGGCATCGGCATGGTCGTGGGTCTCATCACGTTCCTGTGGGGCCAGAGACACCTGCACGGACTCGCGGAACCCGCCGACCCGGCGCTGCTCAAGGCGCGCACCGCTGTCGGGCTCAGTCGCGAGTGGGCGATTTACATCGGGGCCGCGGCGGGCGTCATCGTGGTCTGGCAGATGCTGCAGTTTCACGGCGCCGTGGGTTTCACACTGAATGCGCTCGCGCTGGCAACCCTCGGCGGCCTCACCTGGTTCCTGCTGACCCAGTGCGACCGGATCGAGCGCGGCAGGATGTTCGTGCTGATAGTGCTGACGCTGTCCTCGGTCGTGTTCTGGGCGCTGTTCGAGCAGGCGTCGGCGTCGATGACGCTGTACGCGGACCGGGTCATGGACCGCAATATTTTCGGCGTGGAACTCACCGCCTCCCAGTTCGGCTCGCTCAACGCGTTCTTCATCTTCCTCTTTGCACCGCTGTTCGCGTGGCTGTGGATGTCGCTCTCCAGGCGCGGTCTCGAGCCGGGCACGCCGGTCAAGTTCGCGCTGGGCATCGCCCAGGCGGGGCTCGGCTTCGGCGCGCTCGTGTGGGGCGCCACGCACCCGGACGAATCCGGGCTCGTCGCCGGCTACTGGATGGTGCTCGCCTACCTCCTGCACACCACCGGCGAGCTCTGCCTGTCACCGGTCGGCTTGTCGGCGGTGACGAAACTGGCGGTGCCGCGGGTGGTCGGCGTGATGATGGGCGCCTGGTTCCTGGCAACCGCCTACTCGGAGTTCGTGGCCGCGCAGCTCGCCAAGCTCGCCGCGATTCACACCGTGGACGGGGCCGTGACCGATATCGGCGCGGCCCTGGCGAGTTACACCGAACTGTTCAACGGCCTGCTGTATCTCGGGCTCGGCGCGGGCGCGATCCTGCTGCTGTTCTCGCCCCTGCTGAAAAAGCTGATGCACGGCATTCACTAACGGAGTCGGGGGCAGTCCGCCCGGGCCGGCGCGTACCCGGCAGGACAACAGCGGGTAAGCTGTACCCCAACCCCACAACAGGAGTCAGTCCATGGCCGCCAGAGAATTCGATGTCGTTGTGTGGGGCGCAACCGGTTTCACGGGAGCGCTGGTGGTGGAGTATCTGGCGGCAACCTATGGCGTGGGCGGCGATCTCGCCTGGGCCGTTGCCGGCCGCAACGAGGGCAAGCTGGACGCCGTGAAGCGCGAGCACCTCGGTGCCGACGCCGACAAGCTGCCCGTCATACTGGCGGACTCGAGCGACCCCGCCTCGCTGGCGTCGATGGCGGCGCGCACGACGGTCGTGTGCACCACGGTGGGCCCGTACGCACTCTACGGCACACCGCTGGTGGAGGCCTGCGTGGACGCGGGCACCCACTACTGCGACCTGACCGGCGAGGTGCAGTGGATGGCCGAGGTGATACCCAGGTACCAGGAGCGTGCCGCGGCGAGCGGAGCGCGCATCCTGCATACCTGCGGTTTCGACTCCGTGCCCTTCGACATGGGCGTGTGGTTCGTTCAGCAGCAGATGCGGGAGCGTCACGGCGTGTATGCCGACGAGGTGAAGGGTCGCGTGGGAGGCAGCCGCGGCGGCGCGTCGGGCGGCACGATCGCCAGCATGATGGTGATGATGGAGGAGGCGCGCAAGGACCCGTCGCTGATGCAGCGCATGGCCGACCCCTACGTCCTGTGCCCGCCGGATGCGCGCAGCGGCCCCGACAAACCGGACCAGCGCGGCCCCGTGTACGACGAGGACTTCGGCCAGTGGACCTCGCCCTTCGTGATGGCCGCGATCAATACCCGGGTGGTGCGCCGCAGCAACGCCCTGCTCGGCCACCCCTGGGGCGTGGACTTCCGTTACAGCGAGTCGGTCCTGAATTCCTCGAAGGGGCAGGCGCGCATGCTCAGCCTCGCGACCGGCATGGGCATGATGACCCTCGCACTCGGACCGCTGCGGGCAATTGCAAAGCGCGTCCTGCCCAAGCCCGGCGAGGGCCCGTCGAGGGAGACCCGCGAGAACGGCTACTACGAGGCCTTTTTCCTCGGTATCGACCACGCCGACCGCAGCCACGACACGAAAGTGAAGGTACGCGGCGACCTCGACCCCGGCTACGGTTCCACCTCGCGCATGCTCGCCGAGTCCGCCGTCTGCCTGGCGAAAGACCCGCTCACGGTGGGGGGCGGCTTCTGGACGCCGGCCTCTGCCCTCGGCGAACACTACCTCCCGCGCCTGACCGGGCCGGCGGGGCTCACCTTCGAGGTGCTGGACTGATGGCCATCGCCTGACCTCTGTAGGGTCGAATTCATTCGACGTGGAACCTCGCTCTCGATGCGAACCGAGGTAGCCATTGAAAGTAACGCTCCAAGTCGAATGAATTCGACCCTACCGGCCACACCGCCGACTCCCGAATCATGAATATTTCCCCTGCCGGCGCTGGCAAAGCAACACCAAACGCCGTAAATTTCGAGGCAATATAAGCAGCACGCTGCAACGACACACAACAGGGGACTCAAGCGCGGGGTGAACAGGTTCAACCTCACGTTCAGCGGTGAAATCCAGCAGGGCGAGCAGCCCGACGCCGTCAAGCTGCGCTTCGCGAAAAAGTTCGCCATCGACGACCCCGACCGTCTCGAACGCTTCTTCTCAGGCAACGAAATCATCCTGCGGCGCAACCTCGATCGCAAGGAGGCCGCCGCGTGCTTCCAGGAAATGCGCCAGATCGGCGTCGTCGCGGAACTCGTGAAAGTGGCCGACGCGGACGCGGAGACCGCCGCGAACAGCGCGGCCGATGTACCCGGCGACAAAACGCCGGCGAAGCAACCCCGCAACGACGCAGTGAAGGCAAAAACAAAGAAGAAAGAAAAAGCGCAGCAACCAGCCGGCAAGAAAGACGCCGCCACACCGCAGCAGCGCGACGAGAAAAAACCTCACGACGATAACGCCGACGCCACGGCGCGCGAGCACGAGGAACAACTGGCCGCGGAACGCGCCGCGCGCGAAGCGGCCCAGGCGCGCTGCCGGGAAGCCGAGCGCGAGGCCGGGGAATTGCGTGCGGCGATGGACGCGGCGCTGCGGGAACGGGAGGACGCGGAGCAGGAGCGGCTGGCGGCAGAGCGTACGGCGCGCGAGAAGGCGGAGCAGGAAGCAGCCGCGCTGCGCGAGGCCGGGCGGGCGACGAAGCAGCGCGACGCGGAGGAAGCGTCGGCACAGGCCGCTGCGCGGGAACGCGAAGCGGCGGCAAGTAAGGCGGAGGCCGCCGCGCGCAAAGAGGCGGCAGCGGAAAAACGCCGCGCGGACGAGGCCGAGCGCGGCAGGGCGGAAGAAGCCCGGCTCCGCAACGTGGCCGACGCGGCCCGGCAGCAGGCCGAGGAGGCGCTCACGGCAAGCGCTCGCGAGGCTGAGCAGCGCGAACTGGCCCAGCGCGAAGCGGAAGCCGAGGCGAGGCGCCGGGCGGAGGAGGCCCACGCGCTCGCCTCGGCCGCAGAGCGGCGGGCGGAGGAACTGGCTGCAAAGGTCGCAACGCTGGAGGCGGAACGCCGCGCGGCCACCGAGCGGGCGGCGGGGCTCGAAGCCGCGCTGCAGGAACAGGCCGAGCAGGCGCGCCGGGAGACAGAACAGCAGAAAGCCCGCGCGGAAAAGCGCCTGGCCCGCGAGAAAGAGCGGATGGCGAAGGAGGAGGCGCGCCAGGCGCGGGCGTCGGCCGCACGCGAGGCCAGGCTCGAGAAAGAGCGACGCGACGCGCAGGCCAGCGCCGGGAAGCGCGAGGCCGCACTGGCCGAGAAACTGGCCAGGACGGAGCAGCGCCTGAAGGACGCCCTGGAGGCGGAGCGCCGCGCGCGCGAGGCGGCCGCGCGTGCGCAGGCCGACGCGCGCGAGCAACTCCTGCTGGAAGAGCACGCGCGGGCCATGGAGGAACAGGCGGTGGACCGCGCCGCCTCCGCTCTCAGCGGCGGCGTCGGCATGGGTCCGGCGCGGGCAAGCACGCGGACCGGGCTCGAGGTTCCCCAGCGCAACGGCAGCGGCCAGTCCGTGCGCAAGCGCCAGCCCGGGGAACCGAACTTCTATACGCTCAAGCCCTTCCGCAACACCAAAGCGGTACGCGAGCGCGCCGTCCAGGCCGGCCACGCGGCGCGACGCCTTGCCAGCGTGGGTGCCCTGGCGCTGGCCGCGCTGGCCGCGCTCACCGGCGCCTTCCTGAACTACACGCCCGCACCGGCGGTCGGCAACGTGAGCGCGGTGGCGGTGACCCCGGCCGGAGGGCCCGTGCTGCTCGCCGGCGACCGCCTGTTCCTGCACAACCGGGCGGGCGCGCCGGAGGCCGAGCTGGCGCTCGCTGATCTCGGGGTCAAGCACCTGTATCCGCCGCTCGCCTTCGAAGCCGACGGGATGTTGCTCGCGCTCGGCTCCCGGGGTACGCGCGACGCAAGGCAGTTGCTGCGCTGCGATCTCACCGGCGACGGCTGCGCACCCCTGCCCGGCCTGCCCGACGGCATCGAGGTGGTCGCGTACGCCGGCAACCCGGTTACCGGCGATTTATTCTTGCTCGATGCGGCGGGCGGCGAGCTGCTCAGGACGAGCGGCGACGGCGAGGTACTCGCGCGCGCGGCGCTCACGCTGCCCGAGCGGCCCGCGCTGCGCCTGCAGTCCGGCCTGTTGCTGCTGAACAACGGCAGCGGTCCCACCATCAGCGTGCTGCGCTACGACGACAGCGCCTTCGGGACACAACTCGATGAGATCGTGCTGGAACCTCCCGCGGCGGCCGCGGCGGGCCACTCCCGGGTGGGCGACTTCCTGTTCTCGGGCGGCAACTGGTGGGTCACTCTGTACAACCCCGACGACGACGCGGCGGGGCTGTACCGCTTCGACAGCCGCTGGAACTACCTCGACGAGGCCGCCCTCGGCCACCCATCCCTGCCGCTGGCGCTTACGAACTGGGCCGACAAGACGCTGGTGAACGACGGTCGCGGGATCGCCCTCGGGCGCTTCAATGCCAGCGGCGGCGTGGAGGTCCCCCTCGCCTCCAGGCCGCTCGAAAAACTGGCCGGCGACTCGCGCCTGCGCGTCCGGCTCGTCGACTCCGCGTGGCGCGCGGGACTCGTTGCCCTGGCAATGGTGGCGCTGCTGGCCTTCGCCGGCGCCTACCTGCAACGCCTGCGCCAGCTCGTGTACCGTTCCGCGAAAGAACGCGGCGCCGAACCGGTCGATGACCTGCTGGACGAGGTGGAGTGGATCGGCGAGGCGCCGGGGCGCCGGAAGGCGCTGCGCGGGCGCCTGCTGAGCTACGGCGGCATTGCACTCGCACTGCTCCTGATCGCGACCGGCCAGCGGGTGGGCGCGCTCGAACTCGCCGCCCTGCTGGTCCTGCTGCTCGGGCCGGGCATAGCGCTGGCGCTCATGGCGCGCAGCTCGGCCGGGCATCTCGGCGTGACCGGCGGGCGACTGCTGCTGGTGGAACCGGCCGGCACCTATCACCTCGGCGGCGGTGCCCAGCTCCTGTATCGAGGGAACCTGCTGTTTATCGACGACGTCGCGCTGTACACGGGTAGTAAAATACTGCCCGCCTTCAGTGGTGACGAGGTCAGCCGCCGCGTGGAGCCGCTCGTCGAGGGCGGCGTGCGCATCGACACGCGCACCGCGCTCACCCGCCTGCTGCAGAGCAGGCACCCGCTGGCGCGCGGCCTGGCGATCATCGCGGCCTGCACCGTCTGTGCGCTGGCACTGCTGGCCGCGGGAGCGATGTTCTAGCCCCCGTAAAGCCTCTGGGGCTATACTGGCGGCGGTGGCGTCAAGTCGACTCCATCTCCAGGTAAGGGAGCAGGCAGGGGAATGGAGCAACAGGGAGGACAGTCGCCCGCGCAAGGGCCCCGGGTCTCACTGTTCGTCACCTGCCTCGCCGACCTCTTCCGCCCCTCTGTCGCCTGGGCCGCCATTGAACTGCTGGAACAGGCGGGCTGCACGGTGGATGTGCCGGCCGCGCAGAGTTGTTGTGGCCAGCCCGCCTACAACGCGGGCGAATACGATGCCGCGCGACCGCTCGCCCGCCAGGTCATCGAAGTGCTGGAGCCCGCCGACTACGTGGTACTGCCGTCGGGTTCCTGCGCCGGCATGCTCATTCACCACTACCCGCGACTGCTGGAGGGCGAATGGCGCGAGCGCGCCGTCGCGCTGGCGGCGAAGACGTTTGAACTCACCACCTTCCTCACCGAAATCGCGCCCCTGCCCGCGGGCGACGGCAGCGTAACCACCGCCGTGGCCTACCACGACAGCTGCGCGGGCCTGCGCGAACTCGGTATCCGCGAGCAACCCCGCGAACTCCTGCGCCAGCGCTGCGACGTGGAGGTACTGGAACTCACGCAGCGTGACGTGTGCTGCGGCTTCGGCGGTACGTTTTGCGCGAAGATGCCCGACATCGCCGCCAAGATGAGCGACGACAAACTCAAGGACGCGCTGGACAAGGGCGCTCGTGTACTGACGGGTGGCGACCTCGGCTGCCTGCTCACGCTCGCCGGGCGCGCGAGCCGCATGGGTCACGACCTCGAGGTTCGCCACGTCGCCGAATTGCTCGTGGGCGACACCGGGACGCCCGCCATCGGCGAGGGGGACCCCGGCTGATGGAACAAACCAGCCAGCGCTTCCTCGACAACGCCACCGAGGCCATCGGCGACAAGGCCCGCGCCGAGCGGCGCGACATGCTCGCGCTCTTCACACCGATCATCCGCTCGGCCGCGGTGGATGCGTTTCCCGACTTCGACGAGGCCCGCGCGCACCTGAAGGCAGTGCGCCAGCACAGCCTCGACCACCTGGACCACTACCTGGCGCGTTTCGAGAGCGAGGCGCTCGCCAACGGCAACCAGTTGCACTACGCCCGGACCCCGGAAGAGATGAACAGCATCGTGCTCGACCTCTGCCAGCGCCACGGTGCGGAGCGCGTCATCAAGGGCAAGTCCATGGTGACCGAGGAGACGGGACTGAACGACTTCCTCGAACGGGGCGGTCTCACGGTCACCGAGACAGACCTCGGCGAGTACATCATCCAGCAGGCCGGCGAGACGCCCAGCCACATCGTCGGCCCGGCGCTGCACAAGTCGCCCCAGGAGATCCGCGAGCTGTTCCTCGACAAGCACGCGCTCGGCGAGCGCGACCTCAGCGCCACCGAGGCCATGGTGGCGGAGGCCCGCACCGTGTTGCGCGATCGCTTCCTCGGTGGGCAGGTGGGCATCATCGGCGCCAATGCGCTGATCGCCGAGAACGGTTACAGCATGCTGGTCACCAACGAGGGCAACGGCGATCTCTGCGCGAACCTGCCGCAGGTACTGATCGTGTGCACGACGATCGACCGCGTGCTGCCGCGCATGGAGGATGCCGGCGCGCTACTGCGCCTGCTGGTCCGCTCGGCGACCGGCCAGCCGCAAACGTGCTACACGAGTTTCTATTCCGGTCCGCGGCGCGAGGGTGACACCGACGGCCCGCTGGAAACCCACTACGTGTTGCTGGACAACGGCCGCACGGACATCCTCGCCGGCGAATACCGCGAGATGCTCGAGTGCATGCGCTGCGGCACGTGCCTCACCCACTGCCCGATCTACGCCGCCGTGGGCGGCCACGCCTACGGCTGGGTTTACCAGGGGCCCATGGGTTCCGTGCTCACCCCCCTGCTGACCTCGCTGGAGGCGAGTGCGGCACTACCGAACGCCTGCACGACCTGCGGCCGCTGCGCCGAGGTGTGCCCGGCGGACATCCCGCTGCCGGACATGCTGCGCGACCTGCGCAACGAGGAGAACCGCACCGGCCTGACGGCGACGCGCTGGCGCCTCGGGCTCAGGCTGCACAGCCAACTGGCGCGGCTGCCGTCCCTGTATCGCTTCGCCACGGGTATCGGTATCCGCGTGATGCACCTGCTCGGCAGGCGCCGGGGCCACTTCGCGCATGTGCCGGGTGCGGCGGGCTGGAGCCGGCAACGCGATTTTCCCGCGCCCCAGGCCGATACGTTCATGCGCCAGTACCGGGCGCGGCAGAAAGCGGGTGCCGGCGATGAGTGATGCACGCCGCGACATCTTCGCCCGGTTGCGCGGCACGTGCCCGGATGCAGCGGCGCAGGAGATTGACGCGGAGCGGGAGAGCCTCGGCAGCGGCTCGCCACCGCCGCTCCCGGCAGCCGAGCTGTGCGAGGCATTCCTGCGCAACGTGCTGCGCAACCGAGGTACGGTCGACCAGGCGCGCAGCCGCGGCGACACGGTCGAGGCGGTGCGCCGCTTCCTGCACGACACCTACCGCTCGCAGCGCCTGGTGGCGGGCAATGACTCGCGGCTGGCCGCCCTGCCCTGGCGCGACGCCGGACTGCTGCCGCGCTTCGGCAGCCTGGAGGACGGCGAGCCCGTCGCCCTGAGCTACGCGCAGCTCGGCATCGCCGAACTGGGTGCCGTGCTCACCCGGACCGGCAAATCCAACCCCGCGGTGAACAACCTGCTGCCCCGGCACCATATCGTCCTGCTCGATGTGGAGGACCTCGTGCCCGCCATGGAGCAGGCCTGGCAGCGGCTGGACCTCACCGATCGCGCGGCGCGCACCCGCGGCGTCAACATCATCGCGGGACCCTCCAGCACCGCCGACATCGGCGGCCAGCTCGTCTACGGCGCCCACGGCCCGCTCGGGTGGCATGTCATCCTGCTGGGTGAAGTGCCCGACGGGGCGCTGGAGCGTGCCCGCGAGGCGGCGAGTGGCTGAGCCGACCACTGTATGAGAGCTTTGTTGGCCGTTTGATTCAGCTCGATTTCTCGAGTTGGAGGCGGAGAGTTGTTTGAGTGATTAGCGGACGAGGGGGTTCAGCGCTCGCGAGAGTGGCACCCGGGCGCCGCGCCATCGTGAAACTTTTTACGGGCGCAAGGCCCGAAAAAAGTTCCCCAATAACGCGTCACCCTACCCACTTTGTGAACCTCGATGTGCGGT
>JAUIEP010000295.1 GCA_030428835.1 Gammaproteobacteria bacterium | reverse complement strand
CTGGTCGCTGGACCAGTTCGTGGTCGATGAGAAAGAGGGCGAGACCCGCTTCCACGACCTCGGCCTGCGCGAGGAACTCATGCGCGGCATCCATGAACTGGGTTTCGAGTACTGCTCGCCCATCCAGGCGGGCGTGTTGCCCCATACCCTGCAGGGCAACGACGCCATCGGCAAGGCCCAGACCGGCACCGGCAAGACCGCGGCCTTCCTTATAACGATCTTCAACGACATGTTGTGCCACCCGATGGAGGGCGAACGCTTCCTCGGGGAGCCCCGGGCGCTGGTGATTGCCCCCACGCGCGAACTCGTGATGCAGATCGCGGCGGACGCCGAGGAACTCGCGCGCTACACGCCCCTGAAGATCGCGACGCTGATCGGCGGCATGGACTATCAAAAACAGCTCAATCGACTCAACAATCACGTTATCGACCTGGTCGTGGCCACCCCGGGCAGACTGCTGGACTTCATGGGGCGTCGCGACCTGTTCCTCGATCACGTGGAGACACTCGTCCTGGACGAGGCCGACCGCATGCTCGACATGGGTTTCATCCCCCAGGTTAAGCGCATCGTGCGCGCCACGCCGCGCAAGGAAAACCGCCAGACCCTGCTGTTTTCCGCGACCTTCACCCAGGACATCATCAACCTGGCATCGCAGTGGACCTATCACCCCATCACCGTCGAGATCGAGCCCGAGCACGTCGCGACGGACAGCGTCGACCAGAAGGTCTACATGGTGAGCAGCCACGAGCGCTACAAGGTGCTCAACAACCTGCTGCGCTCGGAGGACGCGACCAGCGTCATCGTGTTCGCCAATCGCCGCGACCAGGTGCGCCGGCTGCACGAGCGCCTGCGCAAGTCCGGCGTCTCCGCCGGCATACTCTCGGGCGAGATTCCACAGGCCAAGCGCACGCGCACGCTCGAGCAGTTCAAGAACGGCGACATCAAGGTGCTGGTCGCCACGGATGTGGCCGGGCGTGGCATACACGTCGAGGGCGTGAGCCACGTGGTGAACTACAACTTGCCGGAGGACCCGGAGGATTATGTGCACCGCATCGGCCGCACGGGCCGTGCCGGCGCCACCGGGACGTCGATCAGTTTCGCGAGCGAGGACGATGCGTTCCTGCTGCCGGACCTGGAGGCCCTGCTGGGTGAGCCGCTGGAGTGCACGCACCCGCCGCAGGAACTGTTGGCCTAGTTCATCCCCTCTGCCGGCGGTTGGCACTGCCGGCAGACGCTAGTACCCGCCGGACGGTTCCCGCCGCAACTCCTCGCACCATAGCAGGGTGGCACCCACCACCGCCGCGGGCATGACGAAGAAGTTGAGCAGCGGGATACCGCTGCACAGCGCGACCACGCCGCCGAAGCCCAGGCTGGACAGGCGCCGCGAGCGCACCGCCTCCTTCACATCGCCGAACCCCAACTCGTGATTGTCCATGGGGTAGTCCACATACTGGATGCTCATCATCCAGGCGCCCAGCAGGAACCACAGGGCGGGCGCCAGTGCGTTGAACCCCGGGATGATCGAGAGCAGTAGTACCACCAGGGCCATCGGCAGGTAGTACACCAGTTTCAGTATCTCGCGCACGATGCCGCGCGGTACCAACATTAGCGCGGCGACCAGCCCCTCGGGCCCATCGACTTTGCGCCCGGTAATCAGTTCTTCCGCCTTCTCCGCCAGCAGGCCGTTGAAGGGCGATGCGATGATCATGGCGACCGCGCTGAAGAGGTAGCCGCTGATGAGCAGCGTGGTCAGGGCGATCAGGGGCCACAGGATCCACTCGATGAAACCGAGCCAGCCGGGCAGCTTGCCCAGCAGCCAGTCCATCAGCTCCGTGACATAGCCGTACCCCACGGTGAGCAGTGAGCCGAAGATCAGGATATTGACGGTGAGGGGAACGATCACGAACAGGCGCAGCGAGGGGTGCCCGAGCATCCGCGCGCCGCGGAACAGGTAGCGTGTGCCTGTGTTGACGTCGCCCCTCACGGTGCCTCTTCCGTCGGCACCGGTAACCCGCAGGCGGGACAGACACACTGCGCGTCCGTGATCGCCTTGGCCTTCTCCAGCGCCTCACCCTCCATCTGGACGCCGTAGCACCAGCACGACTCCGCCGGACGACCCGCGGCGACCGCACACTGGTTGTCCGCGCCGCAGAGCGGACACGTTGTTTCTGTCTGGGATTTGTCGTTCACCGTACTGCCCCCGTCGTTGGCGCTGTCGTTATAATAGCGGACAGGGTCCCGGGGGTGTAAGCATGAACAGCGACGACGATGCCTTTCGCGAAGCGATGGCCGATGTGACGCCGCTGGAGCGCGAGAAGCGCGTGCGCCGGGGGAGCAAGGGCGCCCCGGGCGATGCGAGGACCCTGCAGGCACGGCGGCAGGCCGCGGCCGAGGATGCCGGCGGCGACGCCAACCCGCTGACCGACACGCAGATTCAACCGCTGGATGCCTGGTATGTCCTCGATTTCAAGCGGCCCGGGGTACAGAACGGTGTGTTTCGCAAGCTCAAGCAGGGCCGCTACGAGGCCCAGGCGCGACTCGACCTGCACCGCATGACGGTTGACCGCGCGCGCCGCGAGATTTTCGAGTTTATCGCCCAGGCCTATGAAATGGG
>JAUIEP010000108.1 GCA_030428835.1 Gammaproteobacteria bacterium | reverse complement strand
GCCCTACGACGATCTCAAGGGCCTGTACCGCGATGCGATCGCGACCCTCGTGCCCTCGACCTGGCACGAGCCCTTCGGCCTGATCGTGCTCGAGTCCTTCGCGCAGGGCACGCCGGTGATCGTGAACGACGCGGGCGCGCTGCCCGAACTCGTCGACGCCAGCGGCGGGGGACTCGTCTACGACTCCGGCGCGGCGCTGCATGACGCGCTGCATAAACTGCACAGCGATCGCGCGCTGGCGGCGGAGCTCGGCGCGCGCGGCCGCGCGGCGTTCCACGCGAACTGGACCGAGGAACGCCACCTGGCGCAGTACCTCGCGCTGGTCGACCGGCATCTCGAGCGGCGCGGCGCGGCATGACCGACAACGCGAATCCCCGGGCGGGCAACGCCCGCCTGCGCAACGGGTTGTACGCCGTTGTCGGCCTGGGTATCGGCGCACTGTTCCTGTACCTCACCGCGCGCAACGTCGACCTGGACGAGGCGGCGACGATTATCGCGGACGTCAACCTGCTCTGGACGCTGCCGCTCACCCTGCTGTACTTCCTCAACCTGTCCCTGCGCAGCGTGCGCTGGCACCTGATGTTCCCCGACGAGCATCGGCCCACGCCGCGCCACACGATCGACGCTTTCATGATCGGCAAGCTGGGCAACAACTTCCTGCCCGGCCGCCTGGGTGAAATGCTGCGCGCGATGGCCATCGGGCGCACGGTGCCCGCCGTGGGTATCACCGGCGCGCTGGCGACGGTCGTGGTGGAGAAGGTGCTGGACGCGCTGGCCATCCTCGCGATGCTGGGGCTCGCACTCACGTTCGCGCCGCTGCCGCAGTGGGCGCAGCAGACCGGACTCGGCATGCTCATCGCCTTCCCCGGTGCCCTGCTCGGTCTCGTCTTACTGGACCGCAATCACCACCTGTTGGAGCACTTCGACGCACTGGTCGAGGGTGACTCGACCGTGCGGCGCTGGCTGCGCTGGTTACTCACCCTGCCGCGCAAGTTCTCCCTCGGCCTGCACACACTGCGCGCCGGCCGACATTTCATCGCGGCGAGTATGATGACGATCGTGGTGTGGATGCTGGAAACGGCGATCATCTTCACCTGCTTCCTGGCCTTCGACATCGAGCTGGGCGTGGGCGCCGCGATGGTTACCCTGGCGCTGCTCACCGCGGGCTCGATCCTGCCCTCGGCGCCGGGATTCATCGGCACTTACCAGTTGTTCATCGTGTCCGCGCTGAACCTCTACGGCGTGCCCGAGACGAACAGCTTCGCCATGTCGGTCTTCCTCAACATCTACGTGATGGCCCTCACGACCACGATGGGGGTGATCGCGCTCCTGCTGGAGGGCGGGCTCGTCGACTTCCGCCGCCTGATCGGCAGCGCCCTGTCCAGGGCCTGAAGGGGAAGCGTTACAGCTGACCGTTCGCCATGCGCGTCGCGGCGGCTTCCAGCTCCACCGTGCCGATATAACCGCCGCCCACTTCGATGTCGTCGTGCACGCCGAAGCCGAGCAGCTCCTGTGCACGCCGCGGCAGCTCGCGCGCGACATCCAGCGGCGTCGCCAGGCACTGGTTCTCCTCGGTGCGCAGCCAGCCCAGTGTGTAGCTGACATGCAGGCCGCGGCGCACGGTGTCCGGCGTGATGTTCGCGCCGCCGCCATGGAAGGTGTTGCCGAGATAGATCACGGCGCTGCCGGCGGGCATCTCGGTGGCGACGATTTCACTCTCCTGCGGGTAGCGCTCCTCGGGCCAGCGATGACTGCCGGGCACCAGCAGCGTGCCGCCGTTGTCCGCGCTGAAGTCCGACAGCGCGACCAGGGAAGCCACCTGGATCTCGCCCACACCCGGGGGAAAGCGCTTCCAGACCCAGGCGTCGCGGTGGATGAACTGCGCCTCGCTGCCCGGGGCGCGCTCCATGAGGTGCGCGATATTAAGCTGGTAGTCGCTGCAGTTCGGCCGCAGGACCGCGTCGCAGACAGCCATGTAGGTCGGGTGGCACAACACGTGCTCCGTGAAGTTGCGCGACTTGCCGGCCAGCCCCGACAGGTGGTTCACCCTGTCGCCGAAAAACTCGGCGATCTGCGCGTTCGGAAAGCCCTGTCGTTCGCCGCCCTCGCGCGCGACGAGTTCGTCCACCTCGGCGTTTAACGCCGCCAGCACGTCGGGGGACAGGAAATTGTGCACGATGACCGCGCCGTGTTCGGTGAGGGCGGCGTTGATCGCAGCGGTGTCGTCGGGGTGCTCGACATTCGGTACAGCCTGGGTCATTGGGAATTCTCCGTGGCGCCACAGACGTGGCTCATGGTGGCGCCGATGGCGCTGTGCAGTACGAGGTCCGCGATGCCGTCCATGTCGGTCTCCTGTTGGTTCACGATCACCAGCTTTGCGCCGGCCTGTTTGGCCAGCATGGGAAATCCGGCGGCGGGATACACCGTCAGCGAGGAACCGAGCACGATGAACAGGTCGCAGGCGACACTCTCTTCGTGCGCCCGCTCCATCGGCTCCTCCGGCATGGCCTGGCCGAACGAGATCGTCGCGCTCTTGACGATGCCGCCACAGGCCGCGCAGGGCGATACTTCCCCCGCGGCTTCGAATTGCGCGCGGATGTCGTCCATCTCCACGCGCTGTCCACAGCCGAGGCAGCGCGCATAGGTCGCGTTGCCGTGCAGCTCGATCACCTGCCCGGGGGGCACGCCGGAGTCCTGGTGCAGGTTGTCGACGTTCTGCGTGATGACCGCCGCCACCTTGCCCCGTCGCACGAGATCCGCTACCGCGCGGTGGCCGCTATTGGGCGCGGCGGCCAGCATGCCCTGGCCATGCTCGAACCAGCGTTGCCAGGATTCACGGCGCACGTCGGCGGACGCCACGAAGTCCTGGAACTCGATGGGTTTGATCTTCGTCCACAGGCCGCCGGGACCGCGAAAGTCCGGTATGCCCGATTCCGTGGAGATACCGGCACCGGAGAAAACAACCGCGCGACGACTGTCTGCCAGCAGGGCGGCAAAGGTATCGAGTTGCGCGGCAGTGGCGTCCATGGCTTCTCCACGGTGGCGGGGAGGATCACCTTACCGGAATCCGGCGCCACGGCCCATGGCCGCGACAGGTTGGCGGTACAGCGCTACACTGGGGTGGCAAGGGGCCGCTCCCGGAGTCCGTATGCGCTACACGATCCCACACTGGCTCGCCTGCCTGGCCTGTGCAACCCTGCTGGCCGCGTGCAGCGACGGCAGCGACAGGCCACCGGCCGCGGTAAGCGTCAGCGTCGCGAACCTGAATATCCTCCACGGCTTCGACTGCGACCCGCCGATGCCCGCCGACGGCGACCAGTGCCGCGTGCCGGAGCGGGTGGCACTGCTGGTCGACTTCCTCATCGACCGGGACTGCCCGGACATCGTGACACTGCAGGAAATCGTCAACCGCGTGATCGTGCAGCGCTCGCCCTTCGAGAGCGCGGGGCCGCTCGATTCGATCATCGACCTCATCGAGGCCGAGCTGCCGCGGCTCACGGCGGCCTGCGGCTTCACCTACACCCTCGCCTACGAACCTTTCCTGGCACAGGGCGTGGCGGAAACCGACGAGGAACTGGTGTTGAGCCGCTACCCGGTGCTGGCCAACACCATCCACCCGCTGCACAGCGCGCTGTACGACATTCCCAACGACTACCTGCTGTTCGCGCGGCATGTGCTGCACACGCGCATCGCGCATCCCGCCGGCGACGTCGACGTTTACAGCACGCACCTGTCCTCCGGCTCCGACGACGCCACCAACCCCTGCGATTCCTTTTCCGAGCTGGTCGCCGGCACCGGTATCGGCCCGCGGGTGGACTGCCCCGCCGAGTGCGATGCCGATGACACCGTGCGCGCCTGCCAGGCCAGGCAGATGGCACTGCTGGTGGAGGCGACCCGGGGCGAGGGCAACCTCGCGCTGGTAACGGGCGACTTCAACGCGGTGCCCGGCTCCAGCGAGTACCTCGAGATGATCTCCCGCGGCTGGCTCGACACTCATCTCGCGGCGGGCCTGCCCGAGTGCGACGCGGCCACGGGAGAAAACTGTACCTCCGGTCGCTCCTCCACCGCGGCGAGCCTGGAGAATCCCGCGCTGGGCGTGCGCCGGCGCATCGACTACATCTTCGCCGCCACGGCTGACACGCGATGCAGCGCCGGCGGGGTCACCGGCACCTACACGCTCGCGGCAGCGGACCTGTTCGCCGCGCAGCCGAATCCCTTCGCCGCGAGCTGCGGACCGCCGCCCGCGGCCATGTGCTGGGTGTCCGACCACTCCGGCAACTACGCGCGGCTGGCGTGCGCGCCCTGAGCCCTGCCGGGGGTGTAACACCCGCGCCGCGTTGTTAAACGGCGATACTCACGGTTTCTGCTTCGCAACCACCGGGTAGGCGGGCACTGGTCGAATGAATTCGACCCCACAGGGGGAGCAACGATTGCCCGGCGCCGGTTGACGAACTTCGGCGCCGGAGTCGCGAGTGGGCGGGGCATCAACCCCTGGTCGAATACACGGGCAGCGGCTCCACACCCGCGTAGTGCGCTTCCAGTTCCTCCAGGCTGATCGGCGCATCGCTCGTGAGAATGTGCTCCTCCCGCGGCGAGTGCCACAGCGCGGTCTTGTGGCCGTTGAACGTCATGCACTGGCCGTTAAAACCGGCCGCCGCGTCCGATGCAAGGAATACCAGGCCCTGCGCGACGTCGGCGGCCTCGCCGAAGCCCATCTCCACCCCGGTCTTGCCGGCCTTGTCGATGAGGGGCTGGGTCATGTCGGTGCGCGCTACCGGCCACATCGCGTTGCAGCGAATACCGTAGCGCTGCCACTCCTTCACCGCGGTGTACATCATCCCGATGAGACCGGCCTTGGCGGCCGCGTAATTGGCCTGCCCGAAATTGCCGACCAGTCCCGACGCCGATGTGACCTGGATGATGTGGCCACTGCCCTGCTCCTTCATGACCTTGCCCGCCTCGCGCATGCAAAGGAAAGGGCCGCGCAGGTCGACGGCGATGACCTCGTCGAAATCCTCGTCGCTCATCTTCAGCAGCGTGCGGTCGCGCACGATACCCGCGTTGTTCACCATCACGTCGATACCGCCGAACTCGCGCACGCAGGTCGCCACCAGTTCGCTGCACGTCCCCGACTGGGCCACCGAACCGGGGACGGTGACCACGGGTGCGCCCACAGCCGCCACCTCGTCGCGCACGGCGGCAAGCGCCTGTGTGTTGGTGCCGTTGAGAACGAGCGATGCGCCCTCGGCCGCGCAGGCCAGCGCGAATTCCCGCCCCAGGCTGCGGGACGACCCCGTGATCACCATGCGTTTACCGTCCAGCCTGCCCATTGCGCGCTCCTGTCAGGGAAAAAGTAGGTCGCCGCACTATGCCACGAGTCGCCCACCCGCCCAAGGGCGGGTGGCCTGTCCGGTGACACTGTGGTGTCGAATTCACTCGCCGCAGGGGGGTGCGCCATACCAAACGAAGGCCGGCATCGGGAGCCGGGTGTCGCCAACAGCGCGACGGTTCCTCCGTAACCGTACGGCGGCGTATACTGGCGCACCGCGATAAAAATGAGTGCACGCCATGAGCCCCCTGCGCATTGTCTACCTGTTGCTGGCCGTCCTCGGGCTGGCAATGACCTGGACCTACAACCTGCAGTTCATCAGCGAGGCCGGCGGCAGTTTCGACATCAGCGACTTCATGGCAGCGGCCAACGCCAACGCGGCGGCGAGTTCCCTGAGCTGGGACCTGACAGTTGCCTGCATAGCGGGTCTCACCTGGATGTTCGTGGAGAGCCGCCGGCTCGGCATGCGCTTTTACTGGCTCTACTTCCTGCTCACCTTCGGCGTCGCCTACGCTTTCGCGTTTCCGCTGTTCCTGTTTTTCCGGCAGGGGAAGATGGAGGCGCAAACCGGCCAACAGTCAGGGTAGGCCCGAGGCAAGGCAAGAAAGGAAATGGACTGGCGCGCGATACGACTGACTGTCACGGAATTCCGTCTATACTCACAACGATTAATCCGCTAGCGAAGGAGTCAGCTATGGATCTCATGGAACTGGGAGCGCAACTGCTCTCCGACAAACTCGGCACACAGGTGGACCAGGGCAGCATTGTCGCCGCCCTCACCGGCCTGTTGGGTGACGGCCAGGGCAACGTCGACCTGGGTGCCCTGGCGGGCAAGATTGCCTCCAGCGGGCAACTCGGCGACATTCTCGGCTCCTGGCTGGGCGACGGCGCCAACGCCGCGATCTCCGCCGAGGACATCCTGGGCATCTTCGGCGAGGGCGATGTCGCGGACTTCGCGTCCAAACTCGGCACCAGTACGGGCAATGCCGCGGGCGGCCTCGCGGACGTGCTGCCGCAGATCATGGACAAGGCCAGCTCGGGCGGGAATATCCTCGAATCGCTGGGCGGCGCGGAGGGCCTGCTGGGCGCCGCGAAGTCACTGTTCAAGTAACGCACCACGGCCCGCCCCTGTGGGGGCGACTTGATTCGACCACAGCCATCTCCTGTGGCATTGAATCTATTCGACCACAGTCCTCCCCTGTGGGGTCGAATTCATTCGACCTCCGTCAGGCGGGGTTTCGACAGGCCGTGTAGGGTCGAATTCATTCGACCTGGAGCCCCGCTCTCGATACCAAACACTGCCTGGTATTGCGCACCCCTTTCCACGTCGAATGAATTCGACCCTACGGGGTTGCCGCCCCCGGTACCAAATACAACCTGCCCTCACTTTCCTCGAGCGCCGGCGGCGCCGCCAGGGCCTGGCAGCGCCCGTCCAGGTTCGCGCCCGTGGCGACATCGAAACGGTAGCCGTGCCACGGACAGGTGACACCGCCGTCTTCATCCAGCGCGCCGTCCAGCGGACCCAGCTGGTGGGTGCACACCGCGCTGTGCACCACCCAGCCGCTACCGGACCAGCGCACGCAGTAGCGCCCGCCGGCGCATTCCACCGTCGCGCGCCCGGCGGCCCTCACGGCCGCCGCGGACCCCACCAGCACGCGCCCGGCACCGGCGTCGCGGCGGCGCGCGCGGTCGTCGAGGGCGGCCTGCCGGGCGACCATCAATGCGACGTCCTCGTCGTACAGCAGGGCGTACTGTTGCTGTAATCCGGCCAGGTAAAGCCGCGCGAGTTCTTCCGCCAGCGGCGCTGACGACAGGAAGCGCACGTCGATGGTGATCTCGCGGTCGCCGATGGCTGTGGCCTGCGTGTGAATCTCGATGCCCGCGAGCGCGCCGGTGAGGACAGTCGTCGCCCAGTAGGAGCGCTCGTGGTCGACCAGCAGTTCAAGCACCTGGTCTTCGGCCCCCTCCCCGGCCGCCCGCGCGACCGCGCGCCAGCCCCAGCGGCCGCTGTCGATGCACGCGATGTCGGCGAAGGAAGAGGCGTGCACATGCGGCAGGTGCTCCCAGTCCAGCGCGTTTTCCAGCATGCGCTCCATGCTCACCGGCAGGCGCCGCTCGTAGTTGCCGAGGTATTGCAGCGTGGCCACGCGACCGTGGTCAACGGCATCGGGGCGCGTATTGAAGGCGCGGTCTCGCCCGGTCAGGCGCATTGTGGCCCTGCCCCATGGCTCGCCGGTCGGCCAACGCGAACCCGGAGCGGCCTATTTTTTCCGCGCCCGCCGGTCATATGCACGCTATACACCCCTATACTGCTGTGCTACGGTAGCCACTTGATTTGCAGGGAGATAACCCATGCGCAAGCTCTCAACCCTAGTCGTCTTGTCATTCCTGAGCAGCCAGGCCCTCGCGGGCAACCCAGTCCAGGTGCCCATCGGCAACGATATCGCCATGCTCGGCATCAGCCTGGTGCTCGCCGGCGTCGCCGCGCGTATCATCGCCCGCCGCAGCAGACGATAAATCCCGCAAGGGATCAGAGAACCGTTCCTCCGCGAGGAACGCCTCGTCCGTGAGGCTGTGCAGGAACGCCAGCACGGCCTCCAGTTCAGCCTCAGTCAGTTCGAACCCCGTCACCAGCTCGCTCTTGAGCGGGTTCAACCGCCCGTCCCCCGCGTCTTCACCCGCCTCGACCAGTCGCCCGCCGCGCGCGTAATGCGCCAGCACGTCGCGCAGCGTGGCGATGCTGCCGTCGTGCATGTAAGGGGCGGTCACGGCGATGTTGCGCAGGGTCGGCGCCTTGAATTTACCGCGATCGGCCGGCTCGCCCGTGACCACGTACAGCCCCTGGTCACGCGCCGGATAGTCCCCGGCCCCTCCCACGTTGTACAGGCCGGTGTTGTGGTAGGCCACGCTCGTGTCATCCTCGTCGTTGCGATGCCCGGGGGTGAAACGGAAATTCGCGCCGCCGTGGCAGCGAAAGCAGTTCAGCCGGTCGGAAAAAAACAACGCCTGGCCACGCAGCGCAACCGGTGACAACGCATCGCGCTCTCCCGCCCGGTAGCGATCATAGGGCGTGGCGAAAGACACCAGGCCACGCTGGAAAGTCGCCAGCGCGCGCACGACGTTGTCGAAGCTGATCGAATCCTCGCCATAGGCGGCCCTGAACAGGTCGGGGTAGCGTTCATCCGCGGCGAGCCGCGCCAGCGCCGCGGCCTCGTTGCCGGCAAGGCCCATCTCCAGCGGGTGCTCGCCGAGCAGCGGCACGAGCGCCTGCTCTTCCAGCCGTGTCAGGCGGTTGTCCGCCCAGGTGAACACGCCGTTATAGCCCACATTGGCCAGGCTCATGGCGTTGCGCGTGGTGAGCTCCCCCGTGGCGCCGGGCGACAGGCGCCTGCCGTCGGTGAAGGCCAGTTCCTGGCGGTGGCAGCTCGCGCAGGCAATCGTGCCGTTCACGGACAGTCGCGGGTCATAGAACAGGTGGCGGCCGAGCTCCGCGGCGGCCGCGGTGGGCGGGTTGTCGGGCGGCACGTACATGGGCGGCAGGCCGGGCGGGGCACCCGGCTGCGGCGCGACCGCCGCCGTGTCGAACAACGGGTCGTCCCATACCAACGCGCCGAAAAAGACGACGATGCCGGCCAACACCAGCAGATTGGCCCAGCGCGGGGATGCGCTCACAACTCCCGCACCAGGCGAAAGCCCGAGCGGTTCAACCGCAACACGCCGGAACCGCTTTCGCGGCGCGCCAGGCGCAGGTTGTCCGCCGAGCTGAGATAGGACCCGCCGCGCAACACGTGCACCCGACAGTCACCCCGCATCCACGCGGAACCGTCCACCGGGGGCGCGGAAAGATAGTTGCGCCAGGAGGCGCGATAGCGCGCGTTCCAGCAGTCCTGCGTGAACTCCCACACGTTGCCGCTGGTGTCGAACAGGCCAAAGGCATTGGGCTGGAAGCTGGCCACCGGGCTGGTCTCGACATATCCGTCATCGCATTCCATGGCATAGGGCAGGCCCGTGCTGAGGTCGGCGCCGTTGGCCACCGTGCAGACACCGGCGACCTGGTATTGACCCGCGGGCAGGTTGTCCTCAATGCCCGCACGGCTGAAGTACTCGAATTCCGCCTCCGACGGCAGGCGGTAGTGATGACCCGTCTGTCGACTCATCCAGGCAGCGTACACACTCGCATCGCGGTAGTTGATACAGGTGACCGGGTAGTCCTCGCCCTGGTCAAAGCCGGGGTCGCGCCACGTGGCCCGCGCGTCCTCCCGCCACTCCTGTTCGGTGGAATGGTACCAGCAGCCGCGCTGCATGCGGTACCCGGCGCCACGGACGAAGCGCGCGAACTGCGCTACGGTCGTCTCGGTGCGCGCTACCGCCAGCGGATAGGCCAGTGTCACCTCGCGGGTGGGCTGCTCCTCCTCCCGTGAGTGCGGCCCGCTCGATCCCATCACGAACCTGCCGGCCGGAATGACCACCATGGACGGCCCGCTGGTGCCGTCGGCCAGCGGATCGTGCAGTACCGTGCCGGCGGGCGGCGCCAACACGGCATCCCGTGTCACCGTGTTTGCGGCCGGCGGGCCGGCGAGGCGCACCACGAGCCACACCGAAAGCAACAGTGCCGCCGCGACCAGCAGCTTGCCTACACGTCTGTCCACGGACATCGCACTGCGCGCACTACAAGCCGGCCAACGCCAGGCCCTGCAGGACGTATATCTCGTAGGGCAGGCCGGAGAACTCGCCGGGTTCGTTCTGGCTCAGGATCACGGCGGTCAAGCCGGTGGCGGGACTGACCAGGAAGGTGGTGCCGTAGTAGCCCGACCACCAGAAGTCGCCCGTGCGGTCCGGGGGCAGGGTGGCGTCCTCGTCCGCGACCACCGCCATGCCGAGTCCCCAGCCGAGGCCGTCGAGATCCGCATCGGCGAGCACGCCTCCGGGCACGTGCAACCGCACCATGTCGGCGAGGGTCTCCTGTTCGAGGATGCGGGTGCCGCGGTATTCCCCGCCGCCTGCCAGCATGAGGGCGAAGCGCATGTAGTCCGATGCGGTCGAGACCAACCCGCCGCCGCCCGGCGCCCAGTCGCGATAGACCCGGGGCGCTGCCTCGATCAGTTCGCCGTCCGCGTCCTGCGTGTAGATCGTGGCCAGCGGCGCCTGGTCGTCGCCGGGGCGCAGGAACCGCGTGTCGTCCATGCCCAGTGGTGCAAAGACGCGCTCGCGCATGGCGTCGCCGATCAACTGTCCCGTGACCACCTCGATCACAGCCGCCAGCACATCGGCGGAGAACCCGTAGCGCCAGCGCGTGCCGGGCTCCTCGAACAACGGCAGGGCGGCGAGCCGCGCGACACGTTCGCGCAGGCTCCCGGAGGACTGCTCGTAGATCCCGTGCTCGTCCCAGTACCGCACCAGCGGCACCGACTTGTCCATTCCCGGCCCGATGCCCGAGGCGAACATCAGCAGGTGGCGCACGAGCAGCGGTTGCTCCAGCGGCAACGCGGCGTAGTTACCCGCGGCGTCGGGTGCATGGCCGGTAGCGACCGTCAGGTTGGCGTATTCCGGCAGGTAATCAGCGACCCTGTCATCCAGTCCCAGCCTGCCCTCCTGCACCAGGGTCATGGCCACGGTGGCGGTGATCGGCTTGGTCATGGAGGCGATGCGCACGTGGGTGCCGACGGTCATCGGCGTGGCGCTCGCGATGTCCTTGAAACCCACCGCGTCCGAGTGCACCGGCACGCCGTCGCGCGCCAGCAGCACGATGAAGCCGGACTTGTTTCCGCGCCACACCGACCAGCGCATGAAGGCATGCATGGCGGCGCGACTCCACCACGACAGGGCCCCGGGCTGCGGCAGGTTGTCGGCGACCGGCGGGGTGGGCAGTTCCTTCGAGGCACCGCTGCAGGCACACAGGACCAGGGTGAACACCAGGGCGATCAGCTTCAGCGGCATACGCTGCTCCTTGCGACAGTGGCGACGGTGGGCCTGTGCGGTGGCCTGGTCTCGGGTGCACCAGTCTACACGCGCTCCGGGGCCGCTTCACCTGGGCGGGTGCGGCGGCCGACTTGCGCGGACTCCGCGCGCCACCGATACTCGGCACCACAGCCTCGATAAGAACAGGAGCCCGCAATGCCGCTGTCATCGGAAATTCTCTCCCCCGTCGTCGCCCTGCTGCTCTGGACCTGCGTCATGTGGGCCTGGATGTACGCCACCCGCATTCCCGCCATCCAGAAATCCGGGATGGCGATGGACCCCGAGGCACCCTCGGGCACGCAGATGGCGCAGCTACCGGCGAAGGTGCGCTGGAAGGCGGACAACTACAATCACCTGCACGAGCAGCCGACGCTGTTCTACGCCGTGTGCCTGACGCTGGCGCTGCTGGGCGAGGGCTCGGGGCTCAACCTGACGCTCGCCTGGACCTACGTGGGCCTGCGCGTCGTGCACTCGCTGTTCCAGAGCCTGGTGAACAAGATCGAGGTGCGCTTCGCGCTGTTCTCGTTGAGCTCACTGGTATTGATCGCCCTGGTCGTACGCAGCGCGCTGGTCGTCTTCTGACGAGCGCGCAGCGCGGCGGCTAGAGGATAGCCAGCCGTTCGAGGTGCCGGCTGACGCCGTGCAGCACGCGGCGATTGCCCAGCGGCGACAGGTGGCTGCCGCGCAGCCAGAGGATTTCCGGCCGCCCCCAGTGCCGCCACAACGCCGTCGGGTGCTCCGGCGGCACGATGCGATCCCCCGCTCCGGCCACGATGAACGTGCGCTCGCGCGGCAGGCGCAGCGGGTGCGCCAGCGGCGAATGCAGGAAGAACGCCGCCCGCATGTTGGCTTCCTGCAGCACGGGGTCGGGCCCGGCGCGGAAGTGGCCCGTGTCGCGATAGACGCGCCACGCGAGGTCGCCCATGCAGGCGGGGGGCACGACGGGCACGGCGAAATCGAGCCGGTCACTGACACCCGCGACGAGAGCGGTCAGGTAGCCGCCCAGGCTCATGCCCATGAGGCCGACCGGGCGCGGCGAGCGCGCTCGCAACCATTCCACCACCGTCAATATTTCAAACACCGCCTGGCGCACCGCGCAGGCGAGGCGCATGGCGTGCGGCACGGTGAAGTTCTGCCCGGAAAACAGGGCGCCCTCGGGGCGCCGCCGGCCGTGTTCCGGCAGCGTCAGCAGGACGACGTCCAGGCCGCGCTCATACCAGGCGGCCGCGGACTGGGCGTAACCGTCGATCACGGGCCAGCCCATGGCGAAGCCGTGCAGGATGACTATCGTGCCGCGCGCCTCGACCTGCTCGTGCACCCAGTGCTGCAGGTGAATGTCCACCTGCGTGTCGGCACCGTAGGCGCGCAGGGCCGGGTGCTCGCGGTAGGGCGCCGCGAGACGCCGCTCAAACACGCGCCCGTCCGCGAGACGGCGCAGCACCCTGGAGCGCGCGGCCGCCGGCCGCCGTTGCCGTGGCGGCCGGGCGAAGAAGTCGGCGGGTGCGGCGGAGAGTCCGCTGTCGAGCATCGCCAACATCGAGTCGCGCAGCATGTCGAGATCGACGTCCCGCGGCAAGATGCTGCGCTGCACGACCAGCGCGACCGTGCGCATGACCGCGCGGTCGGCGGCGGCGGCAAGTCCGGTCACCAGCGTGTCACGCGGCGACTGCCGGGGCGCGCGACTGGTGCGCAGGCTGGGTATTGTGACGGGTTTCATCGCTGTCGCGGCATAGTCAGTCCAGCAGGTCTTCCATGCGGAAGATCGGGAAGAACAGGTAGCGGGCGAGGTATTGCACCTGTTCGTCGTGATTCAATTCGCGACCGCCGATAACGGGCCAGCCGACCTGCATGAGTCCGGTGGAACCCAGTATTACCCAGTTTACGGCATCATCCTCGGAAACGCCTGCACGCAGCCAGCCACGCCGCTCAGCGTGGCGATAGATAGGCGCGACGCGCTCTGTCACCAACGCCTTCAGGCCCTCGCTGTCGCTCATCATGGCGCGGTTGAGCATCTCGACGGTGAACTGGTGAGTGACGTCGCCGGATTGGGCCATTGCCATGGAGCGCGCCAGGCCCACGGCCAGTTTCATGCGCGGATCCTCGATGTGGCTGATCTCCTCGTCGACTTCTTCGTTGATCTGCTGGTAGTTCTCCTGGCCGATGCTCAGCAGGATTTCCTCCTTGCTGCCAAAATAACGGTACAGCGTGGCGCGCGAACATCCCGCCTCGCGGGCCACCATCTCCATGCGCAGTTTTTCGTGGCCGGTGCGCTCCAGGCAGATGCGGGCGGCACCGATAATGCGCGCTCGCAGCCGCTCGGAGACCTTGGAGTTGGGATCAGCGCGCCAGTCCGGCGTCGCAGTCCGTTCGGGTTCGCCGCTCATCGCTGTCCTCTCCTGCTCTTGGGTCCCGTGGCCCCGGGGAAGCAGATGATGGTAGCACCCGGGCCCCAGACACGCCCCGTGGCTGCGCGGCAAAGCCGCTTCGACCCCGGGGGTTCTGGTTCTGTCCCGTGAGCTGTGCGAGCCGGCGCTATATCCATTTTCTATGAATGGGTATTCAGGTTGACTCCAACCCTTGCTCGGTTAGACTTTTCTGACGCTGCGGTCATTTTTTGACACGACTGAATGTAACCACGATATAACAACGACCGGTTCTCCCGCGAGTATCGGCAAGGCAGGTTTCAATGCACGCGCTTTCCGCCCGGCTGGGCAGACTCTCCGTTCCCCTTTTTCTCGCCCTGCTGACCGCCTGCGGCGGCGGTGGCGGCGGGAATGCCGGCAACACCGATACCAACGCGCAGGACGACCAGGACAGCACGGCCGTGACGCTCGACTACGATGCCGACATCGCGCCGATCTTCCAGGCCAAGTGCACCGGATGCCACAACGACGGCGAGAATCCCCTCGCCCCGTTTTCGCTGGAAGGCAGGGCGCGGGTGGACGCCTTCCGCTCCGCCATTCACTTCGCGCTCGGGAGCGGTGTCATGCCGCCGGCAGGCGCCCTGGCGCTGACCAATGTCGAGCAGGCCAAGCTGATGGCCTGGCTGAACGACGAACCCTACGACCCACAGGAACAGATCCTGCGCGTGTCGCTGATCGAGCCGCTGGCCTGGGACGTGCAGCCGAAGAACCGGGATGTCTTCATCGAGCTGCGCCCGGACGAGGTCGACTGCGACCGCGACCGCGGCTGGTTCGTCGAGGACGACGGGCTGGAAGTGCGCACCGAGTACTGCAACTGGGCGTCGCTCGCGCAGCAGGCACTGCTGGAGCTCGAGGCGGGCACGGAACTGCAGTTCGCCTTCAGCCACAGCGAACTGAATTTCAACGCGCCCTCCAAGGCGCACGTCGCGCTGTCCATCGCCGGCACGCCGGTCTACGAGGTCGCCATCGACATCCCCAGCGAGAGCAACCTGGTCAAGGCGTCCATCGAGCTGCCCTTCGCCGTCAACATCGGTGACCCGATCGAACTGCACATCCGCAACCACGGCGACAACGCCTACACCATCCACTCCCTTGAGGCGCTGCTCTCCAGTGACGCCGAGCTGACCTACTGCCCCTCCTACGACTCCACCTTCGAGGCCATACAGGCGGTGGTGTTCGAGCAGGCGGGTTGCGCCAACTCGCTGTGCCACGGCGACGCCAGAGCCGGCGGGCTGGACCTGACGCCGGAGAACGCGTGGGACAACCTCGTCGGCGTGCAGGCCACGGGTTCCTCCCTCGACCGGGTCAACCCGCGCCGCCCCGCCTCCAGCTACCTCTACCACAAGCTCTCCGCGAAGACTTTCCCGGGCAGCTACGACATTGCGGGCGCGGCCATGCCGAGCGCCGGCGGCGCGATCTCGCCGGGACAACTGGAAGCGATACGCCTGTGGATCGAGGCCGGCGCGCCGAAGGAGGGTTCGGCCGGCGACACGCTCGGGCGCGGCGAGGACGAACTCGAACGCCTTCTCGGCGTCTGCCTCCCGGAGGCCGACATCGTGAACGTGGAGCCGCTACCGCCGCCGGACCCGAGCAAGGGCATCCAGATGGTCATGCCGCCCCACGACGTCAACGCGGAGGATGAGCGCGAGATATGCTTTGCCGTGTACGAGGACTTCCGAGACGTGATCCCGCCGGAGTACCTCGACGAGACGGGCGACTTCTTCTACCTGAAGAACGGCGAGACACGCGAGGACCCTTTCACCCACCACAACCTGATCTACAAGTCGGCGGTGGAGATCGAGGACATCCACCACCCCGCGTTCGGCGAGTGGACCTGTGCCGACGGGCCGCGCAAGGGCGAACT
>JAUIEP010000107.1 GCA_030428835.1 Gammaproteobacteria bacterium | reverse complement strand
ACCCGCTACCAGTGCGGCGATCACCATGTGGGTGATGGCGCCCAGGGCCACGGCGCAGCCGAGGTAGGTGAACAAGGCGCCGTGGTAGTAGGGCAGCAACAGCCCGGGGATAGCCAGCAGTGCGATGAAAAGTACCGCCCTGCGCATGCTGCGTGCGAGGGTAGGCAGGAAGCGCGGCATGTCGATGAAGGAGTACACGAACAGGAAGCCGAACAGGCACATGCCGGTGAGCGCCACCGGGATGCTGACGTTGGTGGAGTTGCCGACGTTGGGCCACAGGTACTCCGCGGCATAACCGGCGAGCGAGGCGATAATCAGTGCCGCGCTGATGTGGTACGCCACATAGTAGAGGTAGGTCCTGTCGCCGATGCCGGCCAGTACGCCCAGGTTGAACAGGATCATCGCCGTGAGGATGCCCAGCAACACGGCGTAGCCGAGGTTGATGCGCCTGTGCTCCTCGAGAAAGGTGCTCTCGGCCTGTATCGACCAGTCCACCCGCAGCACGCCGTCGGAGGAGGCGCGCAGGTAGTAGCGCCCGGCTTCGGAACCCAGCGGGAAGACGTGCAGCCGGTGCGTGTAGGGTTTTTCCGTGTAGGGCAGCGCGTCGCCGGACGGTATCGCCTGGTCCAGCACTGGCCCTGAGCCGCCCGACCGGTACAGCACGGCGTGGTCGAGGTACGCCGGTCCTATCACCAGTACACGCTCGGGTGAGTGCAGCGGCAGCGCGGGAACGTCTATGCGCAGCCAGACTGCCGCCGTTTTCGCGGCACTCAGGCTGTCTCCGTTGACAGACGTAAACATGGCGTCGGCTGGAGGCAGGGGTTCCACCGGTATCTCACGCGCAGCGTCCTCCTCCACCCATACCGCTATGCGGGCGTCGGGGGTCTGTGCCGCGACTGCCGTGCTGCATAACAGGGCAAGCAGCAGTGCGCAGGCCAGTCCGGTATCCCGCCGCGTCGGCATCCCGGCCGTTTGGGTGAAGCTGAATGAGAACATGCCGTTGCTGTGCTGCTCCGTGGCGAGCGGCGTCCTTTGCCGTCCAGTCAGGGAGTATAGGCCAGTGACGCAGTTCGCGACACGGCGTCTTGCGCGGGTCTAGCGGGCGGGCGCTTCCAGTGGCAGGTAGAATTGCTCGTACCAGCGGCGCAGTTTGTTGATCGGCCCGTCGCCGTCGCACAGTATGGGGTCTTCCCGGTACACCTTGTCCTTCCAGATTTCGACATCCTGGCCGAACGCAATGTGCGCGATCTGTGGGTACAGTTCCGCGAATTCCTGCGGCAGGGGAGCGCCGTCCAGCGAATCGACGATGACGGCGGAACATAGGTCCAGTTCCTCGTCGTTCACCGTGGTGTGCGCATTGACCCACCAGGCGCGGAAATTCATCTCGGGACTGCGCGACTCCGTGTAGTAGTACATGATCGAGGGGCCGTGGTAGGTGGCATCACCCCAGGCGTCCGCCTCCGCGCCGGCTTCGCTGCGCGTGTCGATGAGCTCCGCCGGGACGCCCGGCGGCACGATGATTTTCGCCTCCGGGTTGCGGTCGACCGTGGAGAGCTGTGTCACCGTGCGCTCCGCGAAAACATTCTCCCACTTGCGGACCTTGCCGCCATGCACGTGGGGAAAATGCGCGATGTCCACGATGTTCTCGATCACGTCACAGGCGCGCGCCCTGATGCGCGAGCGGTAGAAAACCCAGTCGCCCCAGCCGGCGGTGTTCCACTCCGGGATGTCCGGGAGGTAGTCCTCCGGAGGGTTGTCCTGCGGGTCGTACCACAGGGCGATGAAGCCGTTCTTCTCCTGCACCGGCCAGCCGCGCAGCGCGTGTACCGCCCGCTCGGGAATCTGTTTGGCGTAGGGGATGTCCACGCATTCGCCCGTGGGGCTGAACGTCCAGCCGTGGAAGGGGCACGCGATGTTGTCGCCGGTGATGCGGCCTTCCGCGCTGCCCAGGTGCGCCCCGAGATGCGGGCAGTGGGCGTCGAGCACGGCGGCCCGCCCGGACTCGCCGCGGTACGCCACGAGGTCACGGCCGAAGTAGTGCAGGCGCTTTACCTCGCCGACGGCGAGTTCCTGCGAGAACAGCACGATGTGCCAGCCACGGGCGTAATTGCCGGGCTCGAGGTAGGCGTAACGGTAGTCAGTCATTGCTGTTGCTCACTGGGTTGTCCATTGCATGGCGGGCGGCGATATAGGCGAAGGTCATGGCGGAACCTATGGTGGCGCCGGCGCCGGGGTAGGTGTCGCCCATCACGGCGGCGCTGGCGTTGCCCGCGGCGTACAGGCCCGGAATCACGTTGCCGGAGGTATCGAGTACGCGGGCGTGCTCGTCACAGGCGAGTCCGCCCTTGGTGTCCAGGTCGCCCGGCTCGCAGCGCAGCGCGTAATACGGTGCGCTGTCCAGGGGTGCCAGCGAGGGGTTGGGCGTCACCCTGCGGTCCGCGTAGTAGCGGTCGTGCTCCGTTGCGCCCCGTCCGAACTCCGGATCCTCGCCGCGGCGCGCGTGTTCGTTGAACCGCGTCACCGTGTCCGCGAGTGTCGCGGGGTCCATGCTGAGTTTCGTCGCGAGTTCTTCCAGCGTGTCCGCGCGGGTCAGCAGGCCGCTGGAAAAATTTTCCGGTGCGAGCCGGTTGTCGGCCTCGATCTTGCCGGGCTTGATGTGACCGACGGCGTACTTGCTGCGATAGGTGGCGTCGAACACCAGGTAGCAGGGGATCGACTGTTCGCCGCGCGCGTGACTCGCGTACTGTGCCTTGACGAAGTCCTCGTACGGCTGCGCCTCATTCGTAAAGCGCCTGCCGAGGCCGTTGACCATGATCGATCCGGGATTTGATTTGCCGGCGATCAGCGCCAGCACGCGGCCGTCGGGAATGGTATAGGAGGGCGACCACCAGGCGCTGCCCATGAAGTCGAGCGCGGCGCCGGCTCGTTCTCCCGCGCGGATACCGTCGCCGGTGGCTCCCGGCGCCGCGGCGGTCCAGTCACTCCCGATGGGTGCCTGCTGGTAGCGCTCGCGCATGGCCGCATTGTGGGCGAACCCGCCGGTGGCGATCAGTACGCCGCGACGCGCGAGGATCTCCTGCCGGCGACCGTCGCGCTCGACGACGGCGCCGACCACGCGGCCGTCATCGACGAGCAGTTCGGCCAGCGCTGCATTGCGCCACAGCGGTATGTCGCGGTCCAGCAGGGAGGCGCGCAGTCGCGCGACGAGGGCCGGCCCCAGCGTCACGCGATTGTCGCGCTGCCCGCGCAGGCGCGCGGGAATATCCAGCAGGTAGCGCAGCAGGAGCTTGAAACCCGTCCAGTAGGTGCCGAGGTTCATCTCCTGCAGGCGCCGCCCCTCGTCGATCGTTATGTTGAACGGCAGCATCAGGCCGTCGTAGTGACCGATGCGTATGTGTTCGGCTTCCGCGCCGAGACGGCGCAGGTTGAAGGGCGCATTGTCCATGGAGCGCCCGCCGGGTTTGTAGCCGGGCAGGTGCTCGTAGTAGTCCATGTACTCGGGCAGGGCGCTGTAGTGCACGTGGCTGTTGGCCATCATGAACTCGAGCATCTCGGCGGCGCGTTCGGCGTAGGCGCGCAGTCGCGCCTCGGGCACCGTATCGCCGACGAGATGCCGCAGGTAGGCGAAACCCTCGTCGGTGCTGTCGCTGATACCCACGGCTGACTGCCGGTGGTTACCGGGAATCCAGGCGACCCCGCCTGATTTCGCCGTCGTGCCACCGTAGACAGGTTCCTTCTCCACCACGAGTACGTCGGCCCCGCAATGCTGTGCGACCACGGCGCCCGTCATGCCCGCCGCGCCCGCACCGGCGACCAGCCAGTCCACTGTGATTGTCGATTCCGCCATGACGTCCATCTTCGTAAACTGCGCACGAGTGTGGCAGCGCTTGTAGGCGTGAACCAGTGCCCGTTACAATTGCGCGATTATCGGTTCAATAATCCGGCCGACGTCCCGGCCGCGTTCCATACACTGTGCAACCCCGGATGCCAACACGATGACTGACATTCCCCAGCTGCGTATACACGGTGTCGACGACCTGCGCCTGGATCGGGTTCCGCCACCGGCATGCGGTGTCGATGACGTCGTGGTGAAAGTGCGCGAGTGCGGCATCTGCGGCACCGACCTGGGTTTTCTCAAGATGGGCAGCCTGCGTGGCGAACAGCCGATGCCCATCGGCCACGAGTTGTGGGGCGAGGTGTACGAGGCGGGCAGTAATGTCGCGCACGTGCAGGTCGGTGACAGGGTCGTCGTACACCCGATGGCGAACGGCAACAATATCGGCAACGGCGGCGGCGAGGGCGGTTTCACGCCGTTGTTGCTCGTGCGTGGCGCCGCCGGGGACCCCCGGTGCGTAATCCCGCTCACCGCCGGCGTACCGCAGGAATACGGCGCGTTGGTGGAACCGCTGGCGGTGGCCCAGCACGCCGCGAATCGCGTCGCGGCGAACGCGGCGGACAAGGTCGTGATTTACGGCGCGGGGCCCATCGGCCTGTCGCTCCTTGCGGTGCTCGCCTGCCGCGGCGTGCAGGATATCGTGGTCGTTGACCTGTCGGACAACCGTCTCGAGCAGGCGCGGCGGATGGGGGCCGTGGCCCTGCGCGCCGACGAGCCGGGGCTCAGCGAACGGCTGGTCGAGTTGCACGGCAGTGAGCCGTTCTTCGGCATGCCCATGCCCGCCAGCACGATCTATTTCGAGGCCACGGGCGTGCGCGCGGTGTTCGAGGGTATTGTCGGACTCGCCGGCCCGCGCAGTCGCGTGTGCCTGGTGGGTGTGCACAAGGAGCCGGCGAGCGTGGACCTCGTGATGCTGCTCGCGAAAGAGGTCGCGCTGGTGCCCGCGATGGGTTACGAGCATGAATTCGATGAAGTGCTGGCCATGCTCGAGTCGGGAGCACTGGACCCGACTGTACTGGTCACGCATCGCTTTCCGCTCTCATCGATCGAGGAGGCCTTCGCTACCGCGAAGGACACCTCGCGGGCGATCAAGGTCATGGTGGACTGCCAGGCCTGACCGGCGGTTGCCGGCCGACAATTCCAATTGGGGAGCTTTATGGAGAATCTTGCAGGTAAGGTCGCGGTCGTCACCGGCGCGGGATCCGGTATCGGTGAGGGCATCGCCCGCGCGGCCGCCGCCGCGGGCATGCGCGTGGTGGTGGCGGATATCGATACGGCGAAGGCGGAGGCCGTGGCGGCTGCGATCGGTGCCGACGCGATCGCCGCGCACGCGGATGTTGCCGATCTCGCCTCGGTAGAGGCGCTGCGCGACACCGCCCTCGACGCATTCGGCGCTGTACACCTGGTCTGCAATAACGCGGGCGTCTGGATAGGCGCGATGATGGCCGACGCCGATATCAAGGACTGGCGCTACCTGATCGACGTCAACCTCTACGGCGTCATCCACGGCGTCAAGGTGTTCCTGCCGTTGCTGATCGAGCAGGGCGAGGGGCATATCGTCAATACCGCTTCCATGGGCGGGCTGATATCCGGGCCGCCCGAGGGTTTGTACACCACCACCAAGTTCGCGGTCGTCGGCCTGTCGGAGGCCCTGTTGATGGAGGTCGCCGACAAGGGGGTCGGCGTCTCCGTGCTGTGCCCGGGCCTCGTGGATACCAACCTGGTCACGCAGTCCTTCGTCGTGCGGCGGGAGGAGTACGACCCGGGCATAGATCACGGCCAGCCCGCACCGGACACCGCGAGCGGTATCGCGCCGCTGGCGGTGGGCGAACGCGTGATCGACGCGGTGCGTGAGAACGGCTTCTATATCATCACGCACGACGACTACCGCGAAATCATCGCCATGCGCCACGACAGTATTCTCGCCGCACTCGATGCACATACCGCGCGCTACGGCTCCACCTCGGGTCGCGAGACAGGCTGAATGCGCGGCCTTGTCGTTGTAGCGCTGCTCTTCTTCACCTCGCTCGCCCCGGCCGTGGAGTACACGGAAGAGCGCGCGCCCTGCGCCGAGCGGTATCCGCTGCGCCAGCCGTTCTTCGGCGACCTGCACGTGCACACGCGCTACTCGCTGGATGCGAGTACACAGGGCACGCGCACCACCCCGGCACAGGCGTACGAATTCGCCCGCGGCAGCAGGCTGGGTATCCAGCCCTGGTCGGCGGACGGCCGCGCGGCGCGCTCCCTGCAACTGGCCCGCCCGCTGGATTTCGCCATGGTGTCGGACCACGCCGAGCTGATCGGCGAGGTACACATGTGCAATACACCCGGCGTACAGGGCTATCGCTCCTGGCAGTGTTTCCTCTACCGCCACTGGCAGCGCGGTGCCTACTACCTCTTCAATTTCATGTCGTCCATGCAGGCCAGTCACATGGGCCAGTGCGGCGAGGGAGGGAAGCTCTGCCTCGACGCCGCGCGGGCGCCCTGGAATGAGATGCAGGCGGCTGCCGAGACCCACTACGACCGCAGCGAGGCGTGCGACTTCACAACCTTTGTCGGGTACGAGTGGACCGGCGTGTACAAGGACAACGGCGGCAACCTGCACCGCAATATCGTGTTCCGTAACGCGGCCGTCCCGGAACTGCCGATCAGTTATATCGACGAGCCGGGTGCCGAGCAGCTCTGGCGCGCGCTGGACGACCAGTGCCAGGGCGACTGCGAAGCGCTCGTTATCCCGCACAACGCCAATCTCAGTGCCGGGATGATGTTCAGCGGAACAAACGACAGCGGGGGCGAACTCACGGCGCAGGTCGCGCAGGCGCGCATGCGCTACGAGCCCGTGATGGAAATCATGCAGCACAAGGGCGCTTCCGAGTGTTACTTCGAGGCCGGAGTGAGCACCGATGAGCTCTGCGCCTTCGAACAACTGCCCGTCGACAACATTGCGGGCTTCAACCGGCCGCCGCAACCGACGACCGGCTTTGCGCGCGACGCGCTGACGCGAGGCCTGGAACTGGAGCGTCGCCTGGGCATCAATCCTTACGCCTTCGGCTTCATCGCGAGCACGGACACCCACCTCGGCGCCGCGGGCGCGGTCTCCGAGCGCGATTTCCTGGGTCACGGTGGCGCCGGTGAGCCGGCGCGCGACCGCATACCGCCCGGCCTGCCGGACAAGCTCGAATACAATCCCGGCGGTCTCGCCGTTGCGTGGGCGGAGGAAAACAGCCGCGACGCGTTGTTCGCGGCCTTCCAGCGGCGCGAGGTGTACGGCACCAGCGGACCGCGCATCGTGACGCGCTTCTTCGGCGGCTGGGACTATCCCGAGGACCTGTGCTTCTACCCGGACCACATCCAGCGGGCCTATGACAACGGTGTGCCTATGGGCGGCGACCTGCCGGCGGGGAGTGGCCGTAAGCCGACTTTCCTGGTGTCCGCCGGGCAGGATGCCGGCACCGCCGCTGCGCCGGGCATGCCGCTGCAGCGGCTGCAGATCGTCAAGGGCTGGCTGACGGAGGCCGGTATCCGCCGCGAGGAAGTCATCGACGTGGCGGGCGACCCCTTCAACCGGGCGGGCGTCGACACGGACACGTGCCAACCGCACGGCGACGGCTTCGCACAGTTGTGCGCGGTGTGGACGGACGACAACTTCGAGCCCGGGCAGGGCGCCTGGTACTACGCGCGCGCGGTGGAAAACCCGTCCTGCCGCTGGAGCCAGCGCGTCTGCGTCGCCAACGGCGTGGACTGTGCGCGCCCGGAGACGATCGGCACCGGCCTGGAAGGCTGCTGCAGCGACGAGCATCGCCCCGTCGTCCAGGAGCGCGCCTGGACTTCGCCGATCTGGTACCGGCCGCCGGGCTAGCCCGCGGGCGGGGCGGCCAGCAGGCTCGCCACCGCGACGGCCACCTGTTCAAACATCGCCTCGCGCTGTTTCAGCGTGGCACTGGTATCGGGTGCTGCATAGGCGCGGCAGGCGTCCGCCATGCCGTGGAAGGTGATGCTGACGCAGAGGAACATGCGGCGTTGCGCCTCGGCGTTCTTCAGGTGGGCGACGGCACGGGTCCAGGTGCGGGCGAGGCGTTCCTCGGCCCGGAAGGAGATCGCGCTGCGCGCGTCGGGGTTGACCGCCTGGTTGTTGAGCGCCGCGAGCTGCGACAATATTTTCACGTAGTAGACCCCGGCCTCGTTCTCGCTGATGTACTGCGCAAGCGGGTAGACGAGACCCCGGGCCGCCGCCTGCGCGGCGTCGGTTTTCTCTTCGTCGATGGCGTCGAGGCAGGCTTCGCGCAGTTCGTGCACGCGTTCCGCATGGCGGTCGATGATCGCCTGCAGCAGGCCGTCCCGCCCGCCGAAGTGGTACTGCAAGGCATTGCGGTTCTTCTGGCCGGCCGCCACGGTAATTTCATTCAGGGAGACGGAGTCGATGCTGCGCTCCGCGAACAGCTCTTGGGCGGCGTCCATGAAGCGCTCCCGGGTCTGTGCGGAGCGGTGCGCGTGCTTGTTGCCGCCGTCGGTATGCATAGACTCAACATAATACCACTGCCTTAAATATTTTGTCCCCGGGAATCGCGGGCATTAGCAGGAATTAGCGGCAGTTACACGGGTTGTTTCGCGAACTTCGCCACACTTCCACCCTATTGTCGCTGCACCCTCCCAGCGCGTATGCTTGCATGCACCTGCAGGGGACAGGGAACCGCTCAATGCTTGACCAGTTGTTGGTCGCCGGGATATTTGCCGCACTGCTGATCTGCCTGATCTTCACCAATTGGCCGGCCGTGTGGATATTTGTATGCGCCATGCTGGTCGCCTATTTCGGCGGCCTGGTGGAGACCGCCGAGGTATTGGACAAGGCCTCCAACACCGGGGTAATTACCCTGGTCCTGCTGTTGCTCGTCTCCATCGGCCTGGAAAAACTGTCCTGGCTCACGCGCCTGTCGCACAAACTGATCGTGCCCAGTTACGCCGGGAGCCTGTTGCGGCTGGGTGGGGCCACGGCGCTGTTCTCGGCGTTCGTGAACAACACCGCGGTTGTGGCGACCCTCGCGCACACGGTGCGCAGCAATCGCCACCACCCCGTTTCCAAGCTGTTGCTGCCGCTGTCCTACGCGGCCATCCTCGGCGGCACCATGACGCTGATCGGCACCTCCACCAACCTGATCGTGAGCAGTTTCCTCGAGGATGCCACCGGCCAGGGCCTGGCGTTCTTCGATTTTCTCTATGTCGGCGTGTCGGTCACCGTGGCCGGCCTCATTGTGATCCTCCTGTTCTCGCGCCTGCTGCCGCAGGGCAGTTCCGAGAAGATCGACATCAACGAGTACGTGATCGAGGCGGAGGTGAGCGAGGTCTCCCAGCTGATCGGCAAGACTATCCTCGAGAATAAACTGCGCGATCTCGAGGACCTGTTTCTCGTGGAGATCGTGCGCGGCAATTACCTCATCTCGCCGGTCGCGCCCCAGGAGCGCATCCGCGCGGGCGACAAGCTGATCTTCTCCGGCGACATCAACCGGGTGCAGGCGCTGGAGTCGTTCGACGGGCTGCGCCTCTTCGCCGTGGAAGAGGGCCTGCTGCAGGAAAATATGATCGAGGTGATCGTCATGCCCAACGCCACCATCGAGGGGCAGACGGTCAAGGAGAGCGCCTTCCGGTCGGTGTTCGATGCGGCGGTGGTCGGTATGCGCCGCGGCGGCAAACGCCTGTCCGGCAAGCTCGGCAACATCACCATCCAGGCCGGCGACAGCATGATGCTTGCCGTGGGGCCGGACTTCAACGAGCGCAAGAACCTGGACAAGAATTTCGTCGTCATCAACGAATCTGTCGGCGAGATCAAGACCACACCCACGCAGAACTACATTGTCACGGGCGCGTTGCTGCTCGTGGTCACGCTGGCGACCCTGGAGATCGTGCCGCTGATCAAGGGCGTGGCCGGTTTGCTGGCCCTGATGCTGATGCTGGGCGTCGTGGGGGGCGGGGAGTTGCGCAGGCGGTTTCCCTTTGAGCTGTGGCTGATCATCGCCTCCGCCCTCACGCTGTCACAGGCGCTCACCAATGCCGGGCTCGTCGAGCTGATCGCCGACGGCCTGCACAGCAACCTCTCGGTGCTGGGTCCCTACGCCGCGCTGGCGGGGATCTACTTCGGCACCCTGATCCTCACAGAGATGATGACCAACAACGCGGCGGCGGCGCTTGCCTTTCCCGTGGCCTTCGGCCTGGCGGAGAGTTACGGCGTCAGTTTCATGCCCTTCGTGATGGCGGTCGCGTATGGCGCGAGCGCCAGCTTCCTCACACCCTATGGTTACACCACCAACCTGATGGTGCAGAACCTTGGCGGCTACCAGTTCGGCGACTACACGCGCGCGGGCCTGCCCGTCAGTTTGGTGTATTCGGCGCTGGTGATCCTGCTGATCCCGAGGATTTTCCCGTTCCAGTAGCGGGCGCGCAGCCCGGTAGCCTGTGGGGCTGAAAGCATCCGACCTTCGGGGCCGTCATACACCCTCTGTAGGGCCGAATTTATTCGGCCTGCAAGACGCCTGCAATTTGCGCAGTAGTGCAATTGAGAACCGCCGCGCCGTGTCGAATGAATTCGACCCTAAAGGCCAGGGACCTTCATGGTCGAATAAATTCGACCCCACAGGGTGCGTAAAGCATTCGAACCGTCGACCCTGCGGCCTCAGTTCATGCCCGTGCTGAAACCACCGTCCACGGGCAGCGTCTGGCCGGTGATCCAGCTCGCGGCGGGCGAGCTCAGGAACAACACCGCGGCGGCGATATCCTCCGGCACGCCGGCGCGTTTCAGGCCCTGGCGCTGCAGCGTCTCTTCCACCATCTCCGGCATGTGCTCGAACATCACGCTGGTGAACGCCGAGTGGGTGAGTCCCGCGGCAACGGCATTGGCGCGGATGCCGAGTTTGCCCCAGCTCATCCCCAGGGTCTTCATGAGCTGCACGAGCCCGCCCTTGGCGGGGCCGTAGCCCGGCGTCATTTCGAAGCCGAAGTAGGACGTCATGGAAGCGATGCCGATGACGCTCGCCCCGCCCGGGAAGTCACTCGCGGCCAGCAGGTCCCGGCAGGCGTTACTGAGGTGGAACACGCTCGTGAGATTCACCGCAATCGACTCGTCGAAGGCATCCGGCTGCCATTCGTCACCCTGCATGCCGCCGGCGTTGTTCACCAGGATATCCAGCCGCGGCAGGGAGCCGGCGAGTGCGTACAGGGCGTCGCGGTTGCCGACATCGAGCTGCCGATACGCCATGCCGTCGATATCCGCGTCGTAGTCCGCGGCGGCCGGCTTGCGGCCCGTGATGATCACGTCCGCCCCGGCGTCCCGGTAACCGCGGGCGCAGCCCAGCCCGATGCCGCTGGTGCCACCCGTCACGAGAACCGCGGCACCCGCGTAGTCGAAGTTAATGCCTGGAAACATGCGAGGGCCTCCACCGTGGCAAGGAGTCATGGAACGAATTGAGTAAATTGCGCGCAAGCATCTTCGGTTGGCCCACTGCCTCTAACGGCGCCTACAGCTGGGGCAGGGCCTCTTCCAGCAGGCCGGCGTGCCAGCCGCCGTCGGCGATGAACTCGGAGCCCGTGCTGTAGCTCGCCTCGTCGGAGGCGAGGAAGGCGGTGACCGCCGCTACCTCGCGCGGCAGACCGACCCGCGGCAGCGGGTGGCGCGTGTAGAACTGGTCGGCGTCTTCCTGGGACATGAACTCATTGCCGTGCATCGCGGTGAAGATGCCGCCGGGATGTACCGTGTTCACGCGAATGTTGAACTTGCCCATCTCGATAGCCGCCGCCTTGGTCATGCCGCGTACCGCCCACTTGGTGGCGGAGTATGCGCACAGTGAGTTCTTGGATTGCAGGCCGTCGATCGAGGAGATGTTGATGATGGAGCCCCGGCCCGCCGCCTTCATGCTCTCCAGCACCGCCTGCATGCCGAGGAACACGCCGAGCTGGTTGATGCGCACGATGTTCATAAAGTCGTCCTCGGTGGTGTCCGCGATGGACTTCTGCATGACGATCGCCGCATTGTTGACCAGCACGTTGAGCGGGCCCATCTCGTTCGCGGCGGCGACCGCCGCCGTCCAGTCCGCCTGGGAGGTGACGTCGGTTTTCCGGAACACGGTGGCGCCTGCGAGTTCCGCCGCGAGCGCCTGGCCCGGCTCTTCCAGTACGTCGGCGATGACGACTTTCGCGCCTTCCTCCACCATGATCCTGACCGTGGCCTCACCCATGCCCCGGGCACCACCGGTGACGATAGCGACTTTGCCGTTCAAGCGTCCCATGGCTGCATCTCCTCTGGCTGCATTTTTCAAGGGGTGCCAAGTATAGGCTGATCGGTGCCCCGGACGAGTACCCGCGGGGCAAAAGGCCCTCACGGTACAGAGTGCTGAATCGCCGGGACTTTCGGCGACAGGCTGAACATGCACAATAGGGTGCCTGCGACACTCAACTCGAACGGGCAGGCAAGAGAGGATAACTGCATGTCACTGGAATACCTGGCGCAGAAGCGCACCCACCCGGCGCGCACGGCCGCCATGAAGTCCATTGAAGCCGTACAGAACGGGGATCGCGAGGGCTGGCTCGCGATGTGGCACCCGGACGGGCTCATCCAGGACCCGGTGGGGGTGTCGCCGTTGGACGAGACGGGCGAGGGTCACCGCGGCATTGAGGCCATCACGGCGTTTTATGACAACGTGATCGCCCCCGGCGATGTGCGCTTTCACATCCGCGAGTCCTTCGCCTGCGGTAACGAATGCGCCAATGTGGGCACCATCACCACGCGCTCCGCCGACGGCTCCGTCGGACGCTGCGAACTGGTCATGCTCTACCGCGTGGATGACGAGGGCAAGGTGCTGTCGCTGCGCGCCTTCTGGGAATTCGATGATTTGATGGCGGGGTATTTTTAGCACCGTACCCTGTGGGGCCGAATTTATTCGGCCACGACGTATACAGACAGACTGGTTGTGCGAGGCTACGCCTCGCGGTCGAATAAATTCGACCCCACAGTGACCGGCAACAGGAGGCAAGGAAACCATGAACGCACCCGAAGCAGTACACTTCGGCACCGACGAACTCCCATGGGTGGACATCGGCGACGGCAGCAAGCTGCGCCTGTTACAGATCAAGGAAGAGGAGGGCCTGTGGATCGTCGAGAACATCTTCCAGGCCGGCTACGAGGTCGATACGCACAAGCACACGGGGCCCGTATGGGGCTATACGGTGTCGGGGGCGTGGAAATACAAGGAGTACGACTACGTTAACCGCGCCGGGTCGTTCCTGTACGAGCCCGCGGGCAGCGTACATACCCTGCAGTGCATCGAGGACAACACGCAGGTCTGGTTCCAGATGTACGGCTCCAACCTGAACCTCGACGCTGACGGCAACATCACGTCTGTCGCCGACGGCGCGCTCACGAAGGAATTCTACTTCGCCATGTGCGAGGAGCTCGGCTACGGCACGCCCGCGACGCTGGTGGGCTGATCATGCAGATCGATGTCTACAATCCCGACAATTACACGAATGGGATTCCCCACGCGCAGTTCGCCTGGCTGCGCGACAACGCGCCGGTCTACTGGCACGAGCATCCCCAGGGCTATGGTTACTGGGTGGTGAGCCGCCACGCCGACGTGATCCAGGTGTCCCGGGATTCCGGGACGTTTTCGGCGGAACGCGGTTTCGTGATGGTCGACGACCTGCCGCCGGATGTCCTGGAGATGACGCGCAACCAGTTGCTGGGCATGGACCCGCCGCGCCACGCGCCGTTGCGACGTTCCGTGATCACGCGCTTCACCACGCGCATGCTCGCGGAGCTGGAACCGAAAGTGCGCGAGATCGCGCGCGGCGTGATGGCGCAGATCACGTCGCCCACCGAAGTCAACTTCGTCGAAAGCCTGGCGGGTGACCTGCCGACAGCCGTGATCTGCTCCATGCTCGAGATTCCCCGGGACATGTGGGAACAGATCCGTCGCTGGTCCGACCTGCAGACCTCCAGCACCGACCCCGACCTGGGCGGCACGCCGGAGGAGGTGAGCCAGGCCAGCGTGGACATGGGCACGTACGGCTTCGCGCTGGCCACCGAACGCAAGGACCGGGGCGGCGACGACCTGATCTCCCTGCTCATCAACCAGGAGGTGGACGGGCACCGGTTAACGGAGATGGAATTCGCCTCTATGTTCGTACAGCTCACGGTCGCGGGCAACGAGACGACCCGCGGCCTGATCAGCAGCGGCATGCACGAGTTGCTGAAGGACCCCGCGCTGTACGCGCAACTGCGCGACAATCCCGAGCAGCTGCCTGTCGCGGTCGAGGAAATGCTGCGCTGGACCTGTCCGCTGCACTATTTCCGCCGCACGGCGACCGCCGACACGCAGATCGCCGGCCAACCCATCCGCGAGGGCGAGCGTGTGGTGATGCTGTACAGCTCAGCGAATTTCGACGAGCGCGTGTTCGACAACCCGATGCACTTCGATATCACGCGCGACCCGAACCCGCACCTGGCCTTCGGCCACGGTATCCACCTGTGCCTCGGCGCCAACCTCGCACGGGCGGAGGCGCGTATCTTTTTCGAGGAGTTCTTCCGGCATTTTAAGGGCATCGAAAGCACGGGTGAGCCGGTGTATATCCGCTCCAACAATATCCACGGCTTCAAGGACATGCCGGTCGCGCTGACGCCGCGCTGAGCGACCACAAATGTAAGCCCTCTCCGGTGCATGAAAAATAAATCAATATAAACAATAAGATACGGAAGGTACTTAAAGTGAAAAAACGCAGTGTTCCGCGGCCCGACAGCGGACTAACCTGCGTCTCTCACTGCAGCGACAGGCAGATGCGCTGATGTATTTCGATCTACAGTATTACGGCAGGGTGCTGCGCCACGTGTGGTCGCTCAAGCGCTGGCCGGGGCGCAACCGGACGCTGCTGCGCCTGCTCGTTTTCATACCCTTGGGCTACGCGTTCAACGCCACCTGCTTCCTGCTCGACTACGTGCTGTTTCCGGCGCTGTGGCGGCAGCAGGTCCGCCGCCCGGTGTTCATAGTCGGCCACGCGCGGTCCGGCACCACGCTGTGCCACCGTCTCATCGCCGCCGACGGCGACAACTTCAGTTACTTCCTTTACTGGGAGATGTTCTTCCCGTCGCTCCTGCAGAAAAAGTTCATCCGCGTGCTGGGCTGGGTGGACCAGCACCTGCTGGGACGCTACTGCAATCGCAAGCTGGTCGCCTGGGACGACAAGACGTTTGGCCCCTACCGCCACATGCACGACATGAGCCTGTGGAACTCCGAGGAGGACCAATTCGTCATGCGCGGCGCGTTTGTCACGCAGCAGTGGTCCCTCGACATACCGATCATGGAGCAGATCGATATCTTTCACGTGGACGAGATGCCCGAACGCAAGCGCCGCGCCTGGCTGCACCACTACCGGGAGTGTGTGAAACGCCAGCTGCTGTTGAACGGCGGCGACAAGATACACCTCGCCAAGAATCCGCTCATGAGCGGCTGGGTACAGACCATTATCGACACGTTCCCCGATGCGCGCATCGTCGTCATGATGCGCAACCCGGCCGAGTGCATTCCCAGCGTCCTGAAGCTTGTTGAGGTGACCTGGAAGGGCGGCGGCTGGCAACGCGAGGACTACGCCAGCTCGCTGCGCGTGTTGACCGACGTGTCGTTCGAGAGCTTCCACCACCCGCGGGACGTCCTGGCAGCCAAACCAGACACGCCGCAGATCGTGGTCGACTAC
>JAUIEP010000106.1 GCA_030428835.1 Gammaproteobacteria bacterium | reverse complement strand
GCCGACTACCCACAACACGGCCTGACGGCCGAGGACGCGCGGCGCGTGATGGACAACCCGCTGTACTGGATCTTCTGCTGGGCCTCCGGCCGCGTGCTGGCCAGGCGCCTGCTGGACAACCCGGCCTGGGTGCGCGGCCGCCGCGTACTCGACTTCGGGGCGGGCAGTGGCGTGGCCGCCATCGCGGCAAAGCTGGCGGGCGCGCGCGAAGTCATCGCGTGCGACAACGACCCGCTGGCTCTGCGGGCCTGCGCCGCCAACGCGCGGCGCAACGGCGTGGAACTGTCGCTGTCGGACAATTTCGACAACGTGTCCGGCGACATCGACCTCATTCTGGTGGCGGATGTGCTGTACGACCGCGCCAACTTTCCCTGGCTGGACCGCTTCGTGGCGCGCGCGCCGCGCGTGCTCGTGGCGGACTCGCGCGTGCGCGACTTCGACCATCCCGCCTATCGGCAGGTCGGGGCGCAGGCCAGCTGCACGCTGCCCGACCTGGATGAGTCGGACGAATTTCGCCACGTGAAACTGTACCTCGCCGGCGAACCCTGACCCGCGCGGGCCATGCCCGCGACCCGCTGTTCAGTGGTTCGGCCGCCGGGATTTTTGTACACTGTGCGCCACGCCCACCCCCTGGAACCGCGCGCCCATGAACCCCAATTACCTTGACTTCGAACAGCCGATTGCCGAGCTGGAGGTGAAGATCGAGGAGCTGCGCCTGGTCGGTTCCGACAACGACATCAACGTCAGCGCCGAGATCGAGGCGCTGCGCGGCAAGAGCACGAAGCTCACCGAGAAGATTTTTTCCGACCTGAGCGCCTGGGACATCGTGAAGGTGGCGCGGCACCCGCAGCGCCCGTACACGCTGGACTACATCCCGCGCGTCTTCACCGAGTTCGACGAGCTGCACGGCGACCGGCATTTCGCCGACGACAACGCCATCGTCGGCGGTGTCGCGCGACTCGACGGCCGGCCGGTCATGGTCATCGGCCAGGAGAAGGGCCGCGCGGTGAAGGACAAGGTCATGCGCAACTTCGGCATGCCCAAGCCGGAGGGGTACCGCAAGGCGCTGCGCCTCATGGAACTCGCCGAGCGTTTCAAGATGCCGGTGATCACCCTGATCGATACGCCCGGCGCCTACCCGGGTATCGACTCGGAGGAGCGCGGCATCTCCGAGTCCATCGCGCAGAATCTCGCCGTGATGTCGCGCCTGGCCACGCCGATCATCTGCGTGGTGATCGGCGAGGGCAGTTCCGGCGGCGCGCTCGGCATCGGCGTGGGCGACCACCTGGTCATGTTGCAGTACTCCACCTACTTCGTGATCTCACCCGAGGGCTGCGCCAACATCATTTGGAAGTCCACCGAACACGCGCCCGATGCCGCCGAGGCCATGGGTGTCACCTCCTCGGTCCTGCAGGAACTGGGTATCGTGGACGCGACCATCGAGGAGCCCCTCGGCGGCGCGCACCGGGATGTCGACCTGATGGCCGAGCGCATTCGCGAGCACCTCACCGCACAGCTCGATCTGCTCACCGGCCTGCCGCTTGAGGACCTGCTGTCCAAGCGCTACAAGCGTTTGCTGTCCTACGGGAATTAGTGGATCACTCAGTCCTCGACGACAGTCTCCTGCCGCTGTGTGCCGCACCCCGCTGGTACGTGGGTCTGAGCGGCGGCCTGGATTCCACCGTCCTGCTGCACCTCGTCGCCGCCTGGCGCGATGCCCACCCGGAGGCGCCACCGCTGGCGGCGATGCATGTCGAGCACGGACTCGCCGCGCAGGGGGATGACTGGGCCGGGCACTGCGCCGCGACCTGCGCGGCGCTGGACCTGCCCTGCATTCGCCGGGCCGTAACGGTGGCCGCCGGCGCGAGCCTCGAGGCGCAGGCGCGGGCGGCCCGCTACCGCGCCTTCGAGGAGCAGCTTGCCGACGGCGAGGTCCTGTTCCTGGCGCACCACCTGGACGACCAGGTGGAGACCTTCCTGTTGCGACTGCTGCGCGGCGCCGGCCTGGAAGGTCTCGCGGCCATGCCGGCGCGGCGGGCGCTGGGCGCGGGGTTCCTCGTGCGGCCGCTGCTGGCGCACCGCCGGGACGACCTTGCCCGCTACGCGCAGGCGCATGGCCTCGCCCACGTGCACGACCCTTCCAATGCCGATACCCGTTTCGATCGCAACTTCCTGCGCGCCGAGGTCCTGCCGCTGCTGGCCGGGCGCTGGCCGGGCTATCGCGCCACCATCGCCCGCGCGGGCGAGCACCTGGGCGTCGCCGCGGCGCAGCTGCGCGCGGCGGCGGGACCGCTGCCCACCTGCAGCAGTGCGCTGGGCGACCCCGGCCTCCTGCTCGCACCGCTGTTGGCCGCGGGTGACCGGGCCGCGGCGACGCTGCTGCGCACCGCGCTGTCGCTGTGGGGCGTTCGCGCGCCTGACCGGTCCGCCCTCGATGAGTTCCTGCGCCAGTTGCGCGACGCGGGGGAGGACGCGAGTCCTGAGTTGCGGACGGCGGACTATACGCTGCGGCGCTTCCAGGACGGCGTCTACCTGCTGCCCGGTGGCGAGGACCCGACCGGCGCACTGGCCCTGGGCCCCGGCGAGGTCGTCGGCGTGCCGGGTGTGGGTCGCCTGGCGCTCCTGCCCGCGGCGGGAGAGGGCATCGCGCTCGCGCGCGGCGAGCGGCTCGAGGTGCGCTTTCGCTCCGGCGGCGAGTACTGCCGGCCGCGCGGGCGGGCGGCGGCACCCCTGAAAAAGTGGCTGCAGGCGTGGAACGTACCCCCGTGGTGGCGCGCGCGCTTACCGCTGTTGTACCGCGGCGACGAGCTCGTTGCCATCGCCGACCTGGCGCTGTGCGAGTCGCCGCATACGGGGCCGGATGGCGCTCCCGGCGAACGCTGGATTTTTTCCTGGGAACGGCCCGAATCCGGTCGCGGTGATTGAGCCGGCACGGCCTTTCTGATAACCTGATTTCCCATCCTTTGCAGGACGTGTGACAGCTCACGGGGCTTCCTTCCAGGCTTTTTCCAGACTCTCATCAGGGAGGGTTCCGGGGAGAGTCTTTGAGCGTTGGTTCATGTCTTGTATGCCCGGCAACACTGCATAAGAAAGGCATTTCATGACGCGCTACGTCTTCGTCACCGGTGGGGTGGTTTCTTCTCTCGGCAAGGGCATCGCGGCGGCATCGCTGGCAGCGTTGCTCGAGGCCCGCGGCCTCAAGGTCACTCTCCTCAAACTCGACCCCTACATCAACGTCGACCCCGGCACCATGAGCCCCTTCCAGCACGGCGAGGTGTTCGTGACCGAGGACGGCGCCGAGACCGACCTGGATCTCGGCCACTACGAGCGCTTCACCCGGACCACCATGCGCAAGGCGAATAACTTCACCTCGGGTCGCGTCTACAACTCGGTGCTGAAGAAGGAGCGCCGCGGCGACTACCTCGGCGGCACCGTGCAGGTGATCCCCCACGTGACCGACGAGATCAAGCGCCGCGTCGTGCTCGGCGCCGGCGACGCCGACGTCGCCGTGGTCGAGATCGGCGGCACCGTGGGCGACATCGAGGGCCTGCCGTTCCTGGAGGCCGCGCGCCAGCTCAAGGTGGAGATGGGCTCCAGTCGCGCGCTGCTCATGCACCTGACCCTGGTGCCGTACATCGCGACCGCGGGCGAGATCAAGACCAAGCCCACCCAGCACTCGGTGAAGGAACTGCGCTCCATCGGCCTGCAGCCGGACATCCTGCTGTGCCGCTGCGCGGTCGAGATCGAGGAGAGCGCGCGCAAGAAAATTTCGCTGTTCACCAACGTCGAGGAGCGGGCTGTGATCCCGCTGCTGGACGCAGACTCGATCTACAAGATCCCCGGCATGCTGCAGGCCTACGACCTCGACGACTTCGTGGTCGAGCGCTTCGGCTTCGATTGCCCGGAGGCGGACCTGTCCGAGTGGGACAGGGTGATCGAGCTCGAGGCCAACCCGCGTTCCGGTCAGGTGCGCGTGGCGATGGTGGGCAAGTACATGGATCTGCTCGACGCCTACAAGTCGCTGAACGAGGCGCTCGGCCACGCCGGCCTGCAGACCGGCACCGAGGTGAAGATCGAGTACATCGACGCCGAGGAGATCGAGCGCGACGGCACCGGCGTGCTCGAGGGTGTGGACGCCATCCTGGTGCCCGGCGGCTTCGGCGACCGCGGCATCGAGGGCAAGATCACGGCGGTGCGCTATGCGCGCGAGAACAACATCCCCTACCTCGGCATCTGCCTCGGCCTGCACATGGCCCTGATCGAGTACGCGCGCAACGTGTGCGGCCTGACCGGCGCCCATTCCACGGAGATGGACCCCGCCACGCCGCACCCGGTCATCGCGCTGATCACCGAGTGGATGACAGCCGAGGGCCAGGTGGAACACCGCGACGAGGAGTCCGACCTCGGCGGTACCATGCGCCTCGGCGCCCAGCCCTGTCACCTGGAGGAAGGCAGCCGCGTGCGTGAGATCTACGGTCGCGAGGTGATCAACGAGCGCCACCGCCACCGCTACGAGGTCAACAACAACTACCTCGACACCATGCGCGAGCACGGCATGCGCTTCGGCGGCTGGTCGGCCGACCACTCCCTGGTCGAGATGATCGAGCTGCCCGAACACCCGTGGTTCATCGCCTGCCAGTTCCACCCCGAGTTCACGTCGCGGCCGCGTGGCGGACATCCCCTGTTTACCAGCTATATTGAAGCGGCCAGGGCGCACGCCCGCGGCGAGCAGGCGACCATGGCCCACGCCAGCGCCTGAGCCGCGCGAGAGACTCACGTGACCGACCAGACCGTTACCGTCGCCGACATCACCATCGCCAACACCGCGCCGTTCGTATTGCTCGGCGGCGTCAATGTACTCGAGAGCCGCGACTTCGCCCTGCGTGTGGCGGAACACTACGTGGACGTCTGCGGCCGTCTCGGCATTCCCTACGTGTTCAAGGCCTCCTTCGACAAGGCCAACCGCTCCTCCATTCACTCCTTCCGCGGCCCGGGCCTGGAGGAGGGGCTGCAAATACTTGCAGATGTGAAGTCCACCCACGGCGTGCCGGTCATCACCGACGTGCACACGCCGGAGCAGGCGGCCCCGACCGCGCAGGTGTGTGACATCATCCAGCTCCCGGCCTTCCTCGCGCGGCAGACTGACCTCGTGGCGGCCATGGCGGCCACCGGCGCGGCGATCAACATCAAGAAGCCGCAGTTCCTCAGCCCCTCGCAGATGGCCAACGTGGCCGAGAAGTTCGCCGAGTGCGGCAACACGCGCGTCATGCTGTGCGAGCGCGGCAGCAACTTCGGCTACGACAACCTGGTGGTCGACATGCTCGGCTTCGGGGTGATGAAGCAGACCTGCGGCGATGCCCCGATCATCTTCGACGTGACCCACGCGCTGCAGTGTCGCGACCCGGGCGGCGCCGCCTCGGGCGGGCGCCGCAGCCAGGTGGGGGACCTCGCGCGCGCCGGCATGGCCGTCGGGCTCGCCGGCCTGTTCCTGGAGGCGCACCCCGAGCCGGACAAGGCGCTGTGCGACGGCCCCAGCGCGCTGCCGCTGGCGCAGCTCGAAGCGTTCCTGATCCAGGTGAAGGCGGTGGACGACCTGGTGAAGTCGTTGCCCCCCCTGGTGATCGACTAGCACCGCATACATCGATACGGAGTATTCAGCAGATGGCAAACATTGCAGACGTCGCGGCCTTTGAGGTCATGGATTCCCGCGGCAATCCCACGGTGATGGCAGAGGTGACCCTGGACTCGGGGGCGAGCGGCGCCGCCTGCGCGCCCTCCGGCGCGTCCACGGGTTCGCGCGAGGCGCTGGAGCTGCGCGACGGCGACAAGGCGCGCTACCTCGGCAAGGGGGTGCTCAAGGCGGTGGGCAATGCGAACGGGCCGATCCGCGACCTGCTGCTGGGCATGGACGCGCTCGACCAGCGCGCCCTGGACGCCGCGATGATCGACGCCGACGGCACCGACAACAAGGCGAACTTCGGCGCCAACGCGATCCTCGCCGTTTCACTCGCGGCCGCGAAGGCGGCGGCGGTCGAGAAGCAGGTGCCGCTGTACCGTCACATCGCCGACATCAACGGCACCAGCGAATTCTCCATGCCCGTGCCCATGATGAACATCCTCAACGGCGGCGAGCACGCCGACAACAACGTGGACATCCAGGAGTTCATGGTGCAGCCCGTTGCCGCACCGACCTTCGCGGAGGCGCTGCGCGCCGGCGCGGAGATCTTCCACCAGTTGAAGAAGGTGTTGTCCGGTCGCGGCCTGAACACCGCCGTCGGCGATGAGGGCGGCTTCGCCCCGAACCTGCCCTCCAACGAGGCGGCGCTCGAGGCGATAGCCGAGGCGGTCGCGGCGGCCGGTTACAAGCTGGGCGAGGACGTGACCCTCGCCCTGGACTGCGCCGCGTCGGAGTTCTACAAGGACGGCGTGTACGACCTGGCCGGCGAGGGCAAGCGGTTCTCCTCCGACGAGTTCAGCGACTACCTGGCGGAGCTCGCGGGCAACCATCCCATCATTTCCATCGAGGACGGCCTGGACGAGTCGGACTGGGACGGCTGGAAGGTGCTGACCCAGAAGATCGGCGACAAGGTGCAACTGGTGGGTGACGACCTGTTCGTCACCAACACGAAGATCCTCAAGGAGGGCATCGACCGGGGCATCGCCAATTCGATCCTCATCAAGTTCAACCAGATCGGCAGCCTGTCGGAGACCCTGGACGCCATCGCCATGGCCAAGGCCGCCGGCTACACCGCCGTCATATCCCACCGCTCCGGCGAGACGGAGGACACCACCATCGCCGACCTCGCCGTCGCCACGGCCGCCGGCCAGATCAAGACGGGCTCGCTGTGCCGCTCCGACCGCGTCGCCAAGTACAACCGCCTGCTGCGCATCGAGGCGGAACTGGCCGGTCGCGCCCCCTATCGCGGCCTGGCGGAGTTTTCCCGCTAAACGCCCTGCATGCGCTGGCTGCTCGTCGGTCTGATCGCGCTGCTGGCGGTGCTGCAATACCGCCTGTGGTTCGCCGAGGGCAGCCTCGCGGAGCAACATCGCCTGGAGCAACAGGTGCAGGAGCAGACCCGCGTTAATGCCGAGCTCGCGGCGCGCAACAAGGCCCTCGCGCGCGAGGTGCGTGAATTGAAAGGCGGCCACCTCGGCGTGGAACAGCGCGCGCGCGAGGAACTCGGCCTCATTCGCGAGGACGAGGTGTTCTACCACGTAATTGAGCAAGACCCGGCCGAACAACCCCCGGCGAAGCAACCCGAAGGGCAGGGCGCGCCGTGAGCGACACCTGCTGGGGCGTGATTCCCGCCGCCGGCAGCGGCAGCCGCATGGGCGCGGACCGCCCCAAGCAGTACCTGCAGATCGCCGGCCGGCCGCTGCTCGAATTCAGCCTGCAGGCGCTGTTGTCGCACCGCGCGATCAGCGGCGTGACGATCGCGCTGGCGGCCGACGACCGTTTCGCCGCCGACGTGGCGCTGCTCGGGGACCCGCGCGTGACGTGCGTGCACGGCGCAGCGCAGCGCAGCGGCTCCGTATTGGCGGCACTGGCCGACCTTTCGACGCGGGCCGCGGACGGGGACTGGGTGCTGGTGCACGACGCCGCGCGCCCGTGCCTTGCGCAGGCGGAGATCGACCGCCTGGTCGGGGCGGTGCGCGGCTCCGGCTGCGGCGGACTGCTCGCCGAGCCCGTGGTGGATACCATCAAGCGGGCCGACGCCACGGGCCGGGTAATGGGCACCGTCGATCGCAGCGGCCTGTGGCGCGCCCAGACACCGCAGATGTTCCGGCTGGGCGAGTTGCGCGACGCGTTGGCAGCCGCGTTGGACGCCGGCGTCGCGATCACCGACGAGGCCTCCGCCATGGAGTGGGCCGGGCACCCGGTGCAGCTGGTGCCGGGCGCAGCTGCTAATCTCAAGGTGACGCTCGCGGACGACCTGGCCCTCGCGGCCTGGTACCTGGGCGAACCGGGAGGGAACTGAATGCGCATCGGCCACGGCTTCGATGTCCACCGCACCTGCGCCGGCGACCACGTGGTGCTGGGCGGTGTCACGATCGCGCACGACCGCGCGTTGCAGGCGCATTCCGACGGTGACGTCCTGATTCACGCCGTGTGCGACGCGGTGCTCGGCGCGCTGGGCGCGGGCGATATCGGCCACCACTTCCCGGACAGCGACCCGGCCAACGCGGGCATCGACAGCCGCGAGCTGCTGCGCCGCGTCGCGCGGCTGATGGTCGACGGCGGGCTGCGCGTCGCCAACCTCGACAGCACGATCGTCGCCGAGGCGCCGAAGATGGCGCCGCACATCGATAGCATGCGCGCGAATCTTGCAGCCGACCTCGGCGTTCCCGTCGAGCGCGTCAACGTGAAGGCCACCACCACCGAGCGATTGGGTTACACAGGCCGCGGCGAAGGCATCGCGGCGCACGCCGTCGTGCTGCTCGAGCCTGCCGGGGCGTGATCCATCCGCTGCCGCGCGCCTGGGGCGAACTCCCGGGCAGTGCCCGGGTGCGCAGCCGGCCCGAGGACTTCCAGGTCGCGGAGTATCTGGATTTCGAGCCTGACGGCGAGGGCGAGCACGCGCTCCTGTACATCGAGAAGCGCGAACGCAACACCCAGGACGTGACCCGCGCGCTCGCGCAACTCGCCGCGGTGCCGGAGCGCGACATCGGGCTGTGCGGCCTCAAGGACCGCAACGCGGTGACGTGCCAGTGGTTCAGTGTCGGCCTGGCCGGACGCGCGGAACCGGACTGGGCGGCGTTGGAATCATCAGGTGACATACGCGTACTGCAGTCGGCGCGGCATCGCAAGAAACTGCGCCGCGGCGTGCACCGCGGTAATCGGTTCGCGCTGGTGCTGCGCGACTGGTCCGGTGATCGCGCGGCGCAGGAACGCCGACTGGCGCAGGTGCGTGCACAGGGCGTGCCCAATTACTTCGGCGAGCAGCGCTTCGGGCGCGACGGCCAGACCCTGGCGCGCGCACTCGCCTGGATGGACGGCGGCGGCCGGCGGCTGCGCCGCGCGCAGCGCTCACTGTTTCTCTCCGCCTTGCGTTCGCATCTTTTCAACCGGTCGTTGGCGGCGCGCATCACGGCGCGCAACTGGCTCGAACTCGACGCGGGCGGCGTTGCCATGCTCGCCGGCAGCCGCAGTTTTTTCCTGGTGCAGGAAGTCGACGAAGAACTGCGCGCGCGGCTCGCCGCGGGTGATGTGCATCCCGGGTTGCCCCTGTGGGGCAGGGGTGCGGCTGCCGCCGGCGTGCCGCCGCTGCCCGACGATCTCGCCCCTGCCGGCGCGTTCCTGGAGGCGCAGGGCCTGGCGCTGGACTGGCGTCCCGCGCGCGTCGTCCCGGATGACTTTTCCTGGGAGTTTTGTGATGATGAGAGCCTGCGACTGACCTTCAGCCTACCTGCCGGCAGCTATGCCACGGCGGTGCTTGCGGAGTGTGTGCAGTACACGCAGGGACAATGATCCAGGGACGTGCGACAGGGGAACAGGCGAGGGTGAGCGGGGCAGATTTCAAGGGTATCGGCATGACCTCCCAGCGCACGCGGGAGCGCCTGATCCAGCGGCTGGTCGAGCAGGGTATCAGCGACGACCGTGTGCTGGACGTGATCCGCTCGACGCCGCGCCACCTGTTCCTCGACGAGGCGATGGCGCACCGCGCTTACGAGGATGTCGCCCTGCCGATCGGCTTCCAGCAGACGCTGTCGCAACCCTACGTGGTGGCGCGTATGACACAACTGTTGCTTGCCGCCGGTCCCCGCTCCCGTGTACTCGAGATCGGCACCGGCTCCGGTTACCAGACGGCAGTCCTCGCGCAACTGGTCGACGAGGTGTACAGCGTTGAGCGCATCAAGCCGCTGCAGCAGAAGGCGCGCAAGCGCCTGCGCGAGCTGAAGCTGCGCAACGTGCACATGAACCACGCGGACGGCGGCCTGGGCTGGCCGGAGCGCGGTCCCTTCGACGGCATCCTCGCCACCGCGGCGCCGGCGAGCATACCGGAGGCGTTGCTGCGCCAGCTCGCGCTGGGCGGCCGCCTGGTCATCCCCGTCGGCGGCGACAGCCAGGAGCTCAAGGTTGTGACCAGGACCGACGACACCTTCGAGACCGAGACCATCGAGACGGTCTACTTCGTACCCCTGCGTTCGGGGACGGTGAGGTAGCGCTATGACCTGGATCGGCCTCTTTTTGCGCGGACTGCTGATGGGGGCCGCCGATATTGTGCCCGGGGTATCCGGTGGCACGATGGCGTTCATCACCGGGATCTACGAAACCCTGATCGGCAGTATCCGCTCGGTGGACATAGAATTTGCGCGCAAGGTCCTGGCGTTCGATATCAAGGGGGCCTGGCTGCACGTCAACGGCAGTTTCCTGCTGCCGCTGGCGCTCGGGATCGCCACCAGCATCCTGTCCCTGGCCCGCCTTATTTCCTGGATACTGGAGAATCACCCCGTGCCGCTGTGGGCGTTTTTCTTCGGCCTGATCCTCGCCTCGGCGCTGGTGCTCATGCGCCAGGTGGAGCGCTGGAACGCGGCGCGCGGCGCCTGCCTGCTCGTCGGTACGGCCATTGCGCTGTACATCGGGTTGTCCGCTGCGATCGACCTGGATATTGGCCCCCTCGGCATTTTCGCCGGCGGGTTCCTGGCGATCTGCGCCATGATCCTGCCCGGTATCTCCGGTGGCTTCGTGCTCGTGCTGCTCGGTCTGTACGGACCCGTCATCGAGGCCGTAAAGACGCTCGATATCGCCTTCCTCGCCGTGCTCGCGGCCGGTTGCATCGCCGGGCTCATGTGCTTCTCGCGCCTGCTGCACTGGTTGCTGGGCCACTTTCACCAGGCGACCATGGCGCTGCTCACCGGTTTCCTGTTCGGCTCCCTGGCCGTGGTCTGGCCCTGGAAGCAGGTGTTGTCGTTCGTGGAGCGCACCGACGGGACACTCAAGCCCGTGCAGCAGGTGCCCGTGATGCCCGCGGACTTCACCGTGCAGACCGGGGAGCCCGCGCAGGTTGCGCTCTGTGCGGCGCTCATGGTCGTGGGCTTCGCCCTGGTCTGGATTATCCAGACGCGCTGGAGTAACGCGCCGGGGTCCTGATCCCGGTAGCGTGGCTGGTGTGCGCGGCATCCCCGTATTGCTCCTGTGCCTGGCGGTCGCCGCCTGCGGCGGCAATACGCGCGCGCCGGTGGAAGACCGCACCGGGCGCGCCAAGCAACCCACGGTAACCTCGATCACCAGCGGCCCGCGGGTCTACCGCGTGCAGCGCGGCGATACGCTCTACGCCATCGCGTTCCGCTACGGCCTCGACTACCGCAAGGTCGCCGCTGCCAATCGCATCGCCGCGCCCTACACGATCTACGTCGGCCAGGAGATCGCCCTGCGCGAGGCGAGCCTGCCTGTCGCCAGTGAGCCGTTGCCCAAACGACCGCAGCCGATCATCCACACGCCCGGCAAGGCCGGCGCCCCCGCGGGCGGCGCGGGTGTCGGCACCGTGACCAGGCCCGCCACGCCGCCCCGTCCCGTCTACACCGGGGCCCCCGTGACGCACTGGCGCTGGCCCGCGACCGGGCCGGTTACGCGCGGTTACTCCAGCAACGTGCACAAGGGCATCGATATCGGCGGCAAGCGCGGTGACCCGGTGCAGGCCGTTGCGCCCGGCAAGGTGGTCTACGCGGGCACGGGCATTGTCGGCTTCGGCGAGTTGTTGATCGTGAAGCACAACGAGGAATACCTGAGTGCCTACGGGCACAACGATCGCCTGCTGGTGCAGGAGGGCGACGTGGTGAGCGCCGGGCAGACCATTGCCAGCAAGGGCAGCTCCGGCACCGACACGGTCAAACTGCACTTCGAGATCCGCCGCGCGGGCAAGCCCATTGACCCGCAGAGGGTACTGCCCGGGCGCTAGCCCCCACCAAATTCAGGCACACTGGTCGCCGCTGGGTAGACTATCCGTTAGTATTAACTAGCTAATTGATTAGCATATTGGCGCGATTGCACAAGCCAAATAGTTACGATAGTCTGGACGGCCCGGTGAAAAAATGCTCTGTCACTACGACAAGAATAAGAGTGAGATTGGCCATGGATTTGGACGCGAACACCGCAGAATCGAAAGGGAATTCGAAAGGGCGCAGGGCCACCAAGCGCCCGGCAACCAATGGCAAGGCCACCCGCGCCAGGAACGGCAACGGCAAGCGGCCCGCCGCCAAGGTGCAGCAGGAAAAGCCCGGGAATGCCGCCCGCAGCCCCGAATTCCTGGACGCCACGACGGACGAGGAAGCACAGGAGGCCGCGTTTGAATCGGCCAAGGCCGCGACCTCCCGCCGCAACGAGAAGTCCCTCGACGCCACCCAGCTCTACCTCAACGAGATCGGCTACTCCCCGCTGCTGACCGCGGAGGAGGAGAAGTACTACGCCCGGCAGGCCCGTTCCGGTGACGAGTCCGGCCGCCAGCGCATGATCGAGAGCAACCTGCGGCTCGTGGTGAAAATTGCGCGCCGCTACATCAACCGTGGCCTGACCCTGCTCGACCTCATCGAGGAGGGCAACCTGGGCCTTATTCGCGCGGTCGAGAAATTCGACCCGGAACGCGGCTTCCGCTTCTCCACCTACGCCACCTGGTGGATCCGCCAGACTATCGAGCGGGCGATCATGAACCAGACGCGCACGATCCGGCTGCCCATTCACGTGGTCAAGGAACTCAACGTCTACCTGCGCGCGGCGCGCGAACTGACGCAGAAGCTGGATCACGAACCCTCGGCCGAGGAGATCGCCGACATGCTCGACCGCCCCGCCGCGGACGTGAAGCGCATGCTGGGCCTGAACGAGCGCGTGACTTCCGTCGACACCCCCATCGGCCCGGATTCCGACCGCGCGGTCGTGGACACGATTGCCGATACCCGCGAATGCGATCCCTCGCAGTTGCTGCAGGACTCGGACATCAAGGACAACATCTCCCACTGGCTGGACGAGCTCTCCGAAAAGCAGCGCGAGGTAGTCTCCCGCCGCTTCGGCCTGCGCGGCTACGAGAGCAGCACCCTCGAGGAAGTCGGCCGCGAGATCGGCCTCACCCGCGAGCGCGTACGCCAGATTCAGGTGGAGGCCCTCAAGCGCCTGCGCTCGATCATGGAAACCCAGGGTCTCAGCGGCGAGTCGCTGTTCAGCTAAACCTCTCCATTGCATTACCCGTCGTCTCGGGATCCAGTGGCTTAAATACCTTGGGGCCTAGACCCACCGGCCCATCCAGGCCAACCCCCTGCCTCGAAAGTGCCGCAGCTCCGCAGATCAGGCCGGGGCCGCTGCGGAACTCGACCAAAAATCGCTGCGCGATTTTTCGGGACTCAGACAATCCTCGCGGAAAGCCCCCCGGCCTGATCTACTCCGCAAAGCGCGGCAAAGATTCGAGGCAGGGGGTTGGCCTGGATGGGCCTCTTTCGGTTCGTTGGTATTGGCACCGTAATTACCCAGAGTAATCCTTAATTCTTTTCGCGCCTGAGCCAGCAACCTGCCGGAGCGGGAGCGCACGACGAAGGGCTGCCCCGGGGAGGCTTGGAGGCGCTTAGCGGAGCGGTCGGACGCGGGGGTAGTCCGCGAGGACTGTTTGAGTCCCAATTTTTCCGCGCAGCGGAAAAATGGTCGAGTTCCGCAGCGGCCCGCGTCCGACCGCGTAGCTGCCGACGTCTCCCCGGGGTAGCCCTTCGTCGTGCGCTCCCTGAACCCCTAAAGAAGCAACGCGCTCGCACGTCCAGCCAACAATCTAAACTGCTCCAACAGTCCTACAGAATCTGGCCCAATCAACCAGTGCATAGTGTTTGATAAGTCGTATGCTATTCAAACGAGAATAAAAGGGAGCCACCAGGATGAGCCAAGACATACAGCGCGAACTCGACCTGCCGCCGATGGACCAGGTCGGCTTTGTCGTGCGCGATCTCGAGGCGGGCATGGCGCTGTACGAGCCGATGTTCGGCCCGTTCAGCACGATGGACCCCGGCCCGATGACGTACGACTACCGCGGCAGCCAGGAGGAGTGCGACATGCGCCTGGCGTTCGGCAAGAGCGGGGACGTGGAGATTGAACTCATCCAGTGGCTGCGCGGCGGTTGTCCGCACAAGGAGTTCCTCGATGCCGGTCGCGAAGGCATGCACCACCTGCGCTTTCGCATCGACGACCTGGCGGCGAAAGTGGCGGAGGCCGAGAAGGTCGGCTGGCGTGCGTTCTGGAGCAAGCGCTACGGTGAGGGACTCGCGGTCGCCTACATGGAGCGCGAGGGCGACCCGCTGTTCCTGGAACTCTTTGAAAACCATCACGGATGAAGCGTTTCCCCGTGAAATCGGGTCTCGTGCGGGGCGCGCTCTGCCTGTTCCTTGTCCTCGCGAGCGCAGTGCCGCGCGCCGCGGAGCCCCTGCAACTGTTCGACGGCGCGAGCCTCGACGGCTGGGTCGCCTTCGGCGCTATCGACTGGCGCGTGGCGGACGGCGCGATCGTCGGTGCCGGTAGCGGTGACGGCTTTGTTACGACGAAGCGGCTGTTCGGTGACTTCCGGCTCAAGGTGGAGTTCTGGGTAGACGCGACGACCAACTCGGGCGTCTTCCTGCGTTGCCAGGATCGCCAGTACATCCACCCGGACACCTGCCTCGAACTGAATATCTGGGACGAGCACCCGCAGCAGCAGGCGCGCACGGGCGCCATCGTGTTTCGCGCGATGCCGCCGCTCGCCCGCGTGGAGACCGTGGGTAAGTGGAACACCTACGAAGCCCTTGTGCGCGGGCCGCGCGTGGAGGTGTGGGTCAACGGTGCACTGACAGCGCAGCTGGATGACGCAGACCCGACCGCGGGCTTCATCGCCCTGCAGCACTGGGCGACGGGTACAGTGAAGTTCCGGAAGGTGGAGCTGGTTCCGCTCTAGCGCTCAGGTGGCGGCCGCGGGCTCCGCCTGTTTCGGGTTGGCCGCGGCGTCGGCGGGCGCGGTGCCGAGGAACGGCGCGATACTCTTGTCCTCGTTGACCATGCCGATGATGCGGTACAGGAGTCCCTGGGCGGAGCCGTTCAGCAGCGCGTCGGTCAGCATTTCGTCCGTGTCCACGTCCTTCGCCGCCTGCAGCAGCTTGCCGAAAGTCCGCGTGTAGTTCTCCGAGTGGCGCGTGCGAATCTCCGTGCCGTAGAAAATGTCGTGCATCATCTCGGGGTTTTCGCGGTTGGCGATCGCCAGGGAAATCATGCGCCGCACGAACAGGGCGTTGTCGCTCGTGCTCGCCTGGCCGCGCAGTTCAGCGAACTCCTCCGAGGTCATTTCACCGTTGCCCGTGGGGCCGCAGACCGAGATGAAGTGGAAGGCGGAAATGGCGCCCAGTTGGTCGTTCACCAGGCTCATGAGCTTGAAGTAGCTGTCGCGCCGGGAGTGCAGCTCCATCTTGCGCGCGCTCTCCTCCTGCAGCTTGATGGCCGTGGTGTTGGCGGTGATTTCCTTCTGCTGCATGAAGTGCCCGATGACGAGCCAGAGGAAGGCGAGCGGGGCGAATGCGCCCTCGAGGAAGCTGCCGATGTCCGCGGTCGGCAGGTACACGAAATTGCTGAGACCCACTACCGACAGGAGATAGATCAGGCCCATCCCCACCCAGATGGTAGAGACCGAGAGGCCCAGTAAGACGCGCCAGTCCATCGTGTTGGGTGTTCCCGTGTGGTCGATTGGATGTTGCCGACTAGTCTAGCACGCCTGTAGGGTCGAATTTATTCGACTTCGAACCCAGGCCTCAATACGGACAGCAGTTGGCATTGAGAAAGTGGTTCCGCGTCGAATAAATTCGACCCTACAGCGGCGCCCGCATGCCGAATCAAACAAGTGCATCGTC
>JAUIEP010000105.1 GCA_030428835.1 Gammaproteobacteria bacterium | reverse complement strand
CGAAGAAGGCGGAGCAGCAGGCCGGCGGCGCGGGTGAGTCAGAATTGCAGAAACTGGAAAAGGCGGTGCTCTCGGCGCGCAAGCGACTCGACACCGCCACCGCGAAACTGCAGGAAGCACAAGCGGGCGGTTCTGACCTCGTGGACGCCCTGCAGACAGGCGTCGACAAGACCAGGACCAAACTGGAAGCCGCCGAACAGGCACTGGCGGATTTCCGGGCTGCCGATGCGACCGCCACCGCGGACGCTGCGCCCGCCGGTGATGCCGCCAAGGCGGCGATCGAAAAGGCCATGGCCGCACGGGCCGCGGAGGCCGCGCTCAGCCCGGCAGAGAAGGCCCGGGGCGACCTCGAGAAACTGCGCGCGCGCCTCGAGAAGTCACAGGCCAGGCTGGAGGAGAGTCGCGCGGCGGGCGAAGAGGACAAGATCATCGAGGCTCTCGAGTCGACCGTGACCAGGCTCAGGGACAAGGTCGCCGAGGCGGAGACGGCGCTCAGAGCAGGGGAGGAGGCGTGACATGGCGTTGATGCGCATCACCTCCCCGCACGCCCACGGGCCGCTGCGCACCCAGCGGGTCATGCAGCACGTACTGCTCGCCACCGTGCCGGGCATCATCGTGCTCACGCATTTCTTCGGCTTCGGCACGATCGTCAATATCCTCTGGGCCAGTTGCGTCGCCCTGGCCTGCGAGGCACTGGCGCTCGCGCTGCGACGGCGCCCCCTGGGCTTTTACCTCAAGGACTGCAGCGCGCTGGTCACCGCGTTCCTGCTGGGCATCGCACTGCCGCCCTACGCCCCCTGGTGGCTGATAGCCATCGGCATTGCCAGTGCCATCCTGTTCGCGAAGCACCTCTACGGCGGCATGGGCTACAACCCCTTCAACCCCGCGATGGCGGGTTATGTCGTGTTGTTGATCTCCTTCCCGCTGCAGATGACCGCCTGGGCACCGCCGCGCGGCGCCGGTGAGGTGCCCGGGCTGGTCGAGGCCCTGCAGGCCTGTTTCACCCCGGCGGCCTACGACGGCGTCACCATGGCCACGCCGCTGGACGTCATGCGCCAGAACACCAGCCTGTTGGTGGAGGACCTGTGGGTGCAGAGTCCGCAGTTCGGTCGCTGGGCAGGGCTGGGCTGGGAGTGGGTCAACCTCGCCTTCCTGGCGGGCGGCGCGTACCTGCTCTACAAGCGGGTATTCACCTGGCACGCCCCCGTGGCGATGCTGGCTTCCCTCGCACTCCTGTCCGCGCTCTTCTACGACGGCGGGAGTTCGGCGAGCGGCGGCTCACCGCTCTTTCACCTGTTGAGCGGCGCGACCATGTTCGGCGCGTTCTTCATCGTGACGGACCCGGTGACATCGGCGGTGTCACTGCGTGGCAGGTTGGTCTACGGCGCCATGATCGGCGCCCTGGTGTACATCATCCGGGTGCGCGGCAACTACCCGGACGCCGTGGCCTTTGCGGTGCTCATCATGAACTTCGCCGCCCCCTTCATCGACCACTACACACAGCCGCGGACCTACGGTCACGAACACGGCGGGAAGGACGGCTGACATGCTGGGCAAGTCCATCAGCCGCAACAGCGTCCTGCTCGCCCTCTTCGCCGTGGCGACCACGCTGCTGATCGCCGGCACGTTCCTCGGCACGCAGGACCGCATCGCCGCGCAGAAGCGCCTGGCCGAGGAAAAGGCGCTGCTGGAGATCGTGCCGCGGGAGCGCCACGACAACACGATGCTGGACGACACAGTGCCGGTCGGCCCGGACGCCACCGGGCTGGGCCTGCGCGAAGACAAGGCGATCTATCTCGCCCGCAGCGAAGGCAAGGTCATCGCCGCGATCATTCCCGCGGTGGCGCCGGACGGCTACACAGGCGACATCGAGATGATCGTGGGCGTGAACCGGGACGGCAGCATCGCCGGTGTGCGCGTCCTCGCGCACAAGGAAACCCCGGGGCTCGGCGATCGGGTCGATATCAAGAAATCGAGCTGGGTCATGGACTTCAACGGCCGCTCCCTCACGAACCCGACGCCAAAGGGCTGGGCGGTGAAGCGCGACAAGGGCGTCTTCGACCAGTTCACGGGCGCGACAATCACCCCCAGGGCCGTTGTGAAGGCCACCCTGCGGGTCCTACAATTTGCGCAGGCGAATCGCACGCTCCTGTTCGGGGAGAGTGCGGAAGGCGAGCGCGGAGGTGAGTCCTGATGGCTGAAGTCAGTTACGGCGAACTGTCAAAGAACGGGCTGTGGAAGAACAACCCCGCGATCGTGCAACTGCTGGGCCTGTGCCCGCTGCTGGCAGTCACCGGCACGGTGGTCAACGCGATCGGCCTCGGGCTCGCGACCATACTCGTGCTGGTGTGCTCCAACACCGCGGTTTCCATCATCCGCAATATCGTGTCGGACGCCGTGCGCCTGCCCGCCTTCGTGATGATCATCGCGGCGGCGGTCACCTGCATTGAACTCCTCATGCAGGCCTATGCGTACGAGCTCTACCAGATTCTCGGCATTTTCCTGCCGCTCATTACGACCAACTGCGTGATCCTCGGCCGCGCCGACGGCTTCGCCGCCAAGAACTCGCTGGGACCGGCCATGTACGACGGCCTCATCATGGGCGTCGGCTTCACCGCCGTGCTGGTGGTGCTGGGCGCCATGCGCGAACTGGCGGGCACCGGTATGTTGTTCGGCGGCATGGACCTGTTGTTCGGACCCGCGGCCGCGAGCTGGAAGGTTGTCGTATTTGCCGATTACCAGCCGTTCCTGCTGGCCATCCTGCCGCCCGGCGCGTTTATCTTCACGGGTCTGCTCATCGCGCTGAAAAACCTTATCGACGAGCGCATCAAGAAACGCCAGGACGCGCTGAAGGAAAAACCGGTGAAGGGTTCGAAGCGCGTGCGCGTGACCGGCACGATTACCTAGTCGCCGGCTGTATCGCCCGCGTCGCCCGCGGGCGCGAGCAGCAGCGTGTCCAGGAGTTCATCGACGGCGGCGTCGTCCATGCCGCGGTTCTCCACCTCGCAACTGTAGGTGATGAAGAGCAACAGGTCACCGCTGGCGACGCACCACTCCCTGACCGCCGCGCCCTCTTCCTCGTAGGCGCTGGCGAGGCCCGAGAAATCGCCCAGCGAAACCGGAACAAACAGCGCGCCGTCCGCGGCATCCTCCTGCGCGATGCGCTCGATGTCCTCTTCGCTGAACCGGCCCGACTCGCGCTTGAGCGTGCTGATCTCGATGCAGCCTACCTGGTCGCGGTCGCCGATGAGAATGCTGTCGCCCTCTGCCTCCGCCCACCACTCCGGCGGGAGCGCCATACTCCACCACTCTGTTTCCAGGACATTCACGACACTTTCAATCCTCGAGACTGCGCGACATCAGGAGCGCATCTTCGCGCCCGGGGGTTTGTGTTGCCTGCATATAGTAGCCCTTGCGCACGCCGTCCAGCGAGAAACCGGCACTCTCGTACAGCGCCAGCGCCGCCCGGTTGGACGCACGCAGCTCCAGCAGGCAACGCGCCGCGCCCGCGGCCCGCAGCCGCGCCAGAGCCGCGTCCAGCAATACCCGCCCCCGGCCCTCACGGCGATGGGCATCCGCGACGACAATCCTGCAGATACTGCCCTCTCCCGCGGCAACGGCCAGTACGACACAACCGGTAAGTGCAGCGCCCGCGCAGTGCACCAGCACCGACTGGCCGGCGTAGCCCTCCAGCGCGGCCACGTACTGGGTCCGGGTCCATGGATGGGTGTCCGCCACGTTATCCAGCACCGCAAGCCGCGCCGCCTCGTCTGTGCGGGCGCACCGCACGGCCCCGGTCACGGCGCGCGCGGTACCTGGCCGCGCGTAAGCAGCGGCGCCAGCGCTCGCCAGACCACCGGCTTCAGGGAGGGGTCTGCCAGTATGTCGAGAGTGCCGTGAACGGCTATCACCGGTACCTCTAACTGGCCCGGTACGAGGCGCGAGCCGCTGTCGGCGCCCATGCAGACCACGCCGCGACAGCGGCCCTGTTGCACACGCCGCGCGACGAAACTGGTGGCACTGGCCTGGGCGGATTCCGGTCCCAGGTCAAACTGGTCGTTGGTGTGAATGGGCCACTGGAACAGCGCGACATCGGGAGCGGGACTTTCGGCAACACCTGCCCCGGGCTCGGCCGCCGACCCGGCCACGATCAGTGCCCGCGCCATGCCCTGTATGAGCCAGACCTGCTCCCGGGCGAGCGGGTCGCGCCCGAGATCCTCCAGCCAGAGCCATTCGCCCGCCAGGACCGTGGCGAGGGTGAACTGCTCGGGAGGGCTGGCCCGCGTGCTCCCGGAACTGGCCGGGGCGGGGGCGGGACGCGCCGTGCTTCGCGTCGGCTGTCGCGGCTCCGGCGGGTCAACGGGCGGGGGCGGCGGTGGGACGGCCGGCGCGGGTCGCGCGAGTCCCAGCCGCCGCGTGCTTGCCGCACCGGGAAGCTGGCGGCGCGAGATAAACCCGTCCACGCCCAACGCGTCCAGGTAGACCAGTCGTCGCAATTCATGCATGGCGGCAGTCTAACCGGCCCCTACAGGATGCGCCAGCCGTGGCACCGGAAGAACCGCAGCGCCGAGCGCAGGAAGTAGCCCACATGGTCGAGCCCCTTGCGGGCGGCGTCGCCGCCGTGGTGCACGATGCGCATCCGGGGCCAGTAAAGGAGCGCACCGCGACCCTGTTCCCGCAGGCGCAAGGAGAGATCGAAATCCTCAAAGTACAGGAAGAAGCCCTCGTCGAAACCATCGATGGCGCGGAAATCCGCCGTGCGCAACAGCATGCAGCAGCCGCTGGCGATTTCCACCTCGGCGGGGGTACCGCCCTCCACGATATCCCTGGCTTCATACTGCGCGAGCGCGCGGCGGAACAGGCGGCGCAGAAACCCGGGCGCGAATCCGCGCAACAACAGGACCAGCAGCGAGGGATAACGTTTACACAGGTAGGCCGGCTCGCCGTCGCCGCCCGCGGCGGCCGGGCACAACAACGCAACGTCAGGCCGGTCCAGCATGGCGCGCACGCCGGTGGCGAGTGCATCGGGGGCGAGTTCCACGTCGGGGTTGAGTACGAGGTGCAGTCGGCTGTCGACCGCGGCCAGCGCGCGGTTGTGGCCCGCGCCGAAGCCGCGGTTATCGGGTTGCGGCAACCACCGAAGCTGTAGGGCTTCCAGACCCAGCGCCTCGATTCGCGCGCGCAGTGCCTGCAGGGCCTCCGGCCGGGACGCATTGTCGACCAGCAGGACATCGACGGCGCCTATCAACGCCTCCGCGCGGGCGGCGGTCGCCGCCTGCTCGAGACTTGCCAGGGTGCCTTCCAACAGTGCCGGCGCACTGTTGTGCAGCACGATGGAAACACTGAGATCGAGAGGGGGTTGCACGTTGGAACGGGGACCCGAAAAAGCACTCATGCTACCAAATAAGGCGCCGCGTATGGGGGCCGGAATCGGCCGCGATCCGCGCCGCCAAATGCGGTCATATTACCTATCGTAAATAATCACAAAAATACGCTATCGCCATGTTATTCATAGAGTTTTTAACAATGTGCATGCTAAGCTGTAAGCAGTTGAAGACTCTTTGTGAATTAGTTGAAGACTCTTTGGTTGACTCTGTTTGCAAACCTCGCAGAATCAGGGCAAGCCGTATCAACACTATAAGACCCGCAACATCGCGGGCAACAGGGGACAAAAATGATCATCAGGGGCGACATCCTTCCCGGCCGCTTGGCCGCTCTCTTTGTATTCGTGTTGGCACTGACCGCCTGTGGCGGTGGTGGCGGCGGCGGTGGCGGCGACGCAAGCTTCCTCGGCAACAACAACAGTGGCGGCACCCTGCGACTGACGCTCCTGGACCCCAACGGCATACCCACTGACACGATCACCACCTCTTCACCCGGCACGGTGCAGGTCAAGGTCGGCAACCGGAGCGGCATCGTCGTCTCCGCCACCGTCAACATCGGCGTACTGTTCCCCGCCAGCGGCACGGCATTGACCGATTCCAACGGCATCGCGACCTTCCAGCTGGAGGCCGGTACCGAAAAAGGGGCGGGCACTATCAGCGCAAGTGCCGAGACCAACAACGGCACGCAGACCGGCGAGCTCAACTTCCAGGTTGGCCAGAGCGGCCTGCGACTGGGTTACTTCGACGACCTGGGCACGTTTGTGGAGAACCAGATCAAGATCGTACCCGGCAACATGCTGTCCGCCGGGGGCAATGCACAGCTCTCGGTCTCCATCCTCGAGCCGAACGGCAGCCTCGTGACCACGGTAGAGGACGTGCGTTTCAGCAGCGGCTGTATCGCCGCCGGCCAGGCCACGATCAACCCGGAAGGCCCGGCCTCCTCCGTGAACGGGGTTTCTTCGACTCTCTACACCGCAGCGGGTTGCTCCGGCCTCGACGAGGTAACGGCGAGCCTGGTCGGCGCGAGCGCCCAGGCCTTCGGCACCCTGAACGTTTCACCGCCGACCACGTCAGCGATCGAATTCGTCAGCGGCGAGCCGAACCTCATCGTTTTGAAAGGCACCGGCGGCGAGAACCGCGACGAAACGGCGGACGTGACGTTCCGCGTCGTGGACGGCAGCGGCCTGCCCCTGCAGGGCGTACCGGTGGACTTCTCGCTGACGACATTCGTCGGTGGCCTGAGCCTGTCAACCGACTCGACCCTCAGCGGCGGGGACGGGCAGGTCAGTGTGACCGTCACGGCCGGCGACGTAGCCACCGTCGTGCGGGTCATCGCGTCGACGACCTCGGACAACGGCGAGGTGATCGCGACCGTATCCGACCTCATCACTGTTACTACCGGCCTCCCCGACCAGAACTCCATCAGTCTCTCCGTGGGTAGCTGCGGCAGCGGCGGCGGAGGGTTCGTCGTTGAGAGCGGCATGCGCACTGACGGACTCTGCCGCCAGTTGGGTGTCCTGATGTCCGACAAATTCAACAACCCCGTGGTCGACGGCACGGCAGCCGTGTTTACAACGGAATACGGCTCGATCGTCGGCTCATGCCTGACGGTCAACGGCGGGTGTACCGTGGAATGGACCAGCTCGGAGCCGCGCTTCCCGACACTCACCGACAACGACTTCGTGAGGACCATTTTCGACCCGGGCTACAACTGCCCGAGCCACAACGGCACTTCAGGGCCCTGTCCGGATGACCTGGGCTTCATCCGTGGCGGCCGTTCCACCATACTGGTACACGCGATCGGTGAGGAATCCTTCATCGACGCCAACGGTAACGGTGTCATGGACGAAGAGGAACGCGATCTTTTTGCCAACCTGCCGGAGGCTTTCCTCGACCACAACGAAGACGGCGTCTACACCCGTGAAGATCCCTTCTGCCTGTCCTCGCCGAGCGCCCCGCGCTGTATCGCCGGCCAGGAAGAAATCTTCGTCGACTTCGACAGCGACGAGGTCTACGACCTGAACGACAATCCCGCGGTCTACAACGGCCTGCTCTGCCCGCCCAAGGGCGATGGCATCTGGTGTAGCCGCGAACTGGTTAACGTGCGCGATGACATCGTGATCACCATGAACGATGATCCCGATTTCTTCATCATCCTCACGCGTGGCGGCAGCGTGGTGTCATCCACCGTCCACGGGTCAACCCAGATTGCGTATGTCTCGGATCAGTACAACAACCCGCCGGCCGCCGGCTCCACTGTGAGCCTGAGCGCGACGGATGACTGTGAGATCGTGGGCGCGACCAGTTACACCGTGCCCAACCTCTACTTCCAGGGCGCATACGGGGTGCCCGTGGTCACGCGCCGCGACCCCGACGCGACGCCAGATGAATTCATCGCGGGTAACCTGGTGGTGACCCTTACCTCGACCACGGGTACGATCGTGTCTGAAACCTACGCGTGCGACGGCACGGCGCCTGACCCCTGCAGCTTCAGCCCGCAGCCTCCGGAATGTTCGGCTAACGGTGGCGGCGGGGGTTGATCCTCGATACCACGCAAGACCAGTTGTTGTTAAATGGCCCCTCCGGGGCCATTTTTTTTGCCTACCGCAAGCTGCCCTTCCAATGCGGGCGTCACCACGGGATTTCCGATAAGCTTGATGCCGCAACCGAGTTTCAGCCATCGGAAGTAAGCCGCGCAGGCCCCGGCAGTCAACTGCCCGCAAAGAGGGAACCAATGCACTACGACATCGCCAGCATCAGCCTGGTAGGCGACCGCGAGCACAATGAAGACTTCGCCGCCTGCACGACGCTGGAGGATGGCGGCATCGTGGCCGTGGTGTGCGACGGACTCGGTGGACATTCGAGAGGTGAATGGGCCTCCCGGGCCTTCGCCGAGGCAGTAGTGGCGGCGGCGGTGGATACCCCCGCCAGTTGCGTCACCACGCGCGAGGGCGCGAAAGCGCATTTCAACGAAGTCTTCCACAAGGGACGCGACAATATCCGCTACAAGCTGGCACTGGAAGACTCCTCGGACGACCCCAAGACGACTGCCGTGGTCGTCGCCCTGCGCGATGAAGGAATCGCCATCGCCCACCTCGGCGACAGCCGGGCGTACCGTTTGGCGATCGGCGCACAGGCCTGGCGGACGAGGGACCACTCGGTGGTACAGATGCTGCTCGACGAGGGCAGCATCACAGAGGAGGAGATGGCCCGGCACCCGGACCAGGGCAGGTTGTTCAAATCCGTCGGGGCAAAACGCGACGACGCACCCAGCGTGACGGTGCAGCCGCCGCTGGGTTCCGGCGAGGCGATGCTGCTGTGTACGGACGGCTTTTGGGAATACGTGACGGCGCCGGAGCTGCAGAACCTGCTGCGCGCCACCGGCCTGCAAAGCTACCTGGAGTCGCTCGCGATGACCGCCACCCTCCGCGCCGAGGGCAAGAGCGATAACGTCACCGCCCTGTGCGTGCGCGCCGCCACGCTCGGCACGCCACTGGCTTGATTCACAGGCAAAAAAAATGCCGGCTCGCGCCGGCATTTATTGTATCGCGACTTGTAGCTTAGAAGTTGTAAACCACTTCGGCGCCGTAGTGGCGACCCTTGGCCAGCGGGGAGAAGGTTCCGCCCCAGGGCAACGCGCCCTGGAGATCGGGCGGCAGCTGCGTATCACCACCGTGCTTGACCTCGTCCAGCAGGTTCTTGCCGTAGATGGAGAACGTCCACACGCCGTCGTTGGAGCGCAGGTCGATACCCGCATCAACGATCTCCTGCTCCAGGATATAGCCCAGGTTGCTGTCGGTGAAGGCCGTCTCATCGCGGTACGCGTAGTTCACACGCGAGCTCGCGTAGCCCCAGTCGCCCACATCGAGGTCAAGAGACAGGCCGACGCTATAGGTCCACTCCGGCGCACGGGGCAGGTCCAGTTGCTTGTCCTTCGAGTCGATCACACCATCTTCGTTGAGATCGATCAGCACCTCGCTGTACTCGGCGTCGATATAACCGAGGGACGCAAAGATCAACAGGTTATCGAGGATGGCGTACGTCGTATCGATTTCCACACCGAAGATCTCGGCATCAGCCGTATTCTGGATGAGCTGGATAACGCCGATCGGCCCCGGTTTGTTGAGCTCACGCTGCATGTCGCTGATCTCGTTGTAGAAGACCGCCGCGTTCAGCTTGCCGCGCCCGAAGGTCGACTTGTAACCGATCTCGTAGTTGTCGACCTGTTCCTCGTCGAAGGGTCCAGGCGTGTCGTTGGGATCCACCGACGTGTTGCGCAGATTGTAGCCGCCGGAGCGGAAGCCACGGGTCCAGTGCGCGTACACGCGGGCGTCGTCGCTGATGTGGTAGGTCGCACCCAGTTTAGGCGCCCAACTGTCCCAGTCCGCCTTGTCGGTGAAGTCGATCGTACAGGTACCGGAGATCACGCTGCAGGGCATGTCCCTGCTGGGGGGCAGGGTTGCGATTTCCACCTGCTTTTCCTCGTAGGAAAAGCGGATGCCCGCGTTCAGTGTCAGGGTGTCGGTCAGATCGTAGTCGACCGCGGTGAACAGGCCATAGGTCTCGATGTCCAGGTTGCCGCCGCCGTGGAACGTGGCAAAAGCCCTGGTGCCGCCCAGTACAATACCCCCGAGTTCACGATTTTCGTCGTAGTTGATTTCGTTCTCGAAATAGTAAAGTCCGGTGGTGACCGTGGCGCGGTCATTGAATGTACCGGTATAGCGCACTTCCAGGCTGGATTGCTCGGTTTCCAGTGCCGCCGGGGCATGGAACAACCAGACCGGCTGGCCGTCGATATCGGCCCGGCTCTCACCCTCGCCTTCGCGCCAGCCGTAAATCGCCGTAATGGTACCGTCACCCAGGTCCACAGCCTGGTCTGCCTGCAAGGTCAGGAAGTCGGATTCGTTGTCCTGGTAGCCGACCTCGTCATAGGCGACATCAAAGCTGTTTCTGTCCGGAATCGCGAACCCGTTCGGTTCAAACTGCAGGGGGTCTACGCCCGAGCCGTTGCGGTGGCTCTGCGCGACAGGCCCGTCACCCTCGATATCCGCGTGCTCATAACGCAGGACGAGATCGAGGGTATCGGTCGGTGCCCAGGTGAACGTTGGCCGGGCGACCATCTGTTCAACCTTGCCGACGTTCTGCCCATCGAACTGGTTCTCGAACCAGCCCTGATCGTCGTTGTAGTAAAGGGTCAATCGAGCGCCGAACGTATCGGTCACCGGGCCGCCGACTGCACCCATCAGGTAGCGGTTCCAGCCGCCATCCTCGCCCGTGTCGGCCGCCGCCTTGATTGTGGCGTTGAACTCGTCTCCCGGCTTGCGGGTGTTCATCAGGACGGCGCCGCCCGTTACGTTGCGACCGAACAGGATGCCCTGGGGACCGCGCAGGACCTCGATGCTCTCCAGGTCGAACGAGTCGAATACCACACCCACGTTGTTGCCGATGTACACGCCGTTGATGAACAGGCCGACTGTGGGATCGATTCCCGGGATGGAACTGTTGATGCCGAGGCCGCGGATCGAGAAGTTCGCGGTACCGCGACTGGTGCCTACGTCGTCCAGCACTACGTTCGGCATGCCGGTCGACAGGCTGAACAGGTCACGGATCTTCAGGGTTTCTATCTGGTCGGAATTGTAGGCAGTTACTGAAAGTGGCACTTCCTGCGCACCTTCCTCGCGCTTCCGCGCGGTCACAACGACTTCCTCGAGCAGGGATGCGACTGAACCGCTGCGCGCTGACTCCTGGGCGAAAACGGGTGTCCCGCCAAAGAGAGTCGAGGCGACCAACGCTACCATGGGTGTGCGAGCAAATGGGATGATAGGGGTTTTTCTTGAATGCATAGGAACACTACCTTTTTTTCTATTACAACTTGCGGGTTGTCGGCTTCCGAATACTCTGGGCAACGAGCACCCACGAAAGCACGCTGGCTATATGATGACGCAACGTCGGCAGCGGCGTTAGTGTGAATTTGGTAAAAATTCCCATCTAGACACTACCTATCCAATTGATTTTTAAACTCTTTTTCTCACATCCAGGCAAAGACTAGCGCGGGCGGAAACGCTTTCGGCAGGCTCGCGGGCCTGGGGCGGCGAACTTCGGCGCGGAAAAACTGGCATAATCGGCGCCGCCGTCGCCGTACCGGCGACCCGGCCCAAGACCGGGAGCAAACCTGTCATGATCGACACCGCGCCAGGGCGCAGCACCGTGAGCACCCCGCCGGCGACCATATTCCCGGCTGGCGAATTTGTGGCCGGCCACACGCTTAGCGCCCTCGTTCCCCTGCACGGACGCATCGTTTTCAGCGCAACGCTCAGGGACGAGGCCACACTGGCGGTGGCGGCGCAGGGACGCGAGGCACAGTTCCCGATTTCACCGGGGGAGTGCACGCCGCTGGAAGCCGGCGGCTGTTATCACGACTTTTTCCTTGTGCTGAACACGTTCCAGTTGCGGGACGGGCCACAGACCGTGCAACTGCAGGTGACCGGGTCCGCAGGCTCCCATACGAAACACAGGGTGACCGTGGACAACGCCAGTTCCCTGGGTCGCGCCACCGCCAACGCCATTGCCGGCCACCCCGCGCGACAATGGATCTGGCGGGAGGGGGAAGTGGACTCTTCGCATTTTCCCGTCAACGATGGACAACTGGCGCCCTGGTTTGACCGCGATGATGCAGTTGCGATGGCACCCGCCGTTGCCGCGCGGAGCGGTCTTGACAAGGCGGAGGCCGCCGCCCTCGAGGAGTTTGTGAAGCGGGGCTTCTGCAGGCTGCCCGGGCGATTGGAAGAGGGCCTGCTCGAGCGCATGAACGCCGACCTCGACGCCATGCTCGCCAACGGTGAAATCGAGGTCACCGGGGAGGATGAGGGCGATCACAGGGTCGAACAAATTCATACCCGCAGCAGCGCCGCGCGAGAAATCTGGACATTGCCGTCGGTGATGAAGTTCCTGCGGGCGGTGTTCCAGGAGGAGGTCCTGCCGTGCCAGACGCTCGTGTTCATCCGCGGCAGCGGCCAGGACATGCACCAGGACACAATCCACCTTACGGCCTTCCCAGCCGGCTACATGTGCGGCGTGTGGATTGCGCTTGAAGACGTGGATGAAGACGCCGGTCCACTGTTCGTATACCCGGGCAGTCATCGCCTGCCCCGGCTGTACTGCGCGAGTGTGGGTATGTCCAAGGTTCTCGATGGCGACTGGTCCGAGTATTCCCGCAAGTTCCTGCCGCGGCTGGAGAGTGAACTGGCCGCTGCGGGTTGCGAGAGAGAAACCTACCTGCCGCGCAGGGGAGACATCCTCGTGTGGCATGAAAACCTGACCCATGGCGGGTCACCGCGCAACAACAACGCCCTCTCCCGCCGTTCAATCGTCAGTCACTACTTCAGTGAAGGTGCCGCGGTCTGGTATGACTCGTCCGGCCGCTGTGGCGGGACCATGTCTCTCGATTCCGGTGGGGGCCGCCACACGTTTGACGCCGTTTTGCGCGTCGCGCGCGGCGTGCTCGACGGCTCTATCCGGCTGGGCAGCCTGCGCGCCCTGTGGCGCATGCGCAGGCCCTGAGTACCCTCCCCCGACTCCCCGGCAGTCCCTGCGTACGTGGCGCCACATGGGCGATTCAGGCATACTTCCGCCACAGCTTTCGGAGCCTAGATGCCCACTGTTTATCTCCATATCGGCGCGCCCAAGACAGCCACCTCTACCCTGCAGCGCGTTCTGGCAAGAAACCACCGACAGCTGTTGAAGAGCGGCATTCTTTACCCAAAAGATTGCCGCTCGGGTGATGCCCACCACACCCTGGCCTGCGACCTGATCGAGACCCACCAGGAAATCAGGATGCCGGATCTCTGGTACGGCTCGTTACCGCGCCAGCAATCCTGGGAACTGCTGCTGCGGGAGATCCAGGCGCATCGCAACGGGCTGAAATCGGTCATCCTCAGCACCGAGCTACTCTTCGGGCAGAACTACCGGCTGGAACTCATGCTGAAAGAGATCAAGTCGCGCCTGGAAGGCTTCGATATCAAGGTCGTGGCGTACCTGCGCCGCCAGGACCAACTGTACAGCTCCTTCTACAACCAGGACGTGAAAGGAACACGCCAGTGGGCGACGTCCGCCTATGAATTTTACGAGACGCATCAACTACTGCGCCTCGACTACTACATTGTCGTGCAGGCATGGAGCAGGGCTTTCGGCAAAAACAATGTACTCTTGCGCCCGTTTGAAAAAGAGCAGTGGCCGGAGGGGTCGATCATCGCCGATTTTTGTGCGACGACAAAAATCCCGCAGCTTAAAGGTCGCTACCGCGACCAGAACGAGAGCATTGGCAGCACCCAGCTCTACATGAAACGCTGCCTCAACCGCGTCGGGTTTCCCAAGGGAAAGAATGACGAGGTAATCGCCCTCGTGCAGGAGATGATTCCCGAAAAACCGGCCAAGGGGCTGCTCTACGTCAACAAGTCCCTGTACAGGAAGTATCGCGCGTACTGGGAGGCGATCAACAACAGGCTGTCCCGGGAGTACCTGGACGCCAGGCCACTGTTCGAGCACCCTATTCCAGATCCCGAGGACGTGGAACTGCACGAGGTAAATCTCGAGGATATGGCAGTCTTTACCGGTAACTGCCTCAACGTTCTGGGAAAAAGCAGCTACGCGGCGTACCGGCCTCTCTTCGCCAAGGCGGTGCTCCTCGCGGCGATAGAATTGCACTTCTGGGAGAAGCTCCCGGAATACGCGCGCCATACGCTGCAGGAGTGGCTGGCCACGTCGAAACAATCTTTCGCCGAGCAAACCGATCAGGATTCACGTGAGGAATAGCCGATGAACGAAAAAGCAGCAGCGCGCAAAGCGGGGCTCTGGCCCGCTCTCCTGGCTTGCCTTGTCTCATTGCTGGTGGGCTGCGCCGACTCGGCCGACACCCTGCCTGCCGAGGGTGAACCGACCAGGCTGAACCACCTGCAGTACCTCGGCACGCATAACAGCTACCATATCGAGCCGCGCAGTGACCTCTTTGAAGTGCTCCTCGCATTCATCCCGGATGTTGCGCCGACACTCAAGTACACCCATCGGCCTTTAACGGAGCAGTTCGAGCAACAGGGTATTCGACAAATCGAACTCGATATCTTCCAGGACCCGGAGGGTGGACTGTATGCCTCACGCAAGGTCCTTACGATCTTTGACGAGGATCCCGACTCGGGCATTCCGGAGCTGAGTGCCCCCGGCCTCAAGGTCCTGCATGTACAGGAAATCGACTACCAGACGACCTGCTTCACGTTCGTCACATGCCTGGAAGAAGTGAAAGCCTGGTCGGATGCCAATCCCCGGCACCTGCCCATCATGATATTGGTCGAGGCGAAGGATGACCCGATACCCGATCCGCTGAACCTGGACTTCAGTATTCCCCTCCCCGTCGATGACGTAATGCTGGATGCCATAGACGCCGAGATCCGCTCTGTCTTCCCGGACAACCGGATTATCCTGCCCGATGACGTGCGCGGCGACGCCCCGACACTGGAACAGGCAATCCTGGAGACCGGCTGGCCGCCGCTCGAGTGGTCGCGCGGTAAGGTATTGTTCGCCCTCGACAACGGCGGCGACATCATGCAGATGTACATTGAAGGTCACCCGTCGCTCTCAGGGCGCGTGTTGTTTACCAGTTCACCGGAAGGCACTGCCGAGGCGGCGTTCATGAAGCTGAACAACCCCCTCTCGGAACCGGGCCGTATAGAATCGATGGTCGCGCTGGGTTATCTCGTTCGGACGCGGGCTGATGGTGATACCGTCCAGTCGCGGGAAAATGACACAACGCAGCGAGAGGCCGCGTTTGCCAGCGGCGCTCACTATATCAGTACGGACTATCCCGAGCCCGACCTGGAATTCAGCGACTACCGGGTAGAGATTCCCGGGGGCTTTGTGGCGCGGTGTAATCCGGTGTTGCCGGGACCCTGTGTCGCGGGTGATTTGGCGCCGTAATGAGGGTTGCGTCAGGACGCAACAGAAAATCCCGCAATCAAAAATAAAAAGGCCACCCCGGATGGGGTGGCCTTTTTAGTTAGGCGCCTGGCGATGACCTACTCTCACATGGGGAGACCCCACACTACCATCGGCGATGTACCGTTTCACTACTGAGTTCGGGATGGAATCAGGTGGTTCCAGTACTCTATAGTCGCCAGGCAAAGCGGCTTGCCGGCCGTCGGTCTTACCTACACGTTGTAGCGCCTCGTTCCGGCAAATAGGGCGGTAAACCAAGCTGTTAGTTCCTGTGTCGTAAAGGTGGGACTGTGACTTGCTCACAACACCCGTTGTCTTCTGTGCATGCCCCAAGGGGCACGCCGATAACTCAGGATATATGGTCAAGCCTCACGGGCAATTAGTACTGGTTAGCTCAACGCCTCACAACGCTTACACACCCAGCCTATCAACGTAGTAGTCTTCTACGGCCCTTCAGGACCCTCAAGGGGTCAGGGAGAACTTATCTTGGGAGGGGCTTCCCGCTTAGATGCTTTCAGCGGTTATCCTGTCCGAACATAGCTACCGGGCAATGCGTCTGGCGACACAACCCGAACACCAGAGGTTCGTCCACTCCGGTCCTCTCGTACTAGGAGCAGCTTCCCTCAATTCTCCAACGCCCACGGCAGATAGGGACCGAACTGTCTCACGACGTTCTAAACCCAGCTCGCGTACCACTTTAAATGGCG
>JAUIEP010000294.1 GCA_030428835.1 Gammaproteobacteria bacterium | reverse complement strand
ACAGCTTGTGCTTGAGGGCATCCAGCTCGCGGCGCGTCGCCGTGCGGTCGTCCAGCATGGGGCAGAACAGCGCCTGCCCCGCCGGCTGCGGGCCGCCCGCGTCGCGGATTTTCTGCGCGAGGCCTGCGGCCAGTCCCCCGCCCGCGCTCTGGCCCGAGATCACGATGCGCGCCGGGTCGATGTCGAGTTCGGCGGCGCGACCCTGCAGCCACTGCCACGCCTCGTAACAGTCGTCCAGCGGCGCCGGGAAGGGAAACTCCGGCGCGAGCCGGTACTCCACGGAGGCCACCAGGATGCCCAGCTCGCGCGCGTAACGCAGGCACTCCCGGTCGTTCTGGCTAACGGAGCCGATCACCATGCCGCCACCGTGGATCCACAACAGCGCCGCATTCGCGCGCCGCTGCTGCGGGGTGTACAGGCGCACACCCGCGTGCGCCAACGGGTGGTCCGCGACCGCCACATCGGTGGCGCCCCTGGCGGCGCCCGGTGGCGTGGGGAGATGCCGCAGCAGCCACAACACCCAGGGCTTGTCCACGCGCATGTGCGGCAACCAGCGGTACAGCCGGCGCAGTTCCGGGTTTATGCGCTCGATATCCAACGTCGAATAAAACCTATTCGCAGACGAGCCTGCCCGCTTGATCGAAGGCACAGTCGACCAGGCGGCCCCGCTGGTCGCGCCAGGCCAAGTCGCCGTAGGGATCGGTCGCGCCGAACAGGATCCTGCCGTCGTTCGAGCGCGCACTGTAGTTACCCAGGCCGTCCTCGGTGACTTCCCAGACAACGCCCTCGTTGTCGTCGTCCGGGTCCAGGTCTTCCGTGAGTACGGGTGATACCGGCCCGCCCGTTCCGGCGGAAGCGTCAACGCCCCTGCCCATCGGCCGGTGCGTGGGGACACCCGGTATGCCCGACACAGTGCCGGAGCTGTACGCGTCGTCGAACTCGGTCTCCGCTTCGGCGGGCTCCTCGTCGCAGATGTCGTTGCCGTACGCGTCTTGATCGCAGATGAGCTGCGCCTGGAGCGACGAAGAACTCATGGCGAGGAATAGCAGCAGGGTCAGGGAATACGGTTTCATGGGGGTGTCACACTCCGGCCGGACAAAAGACGCCCACAGCTTACCAGACTCGGGTCAAAGCACGCGTGCAATAGTGCCACTCCCCGCACCGTCCGCCGCCGCGGTCGCGGCCGCGCGCGAACAGTGTCGGCGGCTCACGCGGCGATGCGCGCCCTGACCAGCAGCCGCAACTCCTCCTCGTAGCTGTCCCGCGCCTGGCCGAATTGCCCGGCACCGAAAATGCTCGTCAGCGTGGGCGTCGATACCGTGAAGTAATGCGCGGCGCCCAGCAGCTGGTAGATGATGGCCAGCGCCCTGCCCCGGCTGTCGGCGCGCAGGGGCTCTATTGCCAGCGCCGCGTCGATCAGGGTGTCGAGGTAGGGCTGCAGGTACCAGTTGCCGGCGTTTTCCGCGCGGCGTTCGTTGTCCAGCAGTTCCCGCATGATCAGCCGCGCGGCGCAGGGGTCGGCCATCTGGCTGCGCAGCTGGAGGACGACCAGTTCCTCGAGCCGTGTTGCGGGGTCCGGGTGGGCGTCGGTAATCGCCGCCGTCGCGGCCAGCAGGTCGCCCGAGAGCGCCTTGAGCACCTCGCCGTACAGCTTTTCCTTGCTGCCGAAGTGGTGCAACAGCGCCTGCTTCGTCAGCCCCAGCTCCGTGGCGATGGCGGCGATGCTGGCGCCGTAGAACCCGCGCTGGGCGAAGAGCACCTTGGCGGCGGCGATAAACTGGTCCCGTGTGCTTGCGGTCATGTCCCGATTCTCCTGGTTCGCCGCCCAGTCTAGGGCACGCCTTGACAACTTACCAGTCGGTAGGTAAAGTGGCCGGCATTACCTACCAATCGGTAAGGGCTGACCGCGGGAGGCGCGCCATGCAAAAGAGCACCGAGCTGGAACTCATCGACGAGCTGCTGGAACTCCACGAGCGGCGCTCCCCGTACCTCGATGCCGACTGGCAGCGGCCGTCCCCGGAGCGCTACCTGTCCAGCGACATTTTCCAGCGGGAGAACGCGCGCATCTTCCACCGGTTGCCGCACATCGTGGCCCACGTGTCCGAACTGCCTGATGCGGGTGATTTCATCACGCGCGACTCCATGGGCCGCCCGCTGCTGTTGACGCGCGGCGACGACGGCGCGGCCAGGGCCTTTTACAACGTGTGCCGGCACCGCGGGGCGCGGCTCGAACGCGACGGCGCCGGCTGCAGGCGGCGCTTCAGCTGCCCCTACCACGCCTGGACCTACAACAACGCCGGGGAACTGGTCGCCGTCCCGCATGAAAAAAGCGGGTTTCCCGGCCTCGAGCGCGAGGAGTTCGGCCTGCGCCGGGTCGCGTGCGAGGAATACGCAGGCTGGATCTGGATCGCCTTCGACGACGCGAGGGACATCGACGTCGCCGCCCACCTCGGGGAGATGGCCGGCGATATGCTGGCCATGCGGGCTGCGGATTACGTCATCGTCGAGACCACCGGGCGGGACACCGCGGCCAACTGGAAGATCCTCGTGGAGGGCGGCATTGAGTCCTATCATTTTCGCGTCGCGCACCGGAACACCATCGCCCCGCTGTTCCTCGATAACCTGTCCACCTATCGCCGCTTCGGGCCACACATGCGCTCCGTGCTGCCGCGCTCGACGCTACCGGAAATGAAAG
>JAUIEP010000104.1 GCA_030428835.1 Gammaproteobacteria bacterium | reverse complement strand
GCCGGCGTGGGTGTGCTGTGCCACATCGGCTCAGCCAACCGCGACGAACGCAAGTTCGACAACCCGGACGCGTTCGACCTCGACCGGGACACGTCGGACCACATCTCCTTCGGTTTCGGGCGGCACTACTGTGCGGGGTCACACCTCGCCAAGCTCGAGGCGGAGATCGGCATGAATGCCCTGCTCGACCGACTGGAAGACATTCAGCCGCAGGAGGGGGAGCAGTCCGACGTGATCGGTTTTTCCTTCCGCGGACCCGACCGGGTGCCCGTGACCTTCCGCAAGAGCGCCTGATTCAGCGCCGCGCCACGCGCGCCAACGCAAGGCCCAGCAGCACCAGCAAGAGTGTGCCCGGCAGCGGTACCGCGCCCTGGCGATCACTCAGGAAAAACGCGGTGAAGCGGCCGCGGACGGTCACGTCACCCGCAGGCCCGTCGCGGCCGCCGAGGAAGCTCGCGTAAAACGGCCGTGTGTCCGACCCGGAAAAGCCCGTAGGCGGGACGGTACTGAGGCCGTCGGAGTCAGTGGGGTAATCCACCTGGAAGCCCATCCTGTCCGGTGTGTAATTACCCGAGGGCGCGCCTGCCAACTGCGCGACAAACGCGTACGCATCGCCGACGATGTAGTCGTTCGCGATATTGATGCTGCGCCACCAGACCGGATCACTGACCAGGTTAACGAGGTCGAACACCGCTCCGTTCAGTGTCAATTGCCCGCCGACGATGTCATAGGAACCCAGGGTGCCCGGCGGGTTGTCGAAGCCGAAGGGGTCGAGGTCGTCGGGGTTGGAGTCGGGGAAGTCCAGGTCAAACGTATAAAAGCCTGAGAACACGCTGCCGAGCGGTATCCCCACCAGGCCTGTCGTCGGCCGTGAGGAGAAGGGGCAGGTCGGGCAAAACTGCCACGTCTCGTACTTCTCGGTGATTTCACCCTCGAAACCGAAGGTAATGAGTTCCGCCCTGGCCGGGGCGCCCGCGCACACCAGTAACAGGATTAGGAGCCATCGGGATGTCATCTGCGTGATACCTGCGTGCTGCACCGTCTGGAAACAGTATAGTCCACCCTGGTGCAGGTGAAGTCCGCGGCTGTCCGGGGCGGGCAATCTTGTGCGCCCCCGTCAATTCCGGGACAATCCCTCCCCTTTCCCCACCATGGAGACAAACCCGATGACCGACCGGGACATCCTCGATGCGCTCAACGCCCACCTGCCGGGCTTCATCAGGATGCTCGGCGGCAGCTGCGTCGCCGTGGACCAGGCGGCGCAGAGCGTCACGTTCGAGTTCGATGTCTCCACGGACTTCTGCCACTCGGTGAACGTGGTCCAGGGCGGCTTCACCACCGCGATGCTGGACGCCGCGATGAGCCACTCTGTGTTCGCCGTCCTCGGTCGCGACAACATCGCCAACGTCTCTTCACTGGAGATCAAGACGAGCTACATCGCACCCACGCTCGCGGGCAAACAAAAGGCGGTCGGCAGGATCGTCAGGGCCACGTACAAGACCGCCTTCCTCGAGGCGCAGCTCTTCAGCCCGGCCGGCGAGCTCACCGCCACCGCGAGTTCCGTCGCCAAGCTGGTGCGCACCCGGACCGACTGACGTGACGCAGCTCAACCCCCGCCAGCGGGCGGCCGTGGAATACATCGACGGCCCCCTGCTCGTCCTCGCCGGCGCCGGCAGCGGCAAGACGAGCGTGATCACGCGCAAGATCGCCTACCTGGCCGGGACCTGCGGCGTGAGTGCGAAACACATCGCGGCGGTGACCTTCACGAACAAGGCGGCGCGGGAAATGAAGGAACGCGTCGGCGGCCTGCTCAAGGGCCAGGCGGCCGAGGGGCTGACGGTCAGCACGTTCCACCAGCTCGGCCTGCGCGTCATCCGCGCCGAGCGCGGGCTGCTGGGCCTGAAGAACGGCTTTTCGATCTTCGACGGCGAGGACACGCGCACCCTCATCCGCGACCTGTTGATACAGGAGCACGGCGCCGAGGGCGACCAGGCGAGCGTGATCCAGCAGCGTATCTCCAACTGGAAGAACGACCGCGTGCTGCCCGAGCAGGCCGTCGCCGCCGGCGGCACGCCCGCGGACATCCTCTGCGCGCAGGCCTACCTGCGCTACCAGCGCGCGCTGAAAGCCTACAACGCGCTCGACTTCGACGACCTCATCCTCAAGCCCACTGTCCTGTTCGAACACAACCCGGACGTGCTCGAGAAGTGGCAGAACCAGCTCCACTACCTGTTGGTGGACGAGTACCAGGACACGAACGCCAGCCAGTACCTGCTGGTAAAGCAACTCGTGGGCCTGCGCGGCGCGCTGACCGTGGTCGGCGACGACGACCAGTCCATCTACGCCTGGCGCGGCGCGAAGCCGGAAAACCTCGCGCAGCTACAGGAGGACTTCCCGGGCCTCAACATCATCAAGCTGGAACAGAACTACCGCTCGACCGCGCGCATCCTGAAAGCCGCCAACACGCTGATCGCCAACAATCCCCACGTGTTCGACAAGCAACTGTGGAGTGAACTCGGCCACGGCGCGCCGCTGCGCGTGCTGCGCTGCAAGGACGAACAGGCCGAGGCGGACCAGGTGGTGGCGGAGATCCTCGACCACAAGCTGCGCAAGCGCACCCGCTTCGGTGACTACGCCATTCTCTACCGCGGCAATCACCAGTCGCGCCTCGTAGAGCTGGCGCTGCAGTCCCAGCAGGTGCCCTACCACCTGTCCGGCGGCACGTCCTTCTTCGCGCGCAACGAGGTCAAGGACATCATGGCCTACCTGCGCCTGATGCTGAACGAGAACGACGACAACGCCTTCCTGCGTATCGCCAACGTCCCGCGGCGCAAGCTGGGTACTTCCACACTGGAGGCACTCGGCGAGTTCGCGGGGCAGGCCCACGTCAGCCTGTCGGTTGCCTGCAAGCGCATCGGCGCCGACCAGGTGTCGGACGCGGCCAGGGCGCGCCTGCGCGAGTTCTCGGACTGGCTGGACCAGACGCGCCGGCGCTGCGCCGGTGACTCGGGCGTGGGCGCCATCCGCCAGATGATCCGCGACATCGACTACGCCGGGTGGCAGGACCAGATCAGCTCCAGCGAGGAAGTCGCCGCGCGGCGCATGGCCAACGTGGATCTCCTGGTGGACGGCATCGCGCGCGTCATGTCCGAGGAGCAGGTGAACCTCGAGGACGCGATCGCGCGCCTGGTGTTGCGCGACCTGCTGGAGCAGCAGGACGAGGAGGAGAAAGGTCCCGACTCCGTGCAGCTCATGACGCTGCACGCCTCGAAAGGCCTCGAGTACCCGCACGTGTTTATCATCGGCATGGAGGAGAAACTGCTGCCCCACCGCGCGAGCATCGACGACGGCAACGTCGAGGAGGAGCGGCGCCTCGCCTACGTCGGTATCACCCGCGCGCAGCAGACGCTCACGATGAGCATGGCGCTCAAGCGCCGGCAGTTCGGCGAGACGCTGGACTGCGAACCGAGCCGGTTTATCGATGAGTTGCCGCAGGAGGACCTGACGTTCCAGGGTGGCGGTGAGTCATCGGCGGAGGAGAATGTGGAGCGCGCGCGCGAAACCCTGGAGGGGCTGAAAAGCCTATTCGGATAGGGCTTCAGTTGGTGAAAGCCTCCGGGGGGGAGAGGGTTTGACCGAGGCTTTGAGCCGGCTGAGCGAAGGTCGTTTTTTGGGGGTTGGAGGGCCATGGATGGCCCGGAAAGCCTCGTCGCGCAGGACGCGCGTCGAGGCGGGCCCCCGAAAAACGACCGTAGCGAGGGGAGCCGCAGGCCCGGCGAACGCCTCGGCCAAACCCTCTGCCCCCCGGAGGCTGTCCTCTAACCGACTATCGCTCTAAGCAGAAGTAGTTCCAAACCCCAGCCTGGCCTTCAACCGCTCCCGCGCGCCCTGCACCATCGCGTAAAACCCCGGGATGAGGAACGTACCCACCAGCAACACGGCCAGCATGCCGCCGAACACCGTGATGCCGAGCGACTTCTGGCCGAAAGCGCCTGCACCGCTGGCGAAGACGAGCGGCAGGATGCCGAGGATGAAAGAGATCGCCGTCATGCAGACCGCGCGGAAGCGCAGGCGACCGGCCTCGCGCGCGGCGACGAGTATCTCCTCCCCGTCCTGCTCACGCCGCTGCCGCGCGAACTCGACGATGAGGATCGCGTTCTTGGCCGCCATGCCGATGAGCAGCACGAGCCCGATCTGGGCGTACAGGTTGAGCGCCATGCCGACCAGGTACAGCGAACCGATCGCGCCGCCGACCGCCATCGGCACAACGAGAATGATGGCGATAGGTATGGACCAGCTCTCGTACTGGGCCACCAGGAACAGATAGACGAATACCAGGGCGAGGGCGAAGGCAAAGACCGCGGTGCTGCCGGCCTCCTTCTCCTGGTAGGCCATGCCCGTCCACTCCATGCGATAGCCGTCCGGCAGCAGGTCCTCGAGTATTGTCTCGACCGCGGCCATGGACTGCCCGCTGGAGTAGCCGGGCGGTGTGCTCGCGCGCACCGTGGCCGCGCGGTAGAGATTGTAGCGCGTGGCGACATCGGGGCCGAGGATCGGCTCGGTGCGCACCAGCGTACTCAGGGGCACCATCTCCTGGTTCACGGACTTCAGGTAAAAGTGATCCAGGTCGGCGAGGTCGGAGCGAAACTGCGATTCCGCCTGCATGATCACCTTGTAGGTCTGCCCGAACTTGTTGAAGTCGTTGATGTACAGTGAGCCCATCTGCGCCTGCAGGGTAAGGAACACCTCATCCAGCTGTACACCGAGACTCTTCGCCTTCACCCGGTCGAGGTCGATGAAATACTGCGGCACGTTCGCGCGGTAGGACGTGAACACGCTCGTCAGCCCCTCGGTCTGGTTGCCCTCCACGACCACGTTGTTGAGCACGGAGGCCAACGCCGCCGGCGGGCGCGCGAGGGTGTCCTGCACCACGAACTCCAGGCCGCCTACCGCACCCATGCCCGGCACCGCGGGCGGCGGGATGGCGAAAACCTGTGCCTCGGGCACCTGCTGGAACGCCTTGGCGTTGATGCGCTGTGCCACCATGAACACCAGGTTTTCACGCTCCGGCCGGTCATTCCAGGGCTTCAGGACCACGAAAAGCGTCCCGGAGTTGCTCGCCATCGCACCGTTGAGGATCGAGTACCCCGTAATGGCCGTGGCGACCTCCACCGCGGGATCCCCGGAGAGGATGGCCCCCACCTTGTCCATCACGGCCTGCGTGCGCGAGATCGAGCTGGCGTCCGGGAGCTGCACGTTGATGAACAACAAGCCCTTGTCTTCGGGCGGCACAAACGCCGTGGGTATGCTGACCATGCCGAAACCGACGGCGACCAGCCAGCCGGCAAACAACACCGCCACGAACGCCAGCTTGCGCAGGACCCACTGCACGCCACGATCGTAGCGCCCGATGATGCGCTCGAACATCGCCTGGAACTTCTGGTACCAGCGCGCCTCCTCGCGCTCGCCGGGCTGCAGTAACAACGAACACAGCGCCGGGCTGAGGGTCAGCGCATTGATGGAGGAGAACACCACGGCGACGCAGATCGTCACGGCGAACTGGCGATACATCTCACCCGAGATGCCCGGCAACATGGCGACCGGCACGAACACGGCGAGCAACACCAGCGTCGTCGCGATGATCGCGCCACCCACCTCGCGCATGGTGAGCAGCACCGCGTCCCTGGCACTCATGCCGGGGTCTTCCGAGAGGTGCCGGTCGCAGTTCTCGATCACGAGGATCGCGTCGTCCACCACGATGCCGATGGCGAGGATGAGGCCGAACAGCGTCACCGTATTGATCGACATACCGGCGGCGAGCAGCACGGCGAAGGTCGCCACCAGCGACACGGGTATGGCGACCGTGGGCACGAGCGTCGCGCGCCAGTTGCCGAGGAAAACAAACGTAACGGCAATCACCAGGGCGACCGCCTGGAACAGCGAGACCACCACCTGTCGCACCGCCGTGGAGACGTAGCGGGTCGTGTCATAACTCGCGGAAAACGACATGCCCTCCGGGAACGATTTCGCCAGCTCCGCCACCGTGGCGTCCACCTCGGCCCCGGTGGCGAGGGCGTTGGCGTCCGCGAGCAGGTAGAGCGCGACATTCACGGCGGGCTTGCCGTCGATCTCACCCTTCACGCCGTAAGCGGCCTGGCCCAACTCCACGCGCGCCACATCCCTCAGGTAGATGGCGGAGCCGTCGTCGCGCGCGCGCAGCACGATGTTCTCGAATTCGGCCACTTCCTGCAGGCGGCCCTTGGCCTGCAGGGTGTATTCCGTCTGCAGCGCGCCGTCGAAGGGCGGCGCGCCGATCTTGCCGGCCGCGACCTGCACGTTCTGTTCCTTCAGCGCGCCATAGATGTCGCTCACCGAAAGTCCGAGGCCCGCCATGCGATCAGGGTCGAGCCACAGGCGCATCGAGTATTCCGCCTCGCCCAGGATCATCGCGCTGGATATGCCCGTGACGCGCGACAGCGAACTAAGGACATTGATCGTGACGTAGTTCGAAATGAACTTGTAATCCAGCGAGTCGTCAGGCGAGGTGAAGCTGACAATCTTGAGGATGTCCGGTGAACTTTCGGAGATATTGAGACCGACCGCGGTAACTTCCGCGGGCAGTGCGGGCTCGGCGAGCTTGACGCGGTTCTGCACCCGCACGAGCGCCATTTCCGCATCGGCGCCCACCTCGAACGTCACGGTCAGGGCATAGCTGCCGTCGTTGGCGCTCTTGGAGGACATGTAGATCATGCCCTCCACTCCGTTGACCGCGTCCTCGATGGGTACACCGACCGTTGTTTCGACCACCTCCGCCGAGGCGCCGGGGTACACGGCGTTGACCTTGATGCTCGGCGGCGAGATCGCCGGGTACTCGGTTACCGGCAGGTTGAAAATGGCGAGCACACCCGCCAGGGTGAACACAATGGAGATGACCAGCGCGAACTTGGGCCGCTCTACAAAGAAGGCGCTGAACACGTTAGCCCTGCTGCGCCGGTGCGCCGACGCTGCGCGTGCGCACCGGCATGCCCGGCCTGACCTGCTGTAACCCCTGGACGATCACGTTGTCGCCCTGGCGGACGCCTTCCTCGACAATGACCTTGTGGTCCAGCCGCTCACCGAGGACCACGCCGCGGCGCGCGACGCTGCCCTGCTCCACGACCATGACGAAGCTGCCCTGCTGGTCCGCCTGCACGGCGGCCTGCGGCACAAACAGCGCCTGTTGTTCCTGCACCTGGCGCAGCACGATGCGCACGTACTGGCCGGGGACGAGCAGGGCTTTCGGGTTGGGTATCACGGCCCTGGCATCGAGCGTGCCGGTGGTCATGTCCACGCGGTTGCCGACGTAATCGATAACGCCGTTCTCGCCGTAGGTGCTGCCGTCCGCCAGCTCCAGGGTGACGTCCACCTGGTCGGATGCCGCGTCGATGCCGTCGCTCACCCGGCTGGCGATTACCGTGATGTACAGGGACTCCGATATCTGGAACCTGGCTTCGATGGGGTCCAGGCTGACCAGGTTGGTCAGGTCACCCGTGGTGGGCCCGACCAGATCACCGACGCTGACGGCGCTCAGTCCCGTGCGGCCCGTGATGGGGGCTTTGATGGAGGTGAACGCCAGGTTGACCTTCGCGCTTTCGACCTGGGCCCTGGCCGCCTCGATCTGGGCATCCGATTCCAGCTTTTCCGCCTCGAATTTGTCCATCTCCGACTGCGAAATCGCACCCTTGGAGACCAGTTCGAGGCCGCGGTTGTAGGTGCGAAACGCGTTCGCCTGCCGCGCTACCGCGCCGGCGAGATCCGCCTCCGCCCGCTCGAGCGCGGCCTCGTACTCCGAGGCGTCGATGGTGTACAGCAGGTCGCCCTCCTGCACCACGTCACCCTCACGAAAATGACGCGACTTCAGGTAACCCGACACCCGCGCCTGGATCGCAACATCGTCCCTGGCATACAGGCGCCCAACATAGCTGGTCTTCGGCTGGAAGCCCTCGCGCTGCACGGTGTCTACCACGACTTCCAGCGGGGGGCGCTCGGGAGCCTCCTGCGCGCAGCTTGCAAGTACCAGTGCGACCAGCGGCACCGCGGCTCTGGATAGCTTCAAGGCGGGGTCTCCGTTGACGTGTCAGGCCACATATTACGCCACCACCGTGAGTGCTCAAGAAACAAAAAAGCCGCAGCGGTGAGGCGGCGGCTTGCGGAAGGGAATGCGGGCTACTGGCTGCGTTCGATCATGAAGTCGACGGCGGCCGTGATCTCTTCCTCGGAGCAGTTCACGCAGCCGCCCTTGGCCATCATGGCGGTGCCGGCCACGCCGTTGAGCCCGCTGTCGTGCAGCGCATCCGTGCCCTTGGCGATGCGGTCTGCCCACGCGGCCGCGTCGCCCAGCATCGGTGCGCCACCGGCGCCCGTGGTGTGACAGGCGAGGCAAGCCGCGTTGTAGACGTCCTCGCCGGAGCGGGCCGCGCCGCCGGCGGCCGCGGCGGAGGGAGCGCCACAGCTGGCGTCGCCGTCCATGCAGGACTCACCCACGGGCCGGATACGCTCTGAAATGGCGTCGCGCTGGGTGTCGGTGAGCTCGACGGCAGCCACGGAAGCGGCCGCGAACAGGGCCAGGCAGGCCAGGACAATACGGGTCATCACACTCTCCTTGGGGAAGCAGGCGCGCATTATAGCCACTTCTCCCTTGAGGTGAAATCGCTCACCGGACCCGGGGTGGCGCCCGCGCCACCCAGCCCCTAGTATGGACGGCCACCCCCACCCAGCCTGCACACCACAAGGACTGACGATGAAGGTCTACACTTTCGAGGGCGCTCCCAACCCGCAACGCCTGGCCATGTTCATGCGTTACAAGGGCATCGAGCTGAACACCGAGGTGGTCGACATGGCCAACAGGGAACAGCTGTCGGACGCCTACCGCGCCATCAACCCGGACGCCACGGTGCCCTGCCTGGTACTGGACGACGGCGAGGTGATCAGCCAGGTGATCGGCATGTGTGTCTACCTGGAGGAAGTGTTTCCGGACAAGCCGCTGCTGGGGCACGACGCCAAGGAGAAAGGCCAGGTCTTCAGCTGGTGCCACAAACTGTCGAACGGCCTGTTCCTGGGTATCGCGAGCGTCTTCCGCAACCGCTCCAAGGGCTTCGTCGACCGCGCCCTGCCGGGGCCGCTGGACCTGCCGCAGATCCCCGCGATGGTGGAGCGCGGCATGGCCCAGATCCACCATCACCTGCCGCTGCTCGACGAGCGCCTGGCCGAATCCACCTGGCTGGCCGGCGAGCACTTCACCCTCGCGGACATCGACCTGCTGACGGCCATCGGCTTTCTCGGCTGGATCAAGGAACCGGTGCCCGAGGAGCTCACCCACCTGCACGCCTGGCTGGTACGCGCGCAGGCGGAGGTTGCCTGAAGCGGAGCCGGGAATGGAAGCAGAACCAGGCGCGGCGGCGGGCAGTGCCGACAATGGATGCTCCCGGCGGCGGCAATACGCGCTATAACTGAGCGATCGCAGCAAGCGCGAACCCCGCAGCAGCAGATGTTCCGAGACCACGACGCGAGACGAGTCCCATGGCGACTGTCCGGCCTGTTGCTTCTGGTCGCCCTCGCCGGCTGCGCCGAGCGCTCGCCCGACACACCCTTCACGACCTACCTGACGCGGCTGGCGCGCACGCTCGATGTCGCTCCCGACGCCCCATTCGAGATGACCGCGCCGGGGCACATCCCCGCACCGCCCAGGGTGGGCGCGCTGCAGGTGCCGCTGGAGCGGGGCCGCCTCGATGCGCTCGATTTTCTTGCCCTGCACGGCTGCGCGCTGCAGGTCACCGTCGGCAGGAAGAACTCCAGCCTGGGCAGGTTCGCACGGCCGTCGCAGGCGTTGCTGCTGGAGCTGGAATTCCTGCGCCTGGCTCCGGACTGCATCGACGCGCTCCGCGCGCAGGCAAAGGCGGACCTCGCGGAACAACTCGAAGCCGCCCGGCAACTGAAGCGCAAACAGTTGGCCGCGCGCATATTCAACGCCACGCTGGGCGGCGAGGAGTACCGCGCCTTCTGGCGCACCGTGCGGCCGCCGGGTGACTACCCCGCCGTACCCGACCCGGTAACGCTGCAGGCGCTGCACGCGATCAGCACGGCCGCCAAACGCTGGCTGGACGGCGACTACGGCGTCGACGGCTTCGAGTTCGAGTTACTGCTTTCGGAGGTGGCCGGCGGCGACGGCGGGGGGTTGCTCACGGCCCTGCGGCGCCAGGCACACTGGCTGGGGGCCGCGGATGATCTGCTGCGGGCGCGCGCGGCGCAGGGCCCGCTGTGCGGGAAGAACCTGCGGCACACGGCGGCGGACATCCTGCCCAACGTGGTGGAAAAGTACTTCGTGGCCGGCATCCAGCCGGGGGCCGCGGCGCTCAACAGGCGCTACCACGAGCTGCTCCCGCCGGTTCGCGAACTGGAAAACACGCTCGCCGCGGCGCTGCCCGAGGCATTTGAACAATGGCGGGCACAGCGCGACGCCGTCCTGCGGGCTGGGGCGCAGGCGCCGCGACGACACGTGCTCAACATCCAGCAACTGCTGCAGCCCTGCAACGCCCTTTCCGTGGGGCGGTGACGGCCCGAGAAGCCCTGTAACGCACGCACGGCAATCGGGCGCAATGCCCTTGCAGCACATCTGATTGCGCAGCATCATTAGGCGAAATCAGTAAAACAATAATCGTATGCGTACCGCAGAGCTGATTACGCTAACGCACAGCATACTCAAGCCCGTGCTGCGATACGGCGCGGTACTACTGATTACGTTTGTGCTCCTGGAAATCGCCCTCACTTTCCTCGACCCATTCCTCTTCAAGGGCCTCTTCCAGTACGACGAAGAACTCGGTTTTCGCGTTCGCCCCCACGTTTCCGGCAGCAACGAGTTCGGATTCAACGATATCGACAGGCCGCATGTGAAGCCTGACAACACCTACCGCATCGTCGTATTGGGAGACTCGTTCAACTGGGCCGGCGGTATTTCCTGCAATTACATCAGCCTGTTGGCCGACAAGCTCGCCACAAGCACCATCGGCGGCAAACGTATCGAAGTGATCAACGCCGGCTATCCCGCCACAGCCCCCCACGAGGGCTATCTCGTACTCAAACGCTACGCCATGCAGTATGACCCGGACATGGTGATCCTCGGTTTCTTTGTAGGCAACGATTTCGAAGACCCAAACAAGAAGATGATCGTGATTAACGCGAACCTGTATCGCATCGACCGGCGCCACGAGCTCACCCTGTTCGGCACACCGGTAATCGGCAAGTCGCGGCTCGCCGAGATCGTAGCGCAGCACGTCAAGATCAAGCAGAGTGTCAAGAGCAGGGAGACCCGCGCGCGCGACACCAAACCCGACGTGGAGTGTGCAGAAGTAACCGCGCCGCCGGAATTTACTGAAGTCGCCTTCCTGAAGCTTACCGCTTTGAAACTGCGGTTCTACGACCGTAAGTACAAGACGTTCTTCGAACCGCACATTGAGTTCGTTCGGAAGACTGTCGCCGAGATGGACGATTACCTGGCGGATCAACAGGTAGCGTTCCGCGTCGCATTGTTACCCGACGAGGCGCAGGTTGACCCGCAACTACTCGAGGCCGCAATCGCGCACGACAAGATGGCGAGGAGCGACCTCGATATGGAAAGGCCACAGCGACTTATGGCCACAATCCTGTCCGCCCGGGGGGTCGAGTTCTTCGACCTGCTGCCCGCCTTCAGGGAGGCTTTTGCACGCGAGCCCGCACTCCCGCTCTACCTGCCGTTGAACACGCACTGGAACTACAGGGGCAACAGCCTGGCCGCTGACGCAATCCATACCTGGCTAAGCGCGGACCTCGTCGACGCTACCGAGCCTGGTCCACGGCCTGTCCAATTAAAGCCGGAGAAGGACCCGGGATCGGGTTAGTACACATCCGGCGTACACCACCCAGCCTGAAACAGGCGCATTCATTTTGGGTACGTGCGACAGAAAATCCCGCCACCCCCCCTCTATACTCCTACCATGGGCGAATCCGGCAACAGCGCAGCATCACTACAGGTCGGCCGCGACCGGCGGCTGGTCCGCAGGATATTGCGCGGCGACGAACGGGCCCTGCGCGCGTTCTTCGACGAGTACTTTCCCCGCCTGTACCGCTACGCCCGGCATCGCCTGCACAACGACGCCGACGTGGACGACGTGGTGCAGGTCGTACTCGCCCAGGCGGCGCGGCGCCTCGAAACCTACCGCGGCGAGGCGACGCTGCTGACCTGGCTGATCCAGATCTGCCGCCACGAGATATCGAAGCAGCTCAAGCAGGGCCAGCGCGAGCGCGACATGATGTCGCCGTTCCTCAACGACGACCTGCTGCGCGCGGTGGTGGAGTCGATTGAAACGACGGAGCTTTCGGGTTCACCGGAGAGCGACAGCCGGCGCCTGGAAGTGATCAGCCTCGTGCAGTTCGCCCTCGACCAACTGCCTGAACACTATGCCCGGGCGCTGGAACTCAAGTATATCGAGGGCTACCGCTCCGCCGAGATCGCGCAGCGCCTGGAAATCAGCGACGAGGCAACCCAGTCCCTGCTGGCTCGGGCGCGGCGGGCATTTCGCGAGGTCTGCGGCGCCGCGCTGCAGTCGGCGCTGTGAGGCACCCGTTATGAACGAAGAAGACATGAACGACGGCAACGACGACGACATCGCACGCCTGTTGCGCGCCACCGGCGCGCGGGAGCAGCTGCCCGACGACCTGCGCGCAAAGTGGGAAACGCAGTTCCGCAGCGAACTGGCACTGGCGCGCAGCGAGCGGCGCCGGCGCTACTGGCAGACAGGTACGGGCATCGCCGCGGTGTTGCTGGTCGCCGTGCTCGGCTGGTTCATGCGTCCGCCGGGCACGGTGACCGACGCCGCGGTGATGGTCGTGCGCCACGTGCAGGGCAGCGCGGAACGGGCGCACGCGCAGGGCTCACCCACCGCGCTGGCGCCCGAACAGCGCCTCGCCGCCGGCGATGTACTGCGCACCGGCGCGGGGCATGTCGCGCTGTCCTACGACCGCTTCGACCTGCGCCTGAACCGCGACACGCAGCTGCGGCTGGCGAATGACAGCGTCGAGTTGCTGGCGGGCGAGATCTTCATCAGCGGCAACAGCAAGCCGGGGGAGCGGGGCCTGCTGGTGCGCACGGCCCACGGCGACATTCGCGACATCGGCACGCAGTTCACCGTGCGCGTGTCGCGGGGCGACCTGCTGGCGCGGGTGCGCGAGGGCAGCATCGAACTCACCACGGACGCGGCCAGTTACCTGGTCGACGCGGGGGCGACGCGCGCCAGGCAGATCACGGTAACCCCCGGCGGCGACGTTGAACTCGCGGACGCGGACGCGCGCGGCCCCGACTGGGCGTGGATCCACCGGACCGGCGCGACGTTCGACCTCGAGGGCGCCAGTGCGCTTCACTTCCTCGAGTGGGTCGCCCGCGAGACCGGTCGCGAACTCGTGTTCGCGGGCGAGGACGCGCGCATCTACGCGAGCACCACGCTGCTGAGCGGCGATATCGCTGGACTGGACCCTGCACAGGCGCTGGAACCCGTGCTCGCCACCACCGATCTCGTTGCCGGCCAACTGCAAGGCCGGCAGCTCACGATCAGCCTGCAGCGGCCCGGGCCCTGAAAACAAGGCGCTGAGGAAGGTGCGCTGACAAGAGCGCCCCGGCAAAACAACGCCGCAAGGGAACTGTGCGCTAGAAGGACAACGTTACGCCAATGGAGGGCACCCGGCCGAGCAATACCTCGCCGTCGGGCGCCACGTCGAACCCGTCGTCCGTCTCCGTAACGTCGTAGTCGATGCCCGCCTGGTTGTTGCGGTCGGTCAGGTTGCTGATGTCGGCGTACAGGCGCAGCCGTGCGCGGCCCAGCTCCAGCGCGTAACTCACGTTGAGGTCCAGCGAGTAGTAGTTGCGCAGCGACGCCGAGTTGAGGGTCGACTCCAGCGGTACCGTATTGCCCGTTGCGATGAACGCGGGTAATTGCGAACTGCGCCAGCCGGAGTGCCAGGTGGCGGCCAGTCCCACGCCCAGTCCGCCATGGCTGAAGTTCACGCCCGCGTTGACCGTGTGATCCTGCGACCAGCGGCGGTCCACCCAGCGCCCATCCAGCCTGTCCCGCGCGCGCATGTAGCTGTAGCGCGCGTAAACCCGCCAACGTTCCGATACAGACCAGCTGGTGTCGAGGTCGACGCCGCGTGCACGCGCACGCTCCGGCTCGAGGTCCACGCGGTCCGGCTCCATCTCCGGCAACAGCACAAACGGGTTGAAGGCGTTTTCCGAGCGCCCCTTCGGCCGCCTGTACTCCTTGTGGTACACCTCGGCGACCAGCGCAAGCTGCTCGCCGCGCCATTCCACGCCGGCGAGCACCTGGTCGGCGTACTGCGGCCGGAAGAACCGCTCACGCCCGTCCAGCACCTGCAGTTCATGCAGGCCCTCGGGTTGCGCGAAGCGGCCCACACCCAGGCGCGCGACCGGGCCGTTATCGAAGTGATACTCGAGTCCAAGGCGTGGCGACCACTGGTCGCGGCTGCCGCCTTCGAGATAGTAGTCCTGCACATCGACGCGCAGGCTGGGCTGCACCACCACGTGCCGCGTGGGCAGGAACTCGGCCTGCAGGTAGGCGCCGGCGGAGAAGCCGTCCGGGTCCAGCGCGATGTCGCGCTCGATAATGCGCGTCTGCTCCAGAAGGTCCGCGAGTTCGCCGCGGTCGATACCGGACTGGTGGTCGTAGCTGCCATCGCCGTGGCCCACCTGCGCGCCGAACTCGTACAGCGACGTGCCGCGCCGCAGCGCCCAGTCGCCGCGCAGCGCGAGGGCGTTCACCTGCTGGCGGTGGTCCAGGAAGCCGCCCTTCGGTTCGTCCTCGCCACTGGTGAGTTCCTTGGTGCGACGCAGGTCCAGCCACGACAGGGTGATGCGCTGGTCCAGGTTCCTGCGCACTCGCGTCTCGAGTATCGCCCAGAGCGTGCTCGACTCGATGTCGGAGCGGGCGCGCTCGTCCTCGCCGCGGAAGATAATGTCGTCCTCCGCGTAGGTCGCGCCCAGCCGCAGGTCGCTCGCGCCCGACAGCGGCAGCCAGGCGTGCAGGCCGAGGTCGGCGTAGGTGGGGTCGCCCGACTGTGTCTCGATGTAGTCCGCGAGGTCACTGAGGTCGCCGCGGCGCACGGACAACAGCCAGCGGCCGGGACCGCTGCCGAAGTCTCCGCGGGTGTGCAGGTACTGCGAGAAGCTCGACACGCCGAGGTCGGTGCGGTAGTCGTCCTCGCGCCAGTTGTTGCGGATGTCCATCACCGCGCTCATGCGGTTGCCGTAGCGCGAGGGGAACCCGCCGCTGTAGAAATCGAGGGACTCGATCGTGTGGTAGTCGATCGCGCTGTACGGGCTGTGGTAGTCGGCCAGGTGGAAGGGCTCCAGCAGCTCCACCCCGTCCTGCAGTATGAGCAATTCGTCACTCAGGCCGCCACGGATGCGCGGCCGCGCGGAAATACCCACGCTCGACACGCCGGGCAGCCGCAGCGTGGCGCGCACCGCGTCGGAACCCAGCGACGGCACCGCGGTGATATCGGCCTGCGTAAACCGGTGCAGCGAACTGCCCGCGGCGGCGCCGGGCAGCCGGTGCAGGCTGCCGGTCACGATCACGGTCTCCAGCGGCGGCTCGCCTGCCGGCAGCGCCCCGGCGCCGCCGTCACCGGGCTCGACCCTGCCGCGCGTGATGACGAAGACCTCGCCGCGCTCTTCCAGCTGCAGGCCGAACCGCGCCAGCGCGGCGCGCAGAGCGGCGATGCTCACCTCGACCGCCGCCACGCGCTGGCCGGCGTGTACGAGGCTGTTGGAGTACAGCACCTTGTGGCCGTCGGCGCGCAGCAGGTCGATGTAACGCGGCAGCGGCAACTCGCCTCCCGCCGAGTGCGCGGGCAGGCACAGGAGCAGGCACAACAGCCACGGCAGGACACGGCACATAGCACTGACTCTAGGACCGCCCCACCGGAGCGTCAATCGCAGGGCGAACACATTTTTTACCCGCGTGGCGACAGATTTCCGGCGCAGGAACCCTCCCCCGCTGCGACCACGCAATTCGCGCTCGCGCGACAGATGGCGCGCAAACGTTCCCTCCAACAGGACAGGAAGCGTCACTACACGAGGAGGAATTCACCATGTCGCCAATCCGGATTTTCAACACGCTGCTCATCTCTTCTTCCCTCGCCGCCGGGTTTGCGCCGGCGGCACTGGCGAAGAACAACGGCT
>JAUIEP010000293.1 GCA_030428835.1 Gammaproteobacteria bacterium | reverse complement strand
GGCGACGAGATCACCTCGCCCTCGGTCACGTTCTACGACGCGCGACTGACATGGCAGTCGCCCGAGGACAACGCGACGATCATGCTCTGGTGCAAGAACCTGACCGACAAGGACGACCACCTCGTGGGCGGCGTGCCGACTGTCGGCGTGGCACGCACCACCACCCAGGCGTTCGCCGCGCCGCGGACCTACGGTATCGACCTCACCTACCGCTTCGGTATGTAAACAGAAAAGCCGGGGGCGGCAATCCCGCCCCCGGCTTGTAACCCGCGCTTAAGGGGCGCTTCAGGCGCCGACCCACGTCCCGTGAAAGCCGGCGGGGATGCGCACCGGCAGCTTCGCGCGGCAGATCGGTCCCGGCTCGATGTCGGCGGCGTCAAACACCAGCAACTCCGTCAGTGCGGTCTCGTGGTCGTGCGCGAGCTGGAGCACGTAGCCGTCGGCCTCCGGCGCGCTGACCGAGCGCGGCGCGTGCACGGGTTCGCCCAGGAAGTAGCGATCGTTACCCCAGGTCCTGCGCGTGCCCGTCTGCAGGTCGTGGTGGATGAGGCGGTTGAAGTCGAGCCCCTTGTCGCCGCCGCCCATATACACGTGGCGGTGCTTGATCGTCATGTAGCGGTCATCGGTGCGCGGGAACTCGCCGGGCATGTCGTCCAGTTGTTCCTCGCTCACCGTGTTGGTCTTGCCCGTGGTGTCGATGGTCCAGCGGCGCAGCAGCGGGCGCAGGCCGTCCTCCTCCGTGGCCATGGTGCCGTCGAGTTTGGGGGCGAACTGCGTGGCGTTGCTCGCGCACACATCCACCTTGATGCAGCCGACCTCGTCCCAGGCGTTGACCATGTGGAAGCTCCAGCGCGGGTCCATGCTGTGCCACACGACGTCATCCGCCGTGCCGTCGCGGGGGATGACACCGAAATGGGTGCCCTTGTCCGGCTCCCATGCCATGGGCACACCGCCCTGCATCACGTTCTCGAGGTTGAACGCCAGCGGGTAGATGGGAAAGATCACGTACTTTTCAGTCACGAAGAAGTCGTGCACGAATGACGCGTAGGGCACCTTGATAAACTCGTTCCTCGTCAGCCTGCCGTCCCTGTCCGCCACGTTGTAGCGCACCCAGTCGCTGAACTGGCCCTTCGCCTGGTTGCCGAAGAAGATCATCTCGCCCGACTTGTGATCAAACTTGGGGTGGGCGGTAATCGGGCCGTCGATCTGGCCGTCGTAGTCCCAGTTGCCGACCGTCTCGAGCGTGTCGGGCCTGAGTTCGACCGCGATGGTGCCCTCCATCAACGCCAGCAGTTTGTTGCCGTGCCAAACGACGTGGGTGTTGGCGGTGTTGTAGTGCTCGTCCGCCACCGAGGGGTCCGCCGTCAGCGGGTTGCCGAGCACGCCGAACAGGGACTCCCCCGCCTTGCGCTCCAGCTCGTACTTCTCGGTGCGCACCCAGCGGTTCTTCCAGGACACGCGGCCGTCGTTGAACTCGAAGCGCTGGATCATGCCGTCGCCGTGAAACCAGTGGTACCTGTCGCCCGCGCGCGGCGGGTACAACGGGTCCGGCCCGTTGCGGAAGTACACACCGCGCAGGTCGTCGGGCACCTCGCCCTCAACGATCAGGTCGGGGGCGTCGCACTCGATGCCGGAGGGAGCCATGGGGCCGGTGAGGAATACATCTTCGGGGAACGGTTGTGTCATGAATACGTCTCGCTGTTGTTCTCTGTCAGGTGTTATCGGGTGCCCACAGGGTACGCCCTGTGGGGTCGAATTCATTCGACCATTGGCGGCGCCACATACCCTGTGGGGTCGAATTCATTCGACCATTGGCGGCGCCACATACCCTGTGGGGTCGAACTCATTCGACCATTGGCGCGCCACATACCCTGTGGGGTCGAACTCATTCGACCATTGGAGCGCCACATACCCTGTAGGGTCGAATTCATTCGACCTTGGGCGAAGTTCTCAATACCAACAACAGCAGGTATCAAGAACCGGGTTCCACGTCGAATGAATTCGACCCTACAGTCTTGGCCTTCATTAATACGCCGCACAAAGAACTTCGGGTCAGCTTCAGTCGAGACCTTTCGGCACGCTGCCGATCACATCCTTCGCTTCCAGCTCCGCGATTTTCTCGGCGCTATAACCCAACACTGCACCGAGTATAGCGTGGTTATCCTGCCCAACCACAGGCGCAACATTATGTAGCCATGTGCCTACATTTTTAGAGGTAAACGGCGGCGTGACAAACGGATGGACACCCACGACGGGGTGCTCCAGCGTCTCAAAAAAACCGCGCGCCGCGAACTGCGGATGGCCGCTGCAATCCATGCCCTGCCGCACTTCACCCGCGGGCACGCCGTGTGCGTTCAACCTGTCGATCAGGGGCAGCAGCGGCTCGGCCGCGACCAGCGCGGCGAGCACCGCGTCGATCTCGTCGTGGCCGGCATGCCGTCCGGAGCGCGTCGTATATTTTGCGTCAGTGAGCGCGGCCGGGTTGCCGAGCGCGTCGCACAGGCCGCGCCACTGCGCATCGGTCTCTACCGACAACGCGAGCCACTGTTCCGACGCGGGAGAGTGACCGGCACAGGCGTAGAGGCCCTGCGGCGCCGCCTGCGGGCAGCGATTGCCGTTGCGCTGCATCACCCGACCGTAGGCCGAGAACTCGACAATCTGTTCCGCCGCGGCATTGAGCGCGCCCTCGACCATCGCGGACTCGACGAGACTGCCGCGCCCCGTGCGCT
>JAUIEP010000103.1 GCA_030428835.1 Gammaproteobacteria bacterium | reverse complement strand
CCGGGATATCTCTTCGCGTAGCCGTCAGGGAGGCACCGAGGGAATGGCGCGAGACCCCGCAGGGGGCTCGCAACTGACCGAGGGCACCGCGGAGCGGGGCCGACAGCGAGCGAAGAGATATCGCGGGTCGGGGCCTGGGTGGGGCTAACGAATTCAACGCCAGCGCGGTCATCGAGGCCACTGGGCCCCCGCCTGCGCGGGGGCGACGATGGTCCGGTACGCGGGGGCAACGATGTTCCGGTTCGTGGGAGCAACGATGAAGAGGTTCGCGGGCGCGGGGTGGGGTTCAGGCCGAGATGAAGGCGTGGATCCAGCGTGCGACGCGCTCGCCCTGGTGGTTGCCTGACAGCGAGCCCATGCCGGTGTCGTAGGCGTTCTCGCCGATTACCTCGCGGCGCACGTTCATAATGGCACTCGCGTATTCCGGGATGAACTCGGGGTGACCCTGGAACGTCAGGATATGATCCCCCAGCTGCGTAACGGCGTTTTCGCAAAACTCGCTGCCCGCCAAGACGTTCGCACCGTCCGCCACCTGCACCACCTGGTCCTGGTGACTGACCAGGATATCGAGATCCTCGTGCTCGCCATCGTGCCAGTGCGGCTGCGTGTTGAACGTGTGCGTGTGCAGGCCCACGCCCCAGCCCTTGGGTGACTTCTCCGTCCTGCCGCCGAGCGCGTGCGCAACAAGCTGGTGCCCGAAGCAGATCCCAACGAGCTTCTTGCGCCGCGCGTGCAGTTCGCGCACGAACTCCATGAGCCGTGCGATCCACGGCTCGTCTTCGTAGACGCTCGATTTGCTGCCGGTCATGAGGTAGGCGTCCACCTCGTCGATGTCCGCCGGGTACTGCCCGTGCTGCACGTCGTAGACGATGAACTCGAGTTCCGGGTCCACCCGCGAGAGCAGCGTAATAAACATGTCCGGGTATTCGCCGAACTGCTGCACCCACTCGGGGCGCACCGCGTCGGTTTTCAGGATGCCCAGCTTCATAACAACCTCGGTAGGGTCACAAGGCGGCATGATAGGGACAGCGCGGCGGACCTGTCCATAGCTGCGCGCTGCTGGTACTGTGGGCGCACCTTCACCCTCGGGACGCCGTACCTGCATGTCACAAGCCTTCCGCCTCGCGCTGGTCGCAGCGCTCGCTCTCGCGACGCTCGCCGGCTGCGAGCGCGAGGCTCCCGCGCCAGTTGCCGCGGTGCCCGCCCCGGCGGAGGTAGCCGCCCCGGCTGTACACAGTCCGGCCCCTGAAAAACCCCTCCTGGATGGCGGCGCCTTCGTGGGCACGCAGGCCTGCGCCGCGTGCCACGTCGCACAGCACGAGCTGTGGCGGGGCTCGCACCACGACCTGGCCATGCAGTTGCCCTCGGACGACTCGGTGCTGGGCGACTTCGACGACGCCACGTTCGAATACAACGGCGTCACAACCCGCTTCTATCGCGACGGCGAGAAGTTCATGGTGCGCACCGACGGCGAGGACGGCGCGCTCGCGGATTTTGAAGTCGCCTACGTGTTCGGCGTGGCGCCGCTGCAGCAGTACCTCCTGCCCCTGTCGCGCGGCCGCCTGCAGGCACTGAGCATCGCGTGGGATGCGCGGCCGGCCAGCGCGGGCGGCCAGCGCTGGTATCACCTCTACCCGGAAGAGGCCATCGACCACAGCGACCCGTTGCACTGGACGGGGCCTTACCAGAACTGGAACAGCCGCTGCGCGGAATGCCACTCGACAGACGTGCACAAGCGCTATGACCGTGCCAGCGACACCCACAACACCACCTTCGAGGACATCGACGTGGGCTGCGAGGCCTGCCACGGACCGGGCGAGGATCACGTCGCCCTGGCGCACTCCGGCACACTCGATACGGCGCGCAACGCGGGGCTGGCGACGAACCTCGCGGCGCGCGGCGACTGGGTATTCGAGGGCGACGCTGCGATCGCGGCACGTACGGAGCCTCTGGCGGGCAGGGCACAAGTAGACGCCTGCGCCCGCTGCCACGCACGGCGCGGCAATTACGGCGACTACCACCACGGCGCGGACTTCCTCGACACCCACCGGCCGAGCCTGCCGCTGGAACCGCTGTACTACGCCGACGGGCAGATCCGCGAAGAGGTCTACGTGTACGGCTCCTTCCTGCAGAGCAGGATGCACGTGGCCGGCGTGGTGTGCAGCAACTGCCACGAGCCGCACAGCGCGCAACTGCGGTCGCCCGGCAACGGGGTGTGCGCGCAGTGCCATAAACCCGCTACCTACGATGTCGCGGCACACCACCACCATGCGCCCGGCTCCGCGGGCGCCGCCTGCGCCAACTGCCACATGCCGGAGACCACCTACATGGGGGTCGACCCGCGGCGCGACCACGGCATGCGAATCCCGCGACCGGACTTCAGCGTGGTCATGGGCACGCCCAACGCCTGCAACGCCTGCCACGAGGACAAGGATGCCCAGTGGTCCCTCGACGCGCTGCGCGAGTGGGGCGTGGAGTTCCGCGACACAGGCAGCCACCCCGCGCGCGCCTTCGCCCGCCTGACCCAGGGCGACAATCGCGGCCTGCCGACATTGGTCGCGCTCGCCGCCGACGCGCAGGCGGCGCCCATCTGGCGCGCCGCGGCGCTGGAGCGGGCGGGACAGGCGGGTTCGCAGCCCGCGCTCGAACTCGCGGCGCGCGAGCTGCGCAACCCGGATGCGCTGCTGCGCGCGAGCGCCGTGCGGGCCCTCGACGCCATGCCCCTGCAGCAGCGTTTCTCCCTGCTCGTACCGCTGGCGCGCGATCCGGTGACGGCGGTGCGCATGGCCGTGGCCGAGTCACTGCAGGCGGTGCCCATCGAGCAGGTCGGGGAGCGCGAGGCGCGCTTACTGAAGACGCTGTTCGCCGAGTACACCGCAACGCTGGAACAACACTCGGACATGCCCGGCATACTGATGCAGCTCGGGCTGTTTCACGCGAGCCGGGGCCAGGCGGCGGAAGCCGAGCGCAGCTACCGCGAGGTGCTGGCGAAGAACCCGATACTGCTGGCCGCCTACCTGAACCTCGCCGACCTCATGCGCGGCCAGGGGCGCGATGACGAGGCGCGTGAAGTCCTGCACGCCGCGCTCGCCGTGGAACCCGGGGCGGGGACGGTGCTGCATGCATTGGGCCTGCTGGAGACGCGCGCCGGCAACAACGACAAGGCGCTCGACTACCTGCGCAGCGCCGCCGAACTCGAGAGTGCCGGCACGCGGCACCGCTTCGTCTACGCCATCGCCCTGCACGACCTCGGCCGGCCGCGGGACGCCATCGACGCGCTCAAGGCGCTGCTGCGCGACGTACCCGGCCAGGAGGACGCACTGCTCGCGCTTGCCAACTACCACGCGGAGCTGGGCGAACCGGCGGACGCCGCGGGATACGCGGGAGAACTGGCGCGCGGCGCGCCCGGCAACAGCGCCTACCGCCAGCTCTACGAGAGGCTGCGGCGTGAGGCGGGCGAGCCGTAATCGACACGCGTGAACGGAGAACGCATGCAGAAAGCATTGCCTGTCGCGCTGGTCGCCGCCGCTGCCGCGGTGGTTTTGTTTTTCTCGCTGCGCGAGTCGGCACCGGCGTTCGCCGACTACCCCGCCGGGGAGGCGCGCAAGGCCGTCTTCCTTGACTATTTCGCGCCGCTGGTCGCGGCGCAGAATGCGGAGATCCTCGAGCAACGCGAGCAGATCCTCGAGTGGCGCGACAACGGCGTCACCGGCTGGTGGCAGAGTCGCGCGCTCGCGGCGATAGCCGGTAATTACTACATGGAGGACTTCGACACGTCAGCCGACGAGGACTGGAGCGAGTTGCTCAGGCGCGTCGATGCCGTACCCGTCTCCCTGGCCCTCGCCCAGGCGGCGACAGAGAGCGGCTGGGGCACCTCGCGCTTCGCGACCGACGCCAACAATTATTTCGGTGAATTGTGTTTCGAAGCGGGGTGCGGCCTGGTGCCGGAGAACCGCGGGAGCGGCGCCACCTACGAGATCGCGAGTTTCGCCTCCCCGGCCGCGTCCGTGGAGAACTACCTGCGCAACCTCAACCGGCATCGCGCGTACGCGGCGCTGCGCGATATCCGGGCCAGGGCGCGGGCCGCGGGTGAACGCGTCACGGGCATTGCGCTCGCGGCCGGGCTGGAGAACTACTCGACGCGCGGGCGCAAGTACGTGGAGGAGCTGCGCGCCATGATTCGCGTGAATTCATTGCATACGTACAACGAGGCCGTGCCCTTGTAGGGTCGAATTTATTCGACACAGAACCTCAACCTCAGGAGGGACGTTGTCAGGTATCGAGCGCGATGATCCGTCAGTTTTGTTTATCGCACTCGATACCCCGCACCGCTCTTCCGCAAGATCGCCCCAGGTCGAATTAATTCGACCCTACAGGTTCTCGAGAAAATCCAGTAACAAGCGGTTTAGCGCTTCCGGGCTCTCCTGCTGGATGAAATGCCCCGCCCCCGGCAACAGTTTTTCGCACCGCAGGTCCTTGACCAGGCGGCGCATGTGCGCGAACTCCCCCGGGTCGCCGAGTTTCACGACGGGGTCCTCGGCGCCGCCGACGTACAGCGCGGGCACCTCGACCGGTGCATGCGCCTGCTCGCGGCCGAGCTCCCAGTTCAGGTCCATCGCGCGGTAGGCGTTGATGCCGCCGGCGAACGCCAGCTCCGGCCCCGCGCACAGGTACTCCGCGAGGTAGAACTCGAAGTCCTCGCGCGACAACCACGGCCACGGCGGTTCCGAGGGCGGCGCGGCGAGCACATCGACATAGTGCGCATCGGGGGGAAACGCCTCCCAGCCGAGCAGGTCGCCGTCCGCGCACAGCGCCCAGAACAGCTTGGCGAGGAACTCGCGCTCGCGGCCGCGGCAGCTCTCTTCGGGCACCCCTTCGCGCTGGTAGTAGTGCATGTGAAAGAAGTGCTCGCTGGCAACCTGCGCATACAACTGCGAGGGCCGGATGTCCGCGCCGCCCGCCAGCGCCATGTCGTAGGGCACGCAGAGCGAGCCGACACCGCGCAGGCGCTGCGGGTGGTGCACGGCGACATACCACGCCAGGTTGGCGCCGAAATCGTGGCCGAAGAGTACGGCCTGCTCCGCATCGAAATGATCGAAGACCGCGAGAACATCCGCGGACGTCCTGTCGAGACTGTAATGCTCGCGACCGGTAGGCCGCGAACTGCGGCCGTAGCCGCGCATGTCCATGGCGACCACCCGGTAACCGGCCGCGGCGAGTACGGGAATCTGGTGACGCCAGCTGTACCACAGTCCCGGGTACCCATGGCACAACACCACGAGCGGCCCCTCGCCCGCGCACACGAGGTGCAGGGTGACATCGCCTGCCTGCAGGTACTGGTGGTCGAGCTCCACCGGCGAGTTTATTTGGAGGGGTTGAAGGTAAGACTGAAGGTAACAGGCACGGCCGCGGCAATCGCCTGCAGGCCGGCGATCTCGCGCAGAGCCTCCACGCCGCCCGCCAGCCCGAAATCCGCCGCGTTGACCAGCAGCGGGCGCGAGGTGAACACCCGCAGTCCGCCGTTATCGCCGGCAATGACGGTAACGGGCGCGACCAGTTGTTTCTCGATACCGTGCAGCGACAGTTTCACCGGCAATTCCGTGGTCACGGCACCGGACTCCCTCAATGCGCTGATCAACTCCGGGGCGACCTGCGCGCTGATCTGCGCGGCGGGGAACTTCGCCGTCTCGAACAGCAGTTCGCGCAGGCGTTCATCGCGAATGTCGATCAGCGTGGCAACGCTGTCGAGGTCGATGGCGAGCTGCACGTTGCCCTCGGCGCCGATGAAACCGACCATCGAGGTGAAGCTGTGGGTCTCGGCCACGGCATTGTTCTTGATCGAGATGAAATTGAGGGCGGAGTGCTCGCTGTCGAGGTCCCACTGCGCCCAGCCGCTCGCCGCGTGGAGCATCAGGGCGAGGCCGAGCACCGCGCCGGTCGTTGTTCTCAGAAGTTTCCGCATGCTTCCCCCGGCGCCTCGCCGCCTGTTCCAGTTGCTTTCATTGTAGCGCAACGCCCGCTCCATGCTCAGGAAACGACCTCGGCGAGGTCGCCTTTCTTCTCCAGCCAGCTCTTGCGGTCCGGCGCGCGCTTCTTGGCAAGCAACATATCCAGCATATTGTTGGTGCCGTCACCGGCATCCAGTACCAGGCGCACGAGACGGCGGGTGTCCGGCGCCATGGTGGTTTCGCGCAACTGCATCGGGTTCATTTCGCCCAGGCCCTTGAAGCGCTGCACGTTGACCTTGCCGCGCAGCTTCTCCGCCTCGATACGGTCGAGGATGCCCTGCTTCTCGCTCTCGTCGAGGGCATAGAAAACTTCCTTCCCCACATCGATACGGTACAGCGGCGGCATGGCCACGAACACGTGGCCCGCGGCCACCAGCGGGCGGAAGTGTCGCACGAACAGCGCGCAGATCAGCGTCGCGATGTGCAGGCCGTCGGAGTCGGCATCGGCGAGGATGCACACCTTGTGGTAGCGCAGGCCGCTGAGGTCATCGCTGGCGGGGTCGATACCCAGCGCGACGGAGATGTTGTGCACCTCCTGCGAGGCGAGGATCTCCTGGGAGTCCACCTCCCAGGTATTCAGGATCTTGCCGCGCAGCGGCAGGATCGCCTGGAATTCCCGGTCCCTGGCCTGCTTGGCAGAGCCGCCGGCGGAGTCGCCCTCCACCAGGAACAGCTCACCCTGGCTGGGGTCCTCGCCGGAGCAGTCCGCCAGCTTGCCCGGCAGCGCCGGCCCCGTGGCAACCTTCTTGCGTGTGACCTTCTTCGCCAGGCGCATGCGGCCCTGGGCGTTGCTGATGCACATCTCGGCGAGCTTCTCCGCCGTCTGCGTGTGCTGGTTCAGCCACAGGCTGAAGGCGTCCTTGGCGACACCGGAGACGAACGCCGCGGCCTCGCGCGACGACAGGCGCTCCTTGGTCTGGCCGGAGAACTGCGGGTCGTTGAGCTTGAACGACAACACGTAGCAGCAGCGGTCCCAGATGTCCTCAGGCGCCAGTTTCACGCCGCGCGGCAGCAGGCTCCGCAACTCGCAGAAGTCGCGCATGGCCTCGAGCAGCCCGGTGCGCATGCCGTTCACATGCGTGCCGCCCTGCGCGGTGGGAATCAGGTTGACGTAGGACTCCGCGATGACATCGCCGCCCTCCGGCAGCCACTGCAGCGCCCAGTCGACACCTTCGTTGTTGCCGCTGAAGCTGCCCACGAAGGGCTCCTCGGGGATGACGGGGAAGTCGATGGTGGCGTCGGCAAGGTAGTCCGTCAGGCCGTCCTCGTAGTACCACTCCTCGGAGTCGTCTTTCTTCTTCTCATCCCTGAACTTCACCCGCAGGCCGGGACACAGCACCGCCTTGGCGCGCAACACGTGCTTCAGCCGCGGCACGGAATAGTTCACGGAATCGAAATACTTCGGGTCCGGCGTGAACGTGACCGCCGTGCCGGTATTGCGCCGGCCGCAGGAGTCCACGACCTTCAGCTTCGTTTTCGTCTCGCCGCCCGCAAAGCTCATCTCGTGCACTTTGCCGTCGCGGCGAATCGTGACCGTGAGCTTGCTGGACAGCGCGTTGACCACGGACACGCCGACCCCGTGCAGGCCCCCGGAGAACTGGTAGTTCTTGTCGGAGAACTTGCCGCCGGCGTGCAGCGTGGTGAGGATCACCTCCACGCCCGGCTTGCCCTGCTCCGGGTGCTTGTCCACCGGCATACCGCGGCCGTTGTCGATCACGGTGAGGGCGCCGTCCTTGTGCAGGATGACTTCGATCTGGTCGGCATGACCCGCGAGCGCCTCGTCGACGCTGTTGTCGATGACCTCCTGGGCGAGGTGGTTCGGGCGGGAGGTGTCGGTGTACATGCCCGGGCGCTTGCGCACGGGCTCGAGACCCGTAAGGACCTCGATGTCTTCGGCGGTATATTGACTCATGTGGTGTGTGTTGTGTGGAACGGCCCCGATACGCCATTGTACATGGCGCGGCGGCCAAGGCGAGCTATAAGTAGCCGCCGGACTCCAGGTCGACCTCAAAGGTGACGTCCAGGACCCGCGACACGCCGGTGGCGAGCGCGCCGTCCGGCGCGAGATCCAGCCAGCGATAACCCGGCGGCTTGTCGTCCGCCTTGAAATTCTCGCAACCGGGCGCGAACTGCACGCACGTCGAGGGCGACGCCAGTAACCGGACCCCGTTGCGCTGTGTGTCGATCTCCTGGTGCACGTGCCCCCAGAGCACGGCGCGCACGCACTTGAAATCGTCTATGAGGTCGAAGAACGCGGGGGCATCCGCAACCATCTGCTCATCCAGCCAGCCGCAACCGATGGTGACCGGCTGGTGATGCAGGCAGACGAGCGCATGCGAACCGGCGGCCTCGGCCTGCTCCAGGCAGTCTTCAAGGTGCGCGAGCTCGGCCGCGCCCAGTTCGCCGCCGACCTCACCGGGTACCTGGGAGTCCAGCAGGATCAGCAGCCAGTTGCCGGCCCTGATCGCCCCGGGCAGGCGCCCCGCGCCGCCGACCGCCTCCATCGCGGCGCGGTCATCGTGATTGCCCGGCAGCCAGAAGTTGGTGGCGTGCAGCGCATCGAAGCAGGCGCGCAGGCGCTCGTAGGCCTGGGGGGCCCCACCGTCGGCAAGGTCACCCGTGCCCAGCAGGATGTCGAGCCCCTCGCGCTCGCGCCTGACCCTCTCTATCACCACGGCCAGGGAGTGGTCGGTATCCATCTCCAGCAGCGTGCCGCCGGCGTCGCGGCACAGGTGAGTGTCGGTGAGTTGCACCACGCGCACGGTGTCGCCGGCGGGCGCAACGGTTACTGGGGCGGAACCGGCCATGGCGGTAGGAGCGCGCCGCGCCCTCTCAGGCGTCCGTCAATGGCGCGGTGACATCCACGCCGAGGCGGCCATTCGCCAGGCAGTGCTCCAGCCAGTCGGCGAGAAAGCGATTCTGCTGCAGCTTTTCATCCTGCTGGTACATGCGGGCGTTGGGATAGCTGTAGCGGGCGGCGATACGACGGTGCGACTGAAACATGCCAACCTCGACCATGCGCGCATCGTGATAGGCGCGCAATTCCACGCGCAGGCGGCCGAGCCAGCGCGAACCGGCGTGCCACTGGTCGACCTGGAAGATCGTCGTGTAGCGCGCGCGCTCGCGCACTTCTAAACGTACCCGCGCGCTGCCCACGATGAATTCGCGCGCGTTACATGCCTCGTAGTCGGGGAAAAGCCGCACGAGACGGGCGTAGTTCGCCTCGCACAGGCCGTGCAGCTCCGTGAGGCTCAGCTTGAACGCCTGTTTGTTTTGCTTCTGCAAAGATCAATACGGGCACGGTGCCCGCTCCTGGTTTCCACGGCCGGTCGGAACGACCCGACAGCCACTACAGCATACACAAACAAGATGGCATAAACCCGGGAGGATTGCACACAATCGCCGGTGTCGCGCGCCGGGACTTCCTGACTGCGCAGCGGCAACACCTGCCCACGGTTTTGTGACCAAGTTGGGTTTTTGGTCCCCTCGCCGCTGTTTTGCCCCGACCATTTATAATAGATTAGGTCAGAATTCGCAGAGGGCGACGCCCGTTCGTTGCGCCAGATCAACCCGGCAGGAAAGCGCGCGGCCACACCCTTCTAACTCACACTGTCCGCCCTATACTGGAGCGGAACCAACACGGGCAACACCCCGTGCAAGAGGCTTGAATCACGAGGCAGTTATGGAGCGAACGCTGGCACTGGCCGAACAACTGACCGCCAACGGTCAGTGGCGCGAAGCGGTGGACCTGCTCGCCGAAAACAACCGCAGGCACCGCGATACCAGGCTGGAGAGGAAGCTGGTGGACTTTCGACTGCAGGCCCACAGCGCCATGGACTGGCCGCAGGGCGGCGCGAACTGGGCCGGCACCTGGGAAGAAGCGCGCCCCGGTGCGCCCGAGTTGCTGGTCATCGAGGCCGGGGACTTCAACGCGCAAACACTGGCCGAGGGCGTACTGGCACACGGCGCCCTGATCGTCAGGGGGTTGGTCGACCGGGCGGTAACGGACGAACTGATCGAGTATATCGACAATACGATCGAGGCCCGCGAGCGACACGACGAGGCGCATGACTCGCCCTGGGATTATACGTCGCCCTTCATGGAGGGCCGGCCGAACAAGTTTGCCTCGAAGGACGAGAAGAAGCGCGCGAAGGTAAAGAAGGGGTCGATCTGGGTGCCCGAGTCGCCGCGCACAATGCAGCGCCTGATCGAGGTGTACGAGAGCATCGGCCTGCGCTCGATCCTCACCGAGTACTTCGCCGAGCCGCCCGCACTCTCCGTGCGCAAGTGGGTCCTGCGCCGCATCGCACCCGACAGCATGGAAGCAGGCTGGCACCAGGACGGGAAGTTCATGGGCACCGACTACAATTCCGTGAACATGTGGCTGCCGCTGACCGAGTGCGGCGAGGGCGCGAACGCCGCGGGCATGGAGATCCTGCCGGTGCAGTCACGTGAGATTTTCGAGACCGGCGGCGAGGGAGCGGCGTTCAACTGGACCGTCGGCAAGCCTGTCGTGGAGGAACTGAAAAAACGCTGGCCGCTCGCGCACCCCCACTTCAACCCCGGGGACGCGCTGTTTTTCGATCACTTCAACCTGCATCGCACGGCTTTCGGGGAGCACCTGACCGAACCGCGGTATGCCGTTGAGAGCTGGTTCTTCGCCTCATCCGGTATTCCCGCCAAACAGATGCCGCTGCTCTTCTAGCGCGGGAGCAACAACCGCCGCTGGCGCGCACGCACCTCGACAACAGGCACTGATAACAAGCAAACGGATGCGCGGCGACTACTACCACAAGGAGATCGACGGCCTGCGTGCAATATCCGTGGGCGTCATCATCCTGTTCCATCTCAAGGTGGCGCCCTTCAGCGGCGGCTTTATCGGCGTCGACGTGTTTTTCGTGGTGTCGGGCTTCTTGATCTCGCAGATCATCCTCCGCGGCCTGCACGCGCAGGCGTTTTCGTTCCGTGAGTTCTACCTGCGGCGCACCGCGCGCATCATCCCCGCACTCGCGGTGACCGTTCTGCTGACCCTGCTGGCATCGGCCTGGCTGCAGCACCCGGACGCGCTGATGAGTACGGCCCGCCAGAGTCTCTACGCACTGCTGTCGGTGAGTAATTTCTATTTCTGGAGCGAGGCGAACTACTGGGCCGCGTCCGCCGAGACCCTTGTCCTGCTGCACACCTGGTCACTGGGTGTGGAGGAACAGTTCTACCTGGTCTACCCGCTGCTGCTCTACCTGACACACCGCTACCTCGGGATGCGCGGCGTGGCCTTCGTGCTGCTGGCCCTGTTGGTGGGCGGCTCGATAGCCAACGAGTGGGTGTTTACGCACGATCGCACGGCGTCGTTCTACTTCACGCCCCTGCGCTTCTACGAGTTCGCCGTCGGCGGACTGGGCGCGATGATCTTTTCACGCCTGCAGGTATTGCGGTCCAACCGCTGGCTCAGTTCAGGCCTGACGTTGCTCGGTATCGGGATGATCCTGCACAGCGCGGTCACCCTGCACCCGCTGTTCCATACCCTGCCCGGGTTCATCACCCTGATACCGGCAGCCGGCGCGCTGCTCATCATCCTCGCGGGCGACTCGGCGCCGGCGCGCCTGTTGCTGAGCAACCCGGTGGCCGAATGGATGGGCAAGGTCTCGTACTCCCTGTATCTCGTGCACTGGCCGATCATCGTCCTGTACCGCTACCGCTTCGGCGGTCACCTGTCCGGCTGGGAGCAGGTGCTGCTCGTCCTGGTAATGTGCCTGGCGGCCGAATTACTGTGCCGCCACGTGGAGCGCCGGTTCCGGCTGCGCGGCGACGGCTCGGCCACGGGCTCCGGCGGCTCGGTGCGCGGCGCCCTGCTGAAGACGGCGCTGCTGGTGAGCGTCACCCTGGCCGGTTCGGGCCTCGCGCTGGCGAGCCAGGGCTGGCCCGGGCGCTTCGGCGAGGAGGCCCGGGATCTGCTGGCCATCGACGCGAACAGTGAGACCCGCGAGCGCCGTGAACTGTTTCGCCAGACCTGCCTACCGCAGAAAAGGCCGCTGTGCGGGGAGCGCAGGCCGGACGCGCCCAACATCCTGCTGGTCGGCGACTCCCGCGTACTGGACATGTACTTCGCGCTGCGCGCGGCCTACCCGGACGCCGGCATCCAGGCCTCCGGGATCATGGGCTGTATCGCCGTGTTCGATCCGAAAATGAGTTTCAGCCGCTTCGCGCCGAACTGCCCGAAGCAGAACGAGCGCAGGTTGCAGGCCGTGCTGGCGGCCCCGGACCAGGACATCGTATTCCTGGCCAACAATCTCACCGCACTGCGCGCCGGCGCCATCCTCGAAACAGCGCGGCGCCTGCGGGAGGCCGGCAAAACGGTATACGTCTTGGGGGAATTCAAGATACTCGAAGGGCGCAACCCGATTGAGCTCGCGATCGACGCCCGCCGGTTCGGCGCCGGAGACGATTTCATCGAACCTTTCCTGGTGGCGGAGCCCTTCGGCATGGACGGGGACTACGCCGCGAGAATCGAGGCTACCGGCGCCACCTACGTCAGCAACAAGCCTTTCTTCTTCGACGGCAGTTACCACCTCGAGGACCGCGCCACGGGCCGACTGCTGACCTACGACGGCATCCACCTCAACAGCTACGGCGCGCGCCAGTTCGGCCAATACCTGCGCGAAAACTACCCGTTGCCGGGCGCGCAGGGGCATGCAGCACAGGTCATTGACTGATACACTTGCCGCACCTTGTTACTTCGATGTCCCGGGGATCACTCCATGAAACGCCTGTCTGTCGCGCTGCTGTCGCTGGCACTATTTCTCTCGGCTTCCAGCCTGCACGCGGAGTCCCTGCGCGACATTTATGAACTCGCGCTCGAAAACGATGCGCAGCTCAAGGCGGAGGAAGCCGTCTACCTGGCGAACAAGGAATCGGAAGTGCTGGGCAGGGCCGCACTGCTGCCGCAAGTCTCGGGCTCGTATTCCTACCAGGACACCGAAACCGATACCAAGTCGCTCGGGCCGATCTTCCAGGAAGACGGCGGCCTCATCATCGCCAACACCACGAGTGACCGGGACACCGAGAACGAGGGTTTCCAGGTTTCGCTCAGCCAGGCCATTTTCGATCTTCCCGCCTGGTTCAGTTTCAAGTCGGGTCGCGAGGCGTCGCGGGAGGCGGAGGCGACCTTCGCCGCCAACCAGCAGAACCTGATCGTCCGCGTCGTTGAAACCTACCTCGGCGTGTTGCGCGCACAGGACAACCTCGCCGCCTCGCGCGCACAGGAACGCGCCTTCGAGCGCCAGCTCGAGCAGACGCAACAGCGCTTCGAGGTCGGCCTTATCGCGATCACCGATGTTTATGAAGCACAGGCTGCACGCGACCTCGCGCAGGTGTCGCGCATCGTCGATGAGAACAACCTCTCGGTTGCCCTGGAAAGGCTGTCCGTGCTCACGGGTCGGAGCCACGACAACCTGAACATACTGCGCGAGAACTTTGCCATCAAACCGCCGGACCCCGCCGACCGCTCGGCGTGGGTCGACTTCGCACTGGCCAACAACTTCTCGCTGCAGGCATCGAGGCATCGCGAGGAGGCGGCGCGCCAGACCTCGAAGGCGAACATGTCCGAGCACCTGCCGAAAGTCAGCGGCAGCTACAGCTATTCGGATTTCGATACCGACGGCTCGAGCGAGGTCAACCCGAGCAGCCGCTTCAACTCCGAAGACATCAACAGCAACTCGGAAGAAACGGCGTGGGGAGTCACCCTCAGCGTTCCCATCTTCACCGGCGGCGCCGTCAGCGCCAACCGCCGCCGCAGCGCGCAGGAATTCAACGCGGCGCGCCAGAACCGCATCAACCTCACGCGCAACACCGTGACCAACACCCGCTCGCTGCACATGACGGTCATGAGCGACGTGTCGCGCGTCGCCGCGCGCAAGCAGAGCATCGTGTCCTCGCGCAGCGCGCTCGACGCCACCCAGGCCGGCTATGAAGTCGGTACCCGCAACGTGGTCGACGTACTGAACGCACAGAACACGCTGTTCAGTGCGCAGCGCGACTATGCCAACAGCCGCTACGACTACGTGCTGTCGATGCTGCGGCTGAAGGAGACCGCGGGCCTGCTGAGCCCCGAGGACATCATCGACCTCGACAGCTACATGGAGCCGCCGGCACCGCCGACGGCGAGCGGCACACCCTAGCCGTTTTCCTGTGGGGTCGAATTCATTCGACCATTGACCACCGCCCACGCCGGGCGGACATTATCAGGCCACGAGCACGCGCTCTATCCGCTCCAGGCAATGCGCCAGCGCGCCCCGGCTCTGCGCCGCCACGGACCTGCCGGCCTCCCCCATGGCGGCACGGGTTGCGGCGCTGCCCAGCAACTCGCGCAGCGTGCCTACGAGCCCCGCTTCGCTCGAGACGATGCGCAGGGCGCCCGCCTCCTCCAACGCCTGGGCCAGCGCGGCAAAGTTATACAGTGACGGGCCGGTAACGACGGGCGTGCCGTGCGCGGCCGGCTCCAGCAGGTTGTGTCCGCCACGCGCGCTGAGGCTGCCGCCGACAAAGGCGACGTCCGCCAATGCGTAGGCGCCCGCGAGTTCACCGAGTATATCGAGTACCAGCACATCGACAGGTGCCGGCTCCGCGCTTCCGCGCGCGACGCGCCAGCCCGCCTCGCGACACAACGCCAGGACCTTCTCGACCCGCGTGACATGGCGCGGCGCGATGAGCAACCGCAGGTCGGTATGTTCGGAACGCAGCGCGGCAAACGCGGCGAGCAGCGCGGCCTCCTCGCCCTCGTGTGTACTGCCCGCGAGCAATACGCGACCGCCGCCGGGCAGCCAACGCGCCGTGCGCGCATGGTCTGTGCAGGGAGTCCGGTCGGCCTTGAGATTCCCGCAGACGCTGACATTGGCGGCGGGCGCGCCGAGCGTCACGAAGCGTTCGGCGTCATCGCCGGACTGGCACGCGATATGCGCGAGCGAACGCAGCATGGGCGTTGTCAGTCCCGGGACACGCGCGTAGCGCCGCGCGGAGCGCTGCGAGAGGCGAGCGTTCAACAACAGCACGGGGCAGGGCGCCAGCGCCACCAGGTTCGGCCAGAGCTCGGTTTCCAGCAGGACGAGCGCGCGCGGCCCGAGCCTGGTGAAGGCACGGCGCACCGCGCCGGGAGTATCGAAGGGCAGGTACACGTGGCGCACGCGCTCGCCGCACCGCGCCCGCAACAGTTCGGCTCCCGACGGGGTCGTGGTGGAGATCACCAGCGGGACGCCGGGGTAGCGGGCGAGCAACGCATCGAGCAGCGGCAGCGCCGCGCTGACCTCCCCGACTGACACCGCGTGCAGCCACAATGGTCGCTCCGCCGCCATGGCGGGCATGTAGCCCAGGCGCTCACCCAGGCGCGCGCGATAACCGGGTTCGCGGCGCGAACGCCAGAGCAGGCGCGCCAACGCGAGGGGTAACAGACAGTACAGCAGGGCGCTGTAGAGGACGCGCATCCTGGCCTCCGGCGACTGGGAGCGCCCAGAATAGCCACCGCCAACCGCCCGCGCCAGCGCGCCGCCGGCCTTGCCCGGCAGTGGTAAAACCGGTACCGTGCCCGGCCCGCCAACCGCGTGAGACGCTCTAGATGATTCCCGACCTGCCCGAAGGCATGGACCAGATAAAGGGTTTCCTGGCCGAGGATGAGGCGCAGGCCCTTTACGACCACGCCCGCGCTGCCAGCGCGCTCGGCCCCGTGCTGGAGATCGGCAGCTACTGCGGCAAGTCCACCATCTACCTCGGCCTCGCCTGCCGCGCGGCGAACGGCACGGTGTTCGCGCTCGATCATCACCGCGGCTCGGAGGAACACCAGCAGGGCGAGTTCTTCCACGACCCGGATCTCTATGACGGCAGCGAGGGCCTCATGGACACTTTCCGCGAGTTTCGCCGCAACATCCGCACGGCGGGCCTCGACGATGTCGTCGTGCCCGTGGTGGCCGGCTCCGAGGCGGCCGCGCGTCACTGGCGCACGCCGCTGGGCATGGTGTTCATCGACGGCGGCCACAGCCTGGACGCCGCGCTCACCGACTACCGCTGCTGGGAACCGCACCTTGTACGCGGCGGGATTCTCGCCATTCACGACATCTTCGAGGACGCCCACGCGGGCGGTCAGGCGCCCTATGCCGTGTATCGCATGGCCTGTGCCTCGGGTTTGTTCGAAGTTCTCGGGCGGGTGAACAGTCTCGGGATCCTGCGTCGGCTCTAGCTTTTCTGCGTTTTATCCCGGCGTGGGTCGTATTCGCGTGGCTTCTTCTGCCGGTGATATGGGTTCGTGCTTAGCGGGCAAGGGGTTGTTTGTTTGCGGTTGCGATGGGCGGAGAGTTGGTTGAGTGCTTAGCGGACGCGGGGTTGTTTGTCTGCAGTTGCGTTGGGCGGAGAGTTGGTTGAGTACTTAGCGGACGAGGGGGTTCAGCGCTCGCGAGAGTGGCACCCGGGCGCCGCGCCATCGTGAAACTTTTTGCGGGCGCAAGGCCCGAAAAAAGTTTCCC
>JAUIEP010000003.1 GCA_030428835.1 Gammaproteobacteria bacterium | reverse complement strand
CGTTCGACCTCCAGCTCCGGAAGGCCTAATATTACTCCTGCGTGGGACATCGGTATTCTCTCCATTAAACGAACTTCGCAAATTCAGTTTAATGAATGCCGGTGTCCCCCGTTAATGATGAAGAGCCGTTTTCCGACACTTTCCTCCTTCTGCCGCTTTATCACTGTCAGGGTGGGCGATTGCGCGCGCCCACGATCGGTCACCTTCTCCGCGGCATCCAGCAGTTCGCCGAGTTCGGCTGCCGAGTAGTGGGTGGTGATATCACCACTGGCATGCCCCAGCAGCGCCTTGCGTGTTTCCAGTGGAACCGCCGCGCCTCGCAGCCTTCGGCCGAACGTATGGCGCAAATTGTGAACGCCTTTGAGTATGGTGCTGTCCGTCGGTAACCCGGCCTTCGTCCAGGCCCTGATCCACGCGCTGGTCCGTAACTTCCCGACCGGGTTGCCCCGATAGGTAAACACGAAGTCCTCGTGGATCCCCCGCCGTGAATCGACTACTGCCTTCGCGACCGTGTTGAGCACCACCACCCGCTCGGTACTGGTCTTGGTGATCGACTCGGGCAGGACAAAGGCGAAAGTGGATAGATCATCCAGTTTTACCTCCCATGCCCAGCGCAGCTGGCAGACCTCTTGTTCCCGGCATCCCGTATTGACCGCAAACATCGCGGCATCCGCCAGGTGGCGGGGGAGCCTTGAAAAAAGCCTGTCCTGTTCTTCCCACGACAAGGGGTACGGTCTTTTCTGGCACCCCTTGAGCGATAGCCGACTGAGTTTGGGCGGTGCCTGTTTTAGCCACGGCAGCCCTTGCTCATTTCGCCATACCCGCGCCGCGCGATTGAGAACTGCACTGGCTGTACCAATCGCATTGTTAATGGATTTCGGGGCCTTCCCCAGACGGAGCCGCTCATCCACGAATGGCTTTAAAGTGCCGTCGTGGACCTGCTCCAGGGGCAGTGCGCCGATATACACGAACAACTGGTCCAGATGTATCGCTATCGTTTCTGCCGATGACGACTGTGCAATATCTTCGAGGTATCGCAGTGCCGCTGCCTCGAAGGTATAAACCGCTGCGGCTTGTTGCTTTGCCTCCTCTTGAATCTCCGCCAGTCGACGGATCAGTTTTTGCTCTGCCTCAGTGCGGCCAGATACTCCTGTGCTTTCGCGGAGCCAGCCGCCGGGGGCGTACTGCGAGCGTTTTTCGATATGCCAGATCCCGTTTTTGAGGCGGAGCCCCGGCATTTTGTTGCGCTTTGACATAAATCGTCCTCCAGAATTGAGCCTAAAGGACGACGCCCGTTGCGTTGGATATAGTCCTCCGCCCAGGCGTCGATTTCAAGTCTGTCGAAGAGAATGGTTTGTTGTCCCAGGGAAACCTCAGACAGGGCAGGGCGCACCACGCGATTAAAAGTATTCTTGTTGATCCCGAGGTAGGCCGGGGCATCGCGGAGTCGGATCAGGCGGGGTTGGATCTGCATGCCCTATCTGCCTATGTACACAGCAGTTATCTGGGCTCTGACATGGCCTATTTCAGCACTGATGGTCAGGCGGGCCTGCTGGTCGACCTGACGCTGTGACCCGGTTAATTGCTCTTTGGCGGGCCCGCCCGCATGGGGGCAGGGCCAACCTGTGAGTTCCCGGTACCGCTGCTGGGCATAGGCATGGCGCAGGCCGTGCATTTTGGATAAGCCGGCGTTGGCGGTGTGGCGTTCGTAGATCCTGAGCTGCTCGATGTATTGCCGGCCCCGGGGGATCAGCGAGCCGAAACCGGCCAGCCGCTTGGCCTGTTCCAGCAGGGCGCGTTGTTCCAGGGTGCGGATGGGGACGGTGCGTTCCCGTCCGCCCTTGGTCCAACTGGCCTTGAGGTGCAGGTGATCACCCCGGTCTGCCCAGCGGGGCTGGATCTTCAGGGCTTCCTCCCGTCGAAGCCCGAAGGCCTGTTGCAGGCGCAGGCTCATCCTCACATATTCATCTTTCACCAGGGCGAGTTGGTCCCTTTTCAGGTCCTTGGCCTTGCTGGTGCCGGATACGAACTGCCGGTCCGGTATGCCATAAAAGTCGTTGGAGCTGGCAACCACGGCCCGCTTGTTAACCTTCTCGGCCCACCAGCGTAAACAGCTCATCCGGTTCTTGATGGTGCCGGGTGAAAGGTTCTGTTTCAGCCACTCGTCCACCAGGGCCTGGACATGCTTTTGTTTGAGGGAGGAGGCCTTCAATTGCCGGAAGCCCAGCTCGTGCAACTGGTTGGCGATTGCGCTCAACTGGCGCTCACGGCCTACGCGGGTTTCGAAGCTGCCTTCATGGCTGTGTTTGCACAAGAGTTTCAGTTGGTAGTTCAGGTCTCGCATAGTGTTGTTTCCATCGGTGAGTGTTTCTGATCACCTGGCAACAATGCTGCGCAGGTCCGACGAGCGGTACGATCACGGGACACCAATCCCGGTTGACCTGAATGTGTCTGGCCATAGACAGCACGGTGTGTTTTCGCAAGAAAACTGGCCCGTGCAAACCAACGGTCATCCAGCCAAAGGCTGGTGGTGGATTTCTCCTTTTTAAGTTGAGCAGAGCGCACTGACCGCCAGTGCGTTTGCGTGGTTGAAGAAACTGTCTTTCAGGCCGGCATATATGCCCGGCCATCCACAGCGCTTATGGAACCGATCCCCGTACCAGGCGGGAGGGATTTGAAGGTGCGGTACCCAGACGAAGCGGCACTGCGATAGTTCGAAGAGGGACCCGGTCATCGCTGACCGTTGCGTCAAGAAGGGTCCTGAGTGACGCGTTCAGCAGATTCCAAAACTACCTGAATCCACCTACCCCGTTCGCTTTCGCAAGGTGGGGTCTTCCTTGCCACTTTAAGCGCAGTGGCAGCGACAAAATTCAGTGTTGGGGCCGATTATAGGAACACAGAATACGCGTGTCACAGAGAACTTCACCTGAATCGGGAGTGGTTTCTGCCCGGCAGCTGAAAACTTGCTGCCATCAAACGCCCTGAAAGCTCTCTGCAATGCAATTTTGGCCATATTTGACTGTGCCTACACGACCCAATCCACCTTTGAGGGGGTGGTTCCACTGTAACCACCCCTGAAAAGACGTTAAGCCTCGGTGTTGCCAAGATTGCCGCAATGTGCGCGCTGCCCACGTCACTACTCGCTTCGCGCCTTAGTGACGTGGGGTTTTGATGCGGAAAACGATATGCTCCGCTGTGAAAAGCCTATCAACGCCGGACGAAAACTGCACATTTGTACCCGCAAAAATCCACCATTGCCTTGGGGGAAGAGTGTTCTTCCAGACTCTTACCGAGAATTCTCTCGGGCGAGCGGCTAATGAGCTCGCGCCGGAACGCAGGCGGTACGGGGTGGTTTTTCGTGAATTTAGCGTTAAATCGAACAGAAGGATGGTGACTAACTACGTCTTGCAAAAGTCAGTGTTGCCGCAGCAGTGGGCTCTTGCAGCGAGATTTGCCAGGCGATGACATCGATATTCAGAATCTGCCTCCCACTTCGAACAAGGTAAGCGCGTGTATGCACGGCTAGATCACCCTTGGTGGGACGTAGAAAATTGATGTTGGCTGATAGGAGTGGGCACACTTCGTCGGCTGATACCTTTAAAGTTTGCAACGCACCGGTAAGCTCGAGAACGCCTACAACTACTCCTCCGTGCCACGCTTGCAACAATGGGTTACCAGTAAAATGCTCTGCCCAAGGAGTCAGGCATTCGACATCTGGTTCGCATCTGACAAGCTCGGTCCCGTAATTTTTCGCATAGGGCGTCTCGTCGAGAAACTGGAGTAGATGTTTGTCCATCTTGATTAATCACCTCGTCGATAGAGCAAGCTTCGATCCAGGGCAGGACCTGGGCTGCCAATTTTGAAAATACCTTGCGCGTTACACAACATCTTTCTTCCGTCCAGGCTGCTGGCGAATGCACTGACATAGGCAAACCCGTTAATCTGCTGGTAGCACTCCGCCTGGATTCGAACATCAGTGCCTACGGGGGCGGAATGTATGTGGTCGATTCGCAGGTTGATGGTCGCAATGGCCTGTGGCACCGCGAGGCTTTGGAGGACTACGAAACCGCAGGCACTGTCCAGTGCGGCTGCCAGAGCGCCAGGGTGCAACGAACCATTTTCGTGCGCTGTTGCATGCTTTTCCTGGAAAGGCATTTCCAATACGACTCGGTTTTCCTCGGTAGAAACAAATTTCAGTGACATATCACTGTGAGCACCGATCCCGGCGCTGAACAACTCGTAAACTTTTTCCAGTTGGAGTGCATCCATCTTGTTCAGATTTCCGATTTTAATAGACGGGCAAGCTGACTTTCGGCGTCGGCGAGTAATGTGTAAACCACTGGAACAACAAATAAGGTAAGCACGGTTGAGGAAATTAGTCCGCCTATTACGAGTATACCCATTGAAGTGCGTAACTCAGCGCCATCAGACGTGGCCAGCGCTATAGGGATCATACCGAATATGGTAGAGAACGCAGTCATCAGTACTGGGCGTAAGCGTAAATGAGCCGCTTCGATCATAGCTTCCGCTGCGCTGTGGCCTTGCTCTATGGCCTGATTGGCATAGTCCACCAGAAGAATGCCGTTTTTCATAACCAGACCCATCAGCGCGACCAGACCGATTTGTGTCAAGACTGAAAGCTCGGAGTTAGTCCATGCGAGCAAGCTGAATGCGCCCACAAAAGACAGCGGAGCGGTAAGCATGATCACTACTGGTTGAGTATAGCTGTTGAATTGACTAGCCAGAATCATGTATAGACTGAGCATCGACATTGTTAGTGCAAAAAATATTGCCTCGACAATATCATTGATTTGCTCTGAAGTGCCTAGATATGAACTCTCGTATCCTGTAGCCATATCGAGATCACTAATAATCTCATCCATTTTTTTCATCAGCTCGCCTGTCGCGATCCCAGCGGGAGCGTTTGCAGAAATACCGATCTTTCGAGCCCGATTGTAGTGATCGATTTGTGCCGGGCCACTGGTTACGCTTACCTCTGCGACGTTACGGAAATCTATTAAGCTGTTGTCTGCCGCGCGTAATTGAATGAGGTCAAACTTTCCGATCTCGTCGCGGTACGTTTCTGCATATCTCAGGCGCACGTCATAGCGATTACCGAACTCTTCGTAACTTGTAACATCTACACCACCCATCGTGGCTCCAACAGTAGCGGCGATATCTCGAACCGAAATGCCCAAATCAGCGGCCCTGCGCCGGTTTATCGTAACCTGCAATTCAGGCTTGCCTGGCTCATAGCTGGACTTGATATCCCTGAAGAGGCCAGATTCTTCCATCTGGCTCGTGATAGTATCCGCGTATGTTCGAAGTTGTTCTAAATCATCGCCGCTTAAAGCCATCTCCATGTCGGCACCAAAGAATCCTCCTCCGGATATCCAGGGCACATCTGTCAAAGAGATGTGCTTGGCATCGGGTATGGCCAAAGCGAGCGCTGTGCGGACGTCATCCATCACTTCATACTGATGACTGCTCCTTTGTTGTTTCGGCGACAGACCAAAATAGAATGATAGTTCGTTTGCCTTGGCCTGAGCGCCGGAGCCAATAACAGTGAACACCAATTCAATATGTTCCAGGTCACTGACAGTTTTACTCACTTGAGTGGCAACACGCTTGGCCTGGGTAAGACCGGTTCCCAGAGGAAGCTCGACTTTGGCGAGAAACTCGCTTCTATCAGTTGCGGACGTAAATGAGAGGGGAACCTGACCCGCATTATAAACACCCATACCGACAGTGGCAGCGGCCAACAGCAGAACAAGCCAGCGAGCGCGAAGTGCGAAGCGAACGCCCTTAACGTAGGTTGTTTCCAGAAGTACATAGCCCTTATCCAGTAGCGCAAACATTCCTCTATGGCCGGAACTTTTTTTGAGCAGACGAGAGCTCAACATAGGCGTAAGGGTAACGGAAACAAACAGAGATAGTGCTACTGCCACAGCAATGGTGACACCGTATTGATAGAAAAACACACCAACCAGACCTGTGGTAAAGGAAATCGGCAAGAACACCGCCATCACACAAAGGGTGGATGCGATGACGGCAGTGGCAACTTTTCGCGTGCCCGTTGAAGCAGCTTCATTGAGGTCGAGCCCAGCTTCAACTTCGCGGTGTATAGATTCCAGCACAACTATGGCATCGTCTACGAGCAGGCCGACACACAGTGATATGGCAATCAGCGATACCATATTGATAGAAAAATCGAGTAGGTAGAAAGCGAAAAAAGTAGCGATGATTGCCGTTGGAATAGCGGTTGCAACAATTAGCGTGGCGCGTACGCTGAGTAAAAAGCAAAGTGTGACAATGACAACCAGGAGGATGCCTAGCAAAATATCGTTTGACACGTCTCGCACTGCGGACCCGATAAATCGCGAACTGTCCCTTACCGTGACAATGTTGATTTCAGCTGGTGTTTCTGTCTGAAGTTTGGTCAGCGCTGCCTTAACTGCTTTGGCAATACTGGTGGTATTGGTTCCAGATTGTTTGCGAATTTCGAGGCTTACTCCTGTTCTACCATCTAGCTCCGCGTAGCTGCGTTCATCCTCCAGACCATCCTCAACTTCGGCAACATCTATCAAGCGCACCATCGCCTTATCATCGCGAGAAATAATGATTTCACCCAACTCTTTTAAGCTGGTTACTTCGCCCATGGTTTTGATGGTCAGTTCCGTGGACCCGCTGTGGTAATCCAGGCGGCCGCCAGGGATGTCAGCATGCTCACGTTGGATAGCGCTGATTACATCGGCCGCAATTACGCCGTAACCCCGCATTTGTGGGGCTTTCAACCAGATGCGTACTTCCCGCTCGCGGCCCCCGACAAGAATCACGCTGCCAACGCCAGGTACTCTCTGCAAACGCTCTTTGACGACATCTTTGGCGAAGGCTGTGAGTTCACCCACTGGCCAGGGGCCGGATACAATCACCGAGACAATGGGTTCAGAATCCGGATCAAGTATGGAGACGACAGGCTGACTAACTGTGTCAGGCAGAAGCGGCAGAGTTTGACTGATTTTGTCCCGTATCTCCTGGGCCTTCAGGTTGGGATTTTCCTCCATATCGAATTCAAGGATTATCTGTGAAAAACCGTCACCGCTAATCGAGCGCATTGTATCGACGCCAGATATAGCGATTAGCTCTTCTTCAAGCCTCTCGGTAACTTCTGTCTCTACCGTGCTGGGAGAGGCTCCTTCGAGTATTGTTTCAACCGTTACAATGGGCACTTCAACGCTCGGGAACAGATCGATGCTTATTCGACCCATGGAGACCACGCCCAGCATCATGAGCGCAGCGGTCATCATGATCGCCAGCACTGGCCGGCGAATGCAGAGGTCAGCTATCCACATAGGGATGTTCTGAAATAGTGACCCGTGAACCATCAGAAACCTTGTGCATACTGGGGCCTACAACAAGGATCGCATTTGAGCTTACGCCCTGGAGTATCTCAAGCCGACCATCACTAAGCTCACGTACTTGCACTGTGCGTTGACTAACTACGCCATCTTCAACCACCAGGACAGAGCGGCTGCTTCCCAGTCCCATAGTAGCGTTGGGTGATAACATTAGCCCCTGTCTTGAAATGGGCATCAGCTCGACTTCAATGAAAAGCCCAGGTTTGATCGCATAATCCACATTTGGTATTCCCAGTCTTACATCGATAGTGCGAGTTTTGTGGTCTATTCGATCGTTGATCAGCGCCACTTCCGACTCATAGGTTTGATTCATACTCGGTATGTGAACCCTTCCGAGCGTACCCAACTGAATGGAAGTTAAATAAACTTCGGGCACGAACACCAGTGCCACCATGACATCAATCTCCTGGATTTGGAGGACTGGGTGCTCAGAGCGCATGATTGATGGGACGTATGCGCCTTCATCCACATGTCTCTGGGTGATAACGCCACGGTAGGGTGCTCGGGTTATTGAGTCGTCCAGTTCCTTCTGCGCCTCGGCAAGATTAGCGCTTGCAATACCGAGCTTCGCAGCCGATACCTCAACTTGTGTGCGCCTGTCATCGAGTTGCTCGACAGAGAATGCTTGCTTCTCTCTGAGTGCGATGGCGTTTTCAAGATCGCGTACCGAGTCTTTGTACTCTGCCTCTGCCAGGCGCTTAGCCTCAGAAAGACGCAGGACATTAATCTCGAAATCTTTCTGGCGCATACGCAGCAAGGGCTGCCCTTCTTCAACACGGCTTCCAACGTTGACATAGATTTCTTCGATGAGGCCACCAACCATCGGCGAAATATTGGTGGAGCGGCGTGCGAGAATGGTGCCGGTAACAAAAATAGGCTCAGATAATGCCGCTATTTCCGGACTCGTAATCGATACTACAACGGGTGACGAGGGCTGTGGAGTAATCCCAGTACTGGTTGTGCCATTTTGGGGTTCGCCATCGCAGCCCATGAGTATCGCTGCGGCCAAAATGGGTCCCACGGTCTGCATGATGTAACGCATACTATCGCTACCAACTAGTTCGAGAGGCATCATGAATTGACAAACCGCGATACCTACAACTAAAATATTAACTGTAGTTATATTAACTAGGATAACTAAATTGTCAACGCAAGATATAGCAAGCCAACAATCAAGGCGGCAAGACCAGCCTGTTAGTACGCTAATTCACGAAATTAGTTTGATGGTCGCCCGGCTCTTTAACAGGCAGGTAAAGGACTTGGGGTTAACTCGCACACAATGGCAGGTGCTCTACCTGCTCTACATGAACGGCGAGCAGACGCAAACTAGTATTGCCGATTCCCTGATGATGGCGAAACCACCACTGGGCAAAGTTGTGGACCGACTAGAGTCAGCGGGATGGATAGCGCGACATCAGGATACTAGTGATCGCCGTGCGAAGATGGTTCGCCTTACGGATAAAATCGACCCCATGCTGAAGTCGCTTGAAGATCTGGTAGGCGATATTGGCAGAGCGGCAACGCGCGGCATGTCTGCTAAAGAGGCCAAGGAATTTTACCGTTTACTCAAATTGGTACATGCGAATTTGCTGTCGGAAAACTGAGAGTATTGGAAGTTGGACAAGATGCCAGCCGATTTGGTGGGTGGTTGTCCCGAATAGGAGAAATATACCATGTCTAATGAATTTCCATTTCTCTCTGCAGAATACGCTGCGCGGCCACAACCCTTTTGGAAGAATCTTCGAGAGACCGATCCAGTTTACTATGCGCAGGAGTATGGGTTTTGGGTTATTTCAAAGCATGAGGATATCCTCGAGATGCTCAAGGACCCATACACATACTCGTCCGCAGCCGGACCCGGTGGGGGCCTCGTAGCAGGAGAAGACGGCGAACAGCGCGATGACAATGGCGGCATGGGTTTCCTACCCTTGATTCAGCATGATCCGCCAGAACACACCAGAATTCGTTCGCTGTTTGCAAAGGCTTTCACGCCAAAACGCATCGCCGAAATGGAACCAGCGGTGGTGGAAATAGCCACAAATCTAATGGACGAACTCCACCAGAAAATTCGCAATGGTGAAGCGCTGGATCTGGTAGATGATTTTGCCAGTCCGCTGCCGGTGTATGTAATTGCTCAGATGATGGGGATTCCGTTGGAGGAACGTCATCGCTTGCGCATGTGGTCTGATTCCCTGGCCATTGGTGCTGGAGAAGGGTATTCCATTCAGCAGCAGCTCGGCTCACGTAAAGAGATGACGGAAGGCTTGAGCGAAATCATCTCTGCGGCGCGTCATAATCCACAGGCAAATACCCTTATCAGCGCCATGCTTGATGCTTCCGAGGAAGGTGAGAATCTACGTACAGAAGAAATACTAGGTTTAAGCAAACTGCTGTGGCTTGCAGGGAATGAAACAACGACCAACTTGATCAGCAACGGGGTAGTGTTCTTATTGAATCATCCCGATGTGCTGGCGGACTTGCGAAATGATAGGACATTGATTTCTGATTTCGTTGAAGAAATGTTGCGTTATGACGGCCCTGTAATGGGCCTTTTTCGAATTGCAACCAGAAATGTTGAGTTCAGAGGCAAAAACATCAGTAAGGGTGATACGCTTTGGTTGCTTTTCTCCTCCGGGAATCTCGATGCTGATACTTATGAAGCCCCAGAGACTTTTGATCTGCATCGACGCAACAAAGATCACCTAGCGTTGGGGAAAGGTATACATTTTTGCATGGGCTCCGCGCTGGCACGGCTTGAAGCGAAGGTCGCTTTCGAATGGCTCATCGATCTACTTCCTCATATGAAACTGGATTTTGAGAATGGTAAACGAATTCCTGTCCCGATACTTAGCGGCTGGGTAAAGCTACCGATGTCTGTTGATGTCGGGGCCCTTGAAGTGGCGTCATGACGGATATTGCAAAGTTTCAATGTAATACCACCTCCTCCCATGGGCAGGGTAATACTTCAGCTACCCTGCTCACAGACAGCTATTCTGCAGCACTTCGTGTATGCCTTGTGCCTCGTCGCATAAGATACAGCGGCGTCTTTATGAAATTCCCAAAAAGTTTACGAGCAGATTTGTTATGGAGGATGCAGTCAAAGAGGGAGTAGGGGGTAGTTGCGGCTTGATGTGACATTCTCATCGGCAGCTCAGCAGGATTCCCTATCTGTATTCAAAGCGAGCTCGCCACCGACAATGGCTTGAAAGAAGTGCCAAGGAAAGGAGGGGCCTCAAGCTTAACCGTAGGGTATCTACTAGAGAACACGGGTCGATACGGGGTGTAATGAGGGCGGGCCGTATCCAGGTGATCGATTTACAAGGGTCTAAATTGCCACAATTGTGGCTACGAACCAGTTGTTCAATGGATAGTAGCCAACGCTGGGGTTGTCGGCCAGCAAATTCAGGCGGGCAAGGATAGAACTGGTATAGGCATCAGCCTGTTCTAGACTCCACCCCGACAGGGTAAAGAGCCAAATTTCCTCCAAATCTCTTAGAGCGAGTTCGCGAATGAAATAGCGCTTCTTCACCCAAGAGGCTTTTTATGGAGTTTTTCCAGAAATTCCCGGCTATCAAAGTTTTCAGCAACGGGGCTGTCCTCCCCCGCCCTTAGTCGAGTCCTCAACATATCAAGCCTGGCTTCATCCTCCTCCAGCTTTCGCAGCCCGGCGCGGACTGCTTCGCTGACAGATTGAAAGCGACCCTGTTCTATCTTACTGGTGATGAACGCTTCAAAATGATCACCGAGGGTGACGGAGGTGTTTCTGGCCATGTGCGCGTACCTGAAAAACTATGTATTAAATATTAATACTGGGGATGGACCTTGTAAAGTCAGTATTTTTACGGTGCATTGAGCCTGCGAAAATAGCTCGATCGACAACGTTTACAATTCCGACAAATTTCCGACATCAGCGTGCTCAGTGGTGCGTTGTCGTGCTTGGTCGGCAACGGGCGTCGCCAGAAAAGCTATTTAAAACAATACGTTAAATTTCATTTGTTGAGCTACGAACCAGGCGGTCGCACGTTCGAATCGTGCCAGGCGCGCCATCTACAAAAAAGGGCCACCCATCGGGTGGCCCTTTTTTTGTAGCCGGCTTGCCTGGCCGATTCAACGTGCCCCGTTCGACAAACGCGCAAGCGTTTGGACCAAGGAGCGCAGCGACGCAGCCCCAAAGGGGCCACAACGGCCTTTAGGCCGTTGTGGGTCAATCGTGCTGCTCCTGACCCGCCGGAACGTGTAGGCCAGCCCCGTTCGACAAACGCGCAGCGTTTGGACCAAGCCGCCAAAGGCGGCGCAGCCCCAGAGGGGCCACAACGGCCCCCAGGTCGTTGTGGGTCAATCGTGCTGCTGATTCCCCGCCGTAACGTATCGTTCAGCCCCATCGAACAAACGCGCAACGTTTGGACCAAATCGCCAAGGGCAGCGCAGCCCGGCAGGCCCAATCGTGCTGCCGATGCCCGCTGCAACACACAAACCCCCAACACCCCTCAAAGCTGCGAACGAATCGGCAGAATCCCGATAAACCAGGTCATAAACCGTTCACTCCAGGTGGAGTGTGGATCCCTGTCGTAGCGCACCTCGACGCCGTCATCGCTGGTGATCCACGCGAGGTCGCCGTCCCCCTCCAGCACCACCCGGTAGGCGTTCTCCGGCAGTCGCCCGACTGCCATGTACTCCAGTAGCTGCGCCGCCAGCGCCTCGCTTTCCACGTACAGGCCGGCCTCCGTGTTGAGGTCGGCGGAGCGGGGGTCGAGGTTGTAGCTGCCGATGAACACAGCCTCTTCGTCGAACACCATCGCCTTGGTGTGCAGCCCCGCGCGGGACCTGCCTACCCAGGTCTTCTTGATGACGCGTGAGTCGGGGCGCAGCTCGTACAGCTCGACGCCCGACTCCAGCATCTCCTTCCGGTACATGGCATGGCCCGCGTGGGCCGCCAGCACGTCGTTCGACACCAGCGAGTTGGTGAGGACGCGGATACTGACGCCGCGCTCGACCATCTCGCGGGTTGCCGCAACTGCAGGCCTGCCCGGCACGAAGTAGGCCGACTCGATGTCGAGGGAATGCTCAACCGTTTGGGCTTTGTTGAAAAAACTCGAGGCGATTCGACCGGCGTTGGCGGTCTGCTCCAGTTCTTCGATGCGCGCCGGGTCGTCCCACACTATTTGCCCTTGCGCCCAGGTATACAGGCCCGTCGTGTCGGCCAGTTCGGCGAGCAGGCCCTCCTGGTCGCGCTCGATGTCGTAGGGGTAGTCGCTCGCCTCAACCTGGGCGCGCAGGTCGGCGTATTCCGCGCGGACGTCGTCGACGGAAGGCGGTGCGTCGACCAGCGCCGCGATGGGTACGGCCCAGTCGCCCTGCCAGAAGTAATCGAAGACGCCGGAGATATCTCGCACGATGGGGCCGATAGCGCCGATGTCGAGATCCCGGAAGTTGGTGTCGGTATTGACCCCGAAATAGTGGTCACCCATGTTGCGACCGCCGACCACGGCCATGGCGTTGTCCATGATCATGGTCTTGTTGTGCATGCGGTTGTTCACGCGGTCCAGGTCGAACAGGAAGTCCAGCGCCTTCGAGCCACGGTGGGCGAAGGGATTGAAGATGCGCACCTCGATATTGGGGTGGGCGTCCAGCGCCGCCACGCCCTCGTCGGTGGCCTGCAGGCCCAGGTCGTCGACCAGCAGCCTGACCCTGACGCCGCGGTCGGCCGCGCGCAGCACACGCTCGGCGAAGATCAGGCCGGTCTTGTCCACCTCCCAGATGTAGACCTGCACGTCGAGCGTCTTCTCGGCGAGGTCGGCCATCATGATGCGCATGTTGAAGGCATTGCGGCCGTAACGAAGGATGGCGAAACCGGACTGGCCCGGGTGCTCCGCCGCCAGTTTCTCGACGTAGATGCCAGCCTGTGTGGAGCGGGGGTCGGCCAGCGCGCTGGACTGTGGCTTGTCGTAGTCCGTGGGTACACCCGCGCAACCGCTGGCAATGCAGGCCAGCAGTGCGGCGCATGCTACCGTGAGCGCGCGCCGCCAGCCGCCGCCTGACCAAACGAATGTTTTTGTCATCAGCGATTCCCGCCTGGGCAACACCGGGGCGAGCAGAGGCGCCTGGAACGGGTCGATCCTGTTGTGCTGCATTGAGCCTTGAGGCGCGCGTCAGTTACCCCGGGTTTGTCGAGTGACCACCCCGGCCATGTCCAGCCCGCCTGTCGTGTCGCCCGGTTGCGGGCAGGCGCGTCGGCGCCCGGGCGCTCAGTCGACACTGATCTTCTTCTGCAACGCGCGCAGGGGTTCCTGGGAAATCGTCACAGAACCATCGCTGGCGCGATCCAGGTCCGCGATCAGCGTGATGACCGCGGCGAAGGCGCCCGCCAGCATGATGTTGATGGCCTGCTGCCTTCGGGAGACCTGTCCGAACTGGAACCCCACCGCGAGCATCGCCAGGATCGCGATGGCGTACAGCCCGACCCAGATGGTATGCGGTATCCGGTACTGCAAGGCCACCACGACCCGCTTGCCGTGCAGGTCCATCAGCTGGTTCAGCGACTGGATGAACAGGCTTTCCACGATTGTGAGCGGTTTCTCCGCGGTTCTCTGTTCAACCATAGCCCACAGCCTGGCGTGGATCTGTTCCGACGCCTGCAGTGCTTGCGGCAGGTAATCCGGGTCGTCGGCGGCTTTCAGGCGATGCCCCACGTAGGCTCTCAGTTCGGTCCGGGCCTGCTCCCGGTAGCGCTCGGCGAGTAACCCCGAACGCATGTACGTGGTATCGATGGTATTGATCTCTTCGAGAAAAAGCTGCTTTCGCGCATCCAGGCGGTTCGCGGCCATGTTGAACGAAAACGCCATGATGAAGGCCAGCAAACCCAGTGTTGCCCCGACCACCGAGCCGGTGGAATCACCCTCTCCCTGCTGGATACCGATCGTTCGGCGCAGCAAGGTGCCCGCTCCTATACTGAAAAAAATAATAACGATCGTTCCGACGAACAGCAGCGACAGGGGGACGCTGTCGATCCAGCCAACAAAATTCATGTCCGACTCCTCGTTCTGGTTTTGGGCAGCTTCGCTTTAGCCCCACGGACGTAACAGTTTCGGGGATTCCTGCAATGCAAGGCTGGCGGGATCCGGCGCAGCAACAGGATGGCCCAGAGTATACGTCGGATTATTATCCCGCCGCGACCGGACAGTCCACATATACCACGCATGGGTAATACCCGGGGGCGATACACCCCTGGCTGATTTCACTTCAGTAAAGCATCGAAAACCGGTTCTGCCTACTGGCCAGGGGGCGGGGCCCAGGCTCAGAACGCGTCATACACGAAGTTGACCCACCACGACCTTGGTTCACGCGACATGCTCGTGGTCACCGTCACATTGCGCACCGGCTCGTGGTCGTCCGTCAGGTTGGATCCATTCAGCGTCAGTTCCCAGCGCTCGCCGCTGATGCCGACCTGCGCGGAGAGCAGCTTCGGTTCCGGCAGGTCCACGAAGTTGTTGTAGGTCTGGAAGCCGCCACTCTGCCCGCTGTAGCGCAGCGACCCGAACACCTGCAGTGTGCCCACGGGGGCATCGGCCCGCGCGGTCGCGCGATAGGTGTACTCGGGCAGGCGCGATACGTCGAGGCCCTCCTCGGCGGGGGAGGGATTGCCCAGGAAGTCTTTCGTGTTGCTCAGTTCGCTCTTGTTCCAGGCGCCGCCGGCTGTGATGCTCAGGACCACCTCGTGCCAGGCGTGCGTGAAGCTGGTTTCGAGTTCGGCGCCGTAGACCTCGGCGTCGCCGCGGTTGTAGACAAAACTCACCCGGTCCGCGGAGGCCAGGCCGTTGTTGCCGTTCGAGATGAAGTCCTCGTAGTCGATGTAATACAGCGCCGCTTCGATCCCCAGGGCGTTGTCCAACAGCAGCAGCTTGGCGCCGACCTCGTAGGACAGGGCCCGCTCCTCGTCGTAAAACACGGGCACCTCCACGACCATGCCGGTCAGCGGGTTGGTGTTCGCGCGTGAATCGGTATTGAGGCCGCCGGTCCTGAAGCCGCTGCCCGAGCGCGCGAACAGCCGCACGGCATCGTTGACATCGTAGGCGGTGCTCAGCGCCCAGGTGGGGTAGGTCCAGTCGTTGTTCTGCCGGTTGTCATACAGCAACCGGTCGCCGAGTTCGGTGAGCACTGTCGTGGCCCTGACCTCTTTCTGCTCGACAGTCAGCCGGGTCTCCGCTCCCACCGTCCAGGCTTCGCTCAGCGCGTACTCGAGCCCGCCGAATATCGAGAAGGAATCCACGTCGTTCGAGGCATCGAGAAATGAGCTGGAAGTCGAACGCCCCCGGGCGTCGTTGGTGTTGTAGGTGCGGCTGCGCAGTGCATCGCCGCCCGCCTGCCACTTGACCGTGTCGGTCGCGCCCACCGCGCGCAGCTCCAGCATCGTCTTTTCGAACTCCTCGTCCGCCAGTGACGAGCAGCGCTGCTCCGGCGGCGGATTGTTGGGCGCGAAGCATGGAACCTGCTGTGTGGGATCGAACGGTGTCTGGGCAACGCCCTCGTCAAGGTCGAATGTGCGCTCCGCGTCCCGGTCGCGGTGATTGAGCAGGAGCGCCAGGTCGAACCGCTCGAAATGCCGGTCGAGCCGCGTGAACGCGCTCCACTCGGTCTTCCTGCCGCGGTTCTCATCGTCGTTGGAGCGGTCGAAGCCGTCGCCCGCGACACGCACATCGTACTGCACGTCGCCCTCGGCTTCCGAGTCGTAGTAGTCGAGCTGCGTCCACGCGGACCACTGCGTGTCGATGTTCCAGACCACGGAGGAGCGCAGGTTCAGCGTCTCCTCGCGGTCGATGTACTCGTCGCGGAAGCGGTTATAGTAGAAGCCTTCGTCCTGGTGGTAGTACTTGCCGGCCAGCCTGACGGCGAGCGCCTCGGGCACCACCACGACGTCGGAGAAGAAGCCGCCCTGGTAACCCTCGTTGTCCTGCACGCCCGCGAGCAGCCGCAGGCTGGAGCTGTCCATGCCGGGGCGCACCGAGACCACGTTGATAGCGCCACCCAGGGCGTTGCGGCCGAACAACGCGCCCTGCGGCCCCTTCAGGACCTCGATGCGCTCGGAGTCGAACAGGTCGATGTTCCAGGGGCCCCTGCCGCCGAAATTGCCGCCCTGGACGTTGATGCCGTTGGCGTAGATTCCCGTGCCACCGTCCACGTTGCGGGCGCGGCCCACGCCGCCACCGCGGATGATCACCTGGTTGTCGAGCGGGTTGCCGTTGTCGGCGATGAACTCGGCGCCGTTGATGAGTGCCGCGATGTCCTCCAGTTGCTGTATGTGCAGGCGCTTGATGTCGTCCTTGCCGAAGGCCTTCACCGTCATGGGTATGTCGCGCGTGTTCTCCTCCCAGCGGCGGGAGGTGACGACGATCTCCTCCAGCACACGAGCGCCCGGCTTGGCGGCACCCAGCGCTGACGTGCCTGTAAAGGCCAGTGTGCACAGGGCGAGAAGCGCCGCCAGGTGCTGTTCGCGCTTCGGGAGCGCGCACGGCGCTGTCATTGCGCGGCACTCTTCAGTGGCTGTATCCATATCGGTGAGCTCCAGGCGCGTTCCTGGATGGTGGCCGGTAGATCCTCGCGTGGCGGCGTGCCGGCGCGCAATGCATCCCATGTCGACCAGCGGCAGCTCGGCACCTCCAGCGCACGCACGTAATAGAAGGCATGCTGTGACGCGTCGAAGTCGGGGTCGGACCAGCGCGCGCTGAGCTGGCTGCTGCCCGGTGCGTCCGGGACCGCGCAGTCGGACGGGTCGACGGTGTCCTCGAGTGTGGTGCAACGCCAGGTGTTCCGGTCCGGCGAGCGAGCATCGGAGCAGGCCACGTCGAAGACGCGCTCGCGCATGGTGCCGTTGTCTATCCAGCCCTTGATAACCTGCAACCGGTCCAGTGGATGCGATTGCGGGTCCCTGGCGGCGGCCAGCAGGAAAGTGGGCGGTGTGTCCGCCTCGAGTACCAGCTCCGAACCCATAGTGACGCCCTGCCGGTAGGCGTCCCGCTGCCAGTCCGGCGCGTCGGTCGACAGGGCGCCGAGATCCTGCCCCGCGAAGAAGCGCACGGGCATTCTCGGCCCGCTGGTCGCGAAGGTCTCGCGCCGGCGCAGGGCCTGGAAGATCGACGTGCGGTCATTCTGGTCGGCCCATACGCCCGTCAGGCCCGAGGCGCCCCAGTACTTGATGACGTTGCTTATAAAGTAGCGTCCTCCGACCTCATCCAGCGGGCTCGTCCCGCGGCGCTCGATGTCCTCTTTTACCGCTGTCGGCACCGGTACGCTGCCGCGGTACAGCGGAATGCCGTCGTTGATGCCGATCTTGCCGTTGAAGGCGTCTTCCTGGATGGCCGACGCGCCGGTATGCGTATCACTGGCGCCCACCAGGCCGAGTCGGAACAGGTTGGTCAGTCCCTGCGCCTCCCGCGCCAGGCCGACCTGCAATGCGCGGCGGACGTAGCTGCCCTCGGGCTGGCTCGGTCGCTCGTCCCGGGTTACCAGGTCGAAAATCTCGAATCCGGCCCACTCGTCGTTCGGGGACAGGGTGGGATGTGTCTCCGACGTGCCTTTCACCTGGGTAATCTCTACCAGCGGTTCGTTGCGAATGCGCAGGCGTGAGTACTCCTCGTCTATCGGTGCGCCCGAGCGATAGGTCAGTGCAAACGTGGCGCCGTCCGAGCCGTTGGAATTGTGGGGTATCGCCAGGCTGTCCACGCCGAGGTTGCGCATGGCGTCCATCCAGCGCCAGAGGTCCTCCGGGTTGTCGGAGTGCATGCTCGAGAAGGGAAAGCCGGGCACGCCGTCCTCGCTCTCGAATATAACGTTGCGGTGTATGGCTGCGCGCTCCGGCGAGGCGGTGGTGTATTCGTACGCCACAAACGTGGTGAACTTGCCCGGCGTGTAGTTGCGCTGTGCGGATGCCACGATGTCCGTCCACGCACGTTCACTGATATCCAGCACGTACGAGGGATCCACCAGGCCATCACTCATGGCCCTGCGCAGCTTGCGCGCGAAGCCCTTGAACGTGCGGGTGCGGAAAACGACCGAAGCCGCGGTGCGCCGCTTCTTGTTGTTCATGTCGTGGAACGGCTTCGCGAACGGTACCTGTGACAGGGGCGTGGTCGTGTCTGCCGCCTCCTTTACGGTGCCGAGGTACATCGCGTGATCGGTGACCGCAAAGAAATCCAGTGGCTTGCGCAATTGCGCGGTGTAGCCAAGGGGGTGGTCCAGCGGCATGCCCTGCGCGAAGCGATAGGCGTCGTCAGGCGTTGCCGTCGTGCCGAAAGCCGTGGCGTCGTAGGAATAGGCGGAGTGCACGTGCAGGTCGCCAAACAGTGCCACCCTGTTGGCGGCCGTATCTATGGAGAGGGGGCGGACCGAGTAATCGGCGGCGAACAGCGGCGCCCTGGCGGGCGGTGGAGTCGGCTTGTCCGGGAGCACCTGCGGTGCGGCCGGGTCGTCGGATGAGCCGCTCGCCGGCGGGAGAGGTGCGCACAGCAGAAGCAGGCCGAGGACAAAACCAGGTCGTGACATCGTCATTCTTCCCATCCGGTTGCGGGTGCCCGCGGGCACGGTACTTTGACTGTCCCCGCATGGTATTGCAGTATATAAATGCGTATAACGGATAATACTTATGCTGTACACGAATAGATGAAGAGGGACTCCATCGCCGAGGAGCTGACGTTCCTGTCTGTCGTGTCCACCGGTAGCTTCAGTGAGTCGGCGTCCCAGCTCGGTATCAGCCAGTCCTCGGTCTCGCGCCGGGTGGCCGCGCTGGAGGAACGTCTCGGCAACCGCACCCTGTTGGACCGGACCACGCGCCGTGTCCGCGTGACTGAACTGGGCAGGGTCTACGCAAGATACCTGCGCGCGGCGCTGTCGCAGCTCGGCGAGGCGGAGCAGGCCGTGCTGGAGTGGGACGAAGAGCCCGGCGGCCTGATACGTTTGTCCCTGCCCCCGGCGCTGGCGCTGAACAGGCTCATGCCCTGCCTGAATGACCTGCTGCGCGCGCACCCGCAGCTGAATCTCGAGGTTCACCTGGCCGAGCGTTATGTCGACCTGTATGAGGATGAGTTTGATGCGGCACTGCGCCTGTGGTCCGAGGGCAAGACCGGACTCAAGTACATCACCCTCGGGCCGTCACCGCTCGTACTGGTTGCGGCGCCGGGTTACGTGCAGAAGCATGGAGCGGTCACGCGCCGGAACATCGGGGATCACGCCTTCGTGAACACGGACAACGCGGTGAACACCGGGCCGATCCTGCGCACAATCGTCAGGGACTGGGACGAGGGCAGCATTGGCCACGCGCGGGTGAGAACGAATCACGCGACCGTCATTCGCAATCTCGTGCTCGAGGGTGACCTGCTGGGTATCCTGCCCTGGCTGGTTGTCGCGCGAGACATTGACAAGGGCGACCTCGTGCACGTGCAGGCGGGCCTGAAACTGCCACACCTGGATGCGGTGCTGGCCTATCGCCATACACTCGAGGGGACCCCCAGGCTTGCGGTATTGGCGCAGGCGCTGAAGGAAGAGATCGCGCGGACGCCCTGGCCGGGCGAGTAGTCGCGGGAAGAGAGTGGGCTGCGAGCGAATGAGGAGAGTGAGAGATGCAGAAAGTCTGCCTGGTGTTGGGCGCGGGAGCGGGTATCGGCGGGACGGTGGGCAGGCGCTTCGCGCAGGCCGGCTATCACGCGGTGCTGTGCCGCCGCAGTGACGAGCAGGGACTGAAGCGCATGGTCGCCGCGATTGAGGAGGAGGGCGGCGCCGCGACGGGCAGGCTCCTGAACGCGGCTGAAGACGGGGTTATCGAGGATCTTGTCGCTGATGTCGAGGCGACTGTCGGCCCCATCGGGGTGGTCCTGTTCAACCTGGGTGCGCAGATCGGTAACCGCTCCCTGGTGGATACCAGCTACAAGGCGTTCGAACTCGGGTGGCGCCTCGCGACGTTTGCGTTGTTCAGGGTCGCCAGCAGCGTGCTCCCGTTGATGGAGGAGCGTGGCGGCGGCACATTGCTGGTCACTTCCGCCACCGCGGCCATGCGCGGCAACGCGGGGCAACACTCCCACGCCGCCGCCATGGGTGGTCGCAGGATGTTGTGCCAGACGCTGAACGCCGAATACGCGGCGCGCAATATCCATGTGGCACATGTGCTGATCGACGGCGCCGTCGACGCGCCCGATACACTGGGAAAGATGCTGGGGGCGGAAAATTTCGCGAAGCTGCGCGCGGCGCGCGGCAAGGAGCACGACGGCCTGATGCTGCCCGAACACATGGCCGAGACGTACTTCCACCTGGCGCACCAGCACCGCTCGGCGTGGACCCACGAACTCGACCTGCGCGCCTACTCGGACCTCGCGTGGTGGAACCACGCGCCCGGTTAGCTCCGGGTAGCGCTACAGAGGCGTCGCGGCGGCGCGTTCCGGCACTCCCAGACCCGCGCAGTTATGCGGCCGCCGCGCGCAATGCGCACGCTTGCCTGTGCGGCAGGTGGCAGCGGCTCGCTCACAGCAGCAGCAACCCGAACACTGCCGCCCCCGCACTGACTGTCACCAGGGTGGAGCGCCGCAGGCGCGTGGCAGACAACCCCAGCCACAGTCCGCTGACCATGATGAAGACCAGTCCTGCCGCGAAGAATTTCTGGAAGGTCTTGAATGCCGTCGGGCCGTGCCCCTTGTGCAGTTCGATCATGCGTTTCTGCAGGCTCGGCCTGGCGCGAATGACCTCGACGCCGTCGTTCGCGAGATGCAGGATGTAGTGCTCGGTCGAGGTGGGCCGTGTGTAGAGCGTTGCGCCGCTTACCTTGACGTATTCGAAGTCGTAGGACTTCACCCCGGCCGTGCCGAGCAGCGCCGCGACGTCGTCGCGCAGAGACGCGGCGCTGCTGTCGATCGTGCTCTCTTCGCTGCGGAAGATTGTCTCTTCCTCGACCTCCCCCTTGATGCCCACCAGGTACAGCCCGCCTGAAATGGCAACCAGCAGTACTGCGGGGGCGAAGAACGCAGACAGGTACATGTGAATGGAAATCAACAGCTTTCGGTCCATCGCCAGGCTCCCGGCAAAAGTCCCGAAGGCTACCCGCCGTCTGTGAAGCATGCAACCGTGTCGATCAGAAACCGGCGCCGCTCTGCAGCCGGCTGAGTCCTGGCACGAGGACGGCGGGGCGTGTGGCTAGCCGCCGGAACCGTCCGGCGAGTGGCCCGTGTCGCGCCCGGCCGGTGGATGGTAGTCCGCGTACAGTTGCGGCAGGAAGTTCGCGAGGTGCGCCATCTCCATGGCGCAGTGCACGACCATGTCGTGCCCCAGGTTCCTGCCTGCGGCCAGCTTTGCGAGATGGCGCGACCCGAGCAGGCGGTTGGCGGGGTGGCCGGTGCCCAGGCTGCGCACGGAAAGCCTGCCGAGCCAGAAGCGGCTGCGCATCTCGCAGCCGCTGGCCGTCTCCCTGATGAGGTGGACGAGCCTGCCGAAGTTCAACGGCGCCGCGGCCAGGCCGACGTTGGCACACACGGCCGTCTGCACGCCGGCGGCGTCGAAGCGCGACTCGTCGAGGCCGAATTCGCCCGGCGAACGGAACTGGATGGCCAGGCGCTGGACCGTGTTGCCGATGTACTCGTCGACGAACGACGTGTTCCCGACGTAGCGCTCGCGATCACTGAGGTCGGCTGCGTGTTCGTTGGCGTGTTGCAGGGCGGCCCGCATGTGGGCGCGGGGGTGCCAGAGTTTGTACCGCTGGCTCTCGTTGCTGTGCCAGCCGAACCACCAGTCGACCATCGCGCCGGAGGCCCCCGGCATGGGCGTGTTGACCGCCACGAACAGCTCACCGCTGGGCAGCCGCGTGAAGCCGGATTCCATTGCGAGGTTGCCCGGTTCTTGCAGGCGCCGGCAGTCGCTGAACAGCAGGCCCTCGCTGGCGGCGTACGGACTCTGCAGCAGCGCCTGGGTGATATCCGGGGAGAGCGGCGCCATTTGCGGATTCCAGTACCTGGCGTAGGGTTTGTCGTCCAGGTCGCCGGGCCGCATGCCGAGGTAGCTGTCGCTGGTCATGCTGTGCACTCTAGCCCGCGGGGGCTGCGCCCCTCAAGGGGCATTAGAGGCTGCGTGCGGACGTACTACACTGTAGGTGAGGTGCCGCGGGTATGATGTATCGTGATGGCACGCATTCACGGGCCCGAGTTCCGCTTGCTTTGCGAGTGTGAGATAAAGGCCCAGAATCCACGCTGTAGCCAGGTTCCGAGCCAATGGTCAGACATCTCCCGGTAATACGCGAAGTCGAGGAGTCACAGCGCGGCGCCCACATCGGCGCGTTCTTCGATTTCGACGGTACCATCATCCACGGTTACTCCGCCTTTGCCATGATCCGCGAACAGATCCGGCGCGGCGACCTGTCGCCCGCCCAGTTCATGGAGCTCGCCACCGCCATGACGAATTTTGGCCTGGGCAACGTCAGCTTCTCGGCCATGATGGTCGCCAGTTCGCAGTTCATGCGCGGCATCAGCGAGGAGAGCTACCGGGAATTTTCCGAGGAACTCTACCAGGGGCATATCGCCAGGCTGATCTACCCCGAGACGCGCGCGCTGATCGAGGCGCACCAGCGCAAGGGCCACACGGTGGCGATCATCTCCTCCGCCACGCCGTACCAGCTGTTGCCCGCGGCGCGGGACCTCGATATCGAACATGTCATGTGCACGCACCTGGAGGTGAAGAAGGGCAAGTTCACCGGCGGTGTGATCCGGCCCACCTGTTTCGGGCCGGGTAAAGTGCGGGCGGCGGAGGAACTCGCCTGGCAGTTCGGACTCGACCTCCAGGACAGCTTCTTTTACTCCGACAGCGATGACGACCTTGAGCTGCTGGAGCGTGTCGGCAGGCCGCGCCCCCTCAACCCGAACCGCAAGCTTACCGCCATCGCGCGCCGCGAGGGCTGGCCCGTGCAACGCTTCGGCAGCCGCGGTCGCCCGGGCATCAGGGACTGGGCACGCTCCATCGCGGCCACGGGCAGCCTGGTGACCTCATTCGCGGCCGGCCTGCCGATCTGGGCCATAACCGGATCGCGGCGCGAGGCGCAGAATTTTTCCTTCTCACTGTTCGCCGACACCGCATCGGCGCTTATCGGCCTGGATCTCAAGGTGAGTGGGGAGGAGCACCTGTGGTCGCACAGGCCCTGTGTGTTCGTCTTCAATCACCAGAGCAAGGCGGACGTGGTTATCGCGGCGAAGCTGTTGCGCCGGGACATCGCGGGCGTCGGCAAGCAGGAAATCAAGAAGATGCCCGTCATCGGCCAGGTCATGGAGCTCGGCGGCGTGGTGTTGATCGACCGCGCCAATGCCGCCAGCGCCATAGAGGCGATGCAGCCGCTGGTGGACGCGATGAAGCAGGACGGCAAGTGCGTGGTCCTCGCGCCCGAGGGCACACGCACGGTGTCGCCGCGTTTGGCGCCCTTCAAGAAGGGCGCGTTCCACCTTGCCATGCAGGCGGGCGTGCCCATGGTACCGATCGTGATCCACAACGCGTTGGATGTGGCGCCGAAGGGTGAGTTCATTTTCCGCTCCGCCACTGTGGAGGTGGAGGTGCTGCCGCCGGTCGATACGGGCGACTGGACCGTGGCCGATCTCGACGAACACGTGAACGAGGTGCGCAACATGTTCCTGCGTGCGCTCGGCCAGCCGGAGCAGAAGCTGCTGAAGAAGGGGCGGGGAAAGAAGAAGGTCGCGCAGCGTGCCGGCGGGAGCGTAAAGGCGAAGAAATCCGGCGGCAGGAAATCCGCGAAGGAATCCAGCGCCAGGCCTGAATCCAGGACGGAGCCTGCAACTAAAACTAAAACCAAGACCAAGACCAAAGCAAAGAGCAGGGCAAAGACAAAGGCCAAGGCAAAGACAAAGGCCAAGGCAAAGACAGAGGCCAAAGCGAAGACCAGGCCGAAAGCTGAACCAAAGGCCAAAGCAAAGCCCAAACGGAAGCGCCCCGCCGAAGCCGCCAGACCGGGTAAGGGAAAAAGCGGATGAGCGCCACGCCCTGGCCGGCGGCGGGCGATGCCCCCATCGTATTTATCCTCGACGCGGCACATCGCGTTGACGAAGGCCTGCTGCGGGACTGGGTGCAACGCAGCAACCCTGCGCCCGGTGAACCGGTGCGCACGGTCGTCCTGCCGATCTCGCGCGACCCGGAAAACATACCGAGCACAGCGCTGCAGGATGTCATCGAGTCGCCGGACGACACCCTGTTCGTGCCCTTGCGGGTGGTCTGGAAGAGCTCCATCGACGCCAAGACCGGTGCGCCACGCTTCCGCGACCTGCTCTGGGGCAATCCGCGCCGGCCCAATGCCGCACGCGCCGAGCGCACCCTGCAGGCCCATCCGGAACGGGTGGAGACCATAGCCGCCGAGCCGGCGACGCTGGGCGCCATGCGCGGGCGCTATGAGCAGCGCCGGGGCGCGACCCCGGACCGGACACAGTTGGCGGACTACATTGCCACCCAGGCCGCGCTGGCCCTGGACATCGCGGAGCGCAAGCTGCGCGGGAGTCGCTACAAGGTGCCGCGGCAGGTTGCGCGCCACCTGCAGGCGCGACCCGCCTTCAGGGCGGCGCTGGCGCAGATCAGCCAGGAGACGGGGCGCCCGGTGGAGGACCTGGAAAAAGAAGCCGAGGAGATCATGAAGGAACTGATCTCCATTCCGCAGACCTTCTGGATCGATGTGATGGGGCGCTTCAATCGCTTCCTCATCAACCTGGGCTACGAGACCGACATGGTGATCGATCGCGCGGCCCTCGACCGCGTCCGGCAGATTACCCGCGAGCATCCCTCGGCGCTGCTGTGGACACACAAGACCCACGTGGACGGCTTCGCCATCCATTCCACCTTCCTGGAGAATGACTTTCCCGCGCCGCACATACTCGGCGGCGTCAACATGGCGTTCGGCGGTCTCGGCTTCCTGGCGCGCCGTGCCGGCGCGATATTCATTCGCCGCAGTTTCCAGGACAACCCGCTGTACAAGATGATACTGCGGCAGTACCTGGGCTACCTCCTGGAGAAGCGCTTCCCGCTGACCTGGGCCTTCGAGGGTACGCGCTCGCGCGTGGGCAAGCTGATGCCGCCGCGTTACGGGTTGCTGAAGTACGTGGTGGAGGCGGCGCACAGGAGCGGCGCGGAGAACCTGCACATCGTGCCCGTGGCGATCAACTACGACATGATCGGCGATGTCAGCGACTACGCCACCGAGCAGGCGGGTGCGACCAAGCAGCCCGAGAGCCTGAAGTGGTTCATCGGTTACCTGCGCGGCCTGCGCCAGCCGATGGGACGCATCTACGTGGACGTCGGCGAGCCCGTGGTGCTGGCGCAGGCCCCCGACCCCGAGGATGCCCGCGCCCTGCAGAAGATCGCCTTCCAGGTCGGGGTGGAGGTCAACAAGGTCACCCCGATCACCCTCGGCTCCCTCACCGCCATGATCCTGCTGGGCGCCGCGCCGCGGGCCCTGACCGAGGAGGAACTGCGCAGCGAGATGGTGGCGCTGCTCGACTGGGCGCGTGAGCGCGGGATACCGTTCACGGCGTCCTCCGACCTCGAGAATGACCAGAGAATGCGGCAACTGGCCCGGCAGATGATCAACGCGGGCATGGTAACCCGCTACGACGACGGCCCCGAGCGCGTCTACGCCCTGAAACCCGAGCAGCACGGTATCGCCAGTTACTACCGCAACACCACCATCCACCATTTCGTGAACAAGGCGATCGCGGAACTCGCGCTGATGGCCGTCGCCACCCGGCCCGGGGAGGGCGCGGCTTTTTTCTGGCAGGAGGCGGAACGCCTGCGGGACCTGTACAAGTTCGAGTTTTTCTACGCCGGCAAGGACGTCTTCCGCGACCAGGTGCGCGAGGAACTGGGCCGCTACCAGGCGGACTGGGAGGCGCGATTGGACGACGATGTCGGCTTTGCCCAGAAGTTCCTGGCGACGCTCACGCCGCTCACCGCGCACACCGTGTTGATTTCCTTCACCGAGGCCTACCGCGTCGTCGCCGACGTCCTGGCGCGCAAGGCGCCTGAGGACACGCTGAACGAGAAGGAGGTGCTGGCGGAGTGCCTGCCCTACGGTCGCCAGGCACTGTTGCAGCGACGCATCACCAGCGAGGCCTCGATCGGCAAACTGCTCTTCCAGAACGGCTTCAAGTTGATGGACAACCTGGGGCTCGTCGCACCCGGCGATGCAAGCCTCAAGGAGCGGCGCCTGCAGATGAGCCAGTCGCTGCGCGAGTTGACCCACCGTATCGACATACTCCGCAGCATCGCGCTGCCGCGTTGACGGGAGCACAGCATGCGCCAGCTCAGTCCCCAGGATGCCCAGTTTCTCTACGTGGAATCGGAGCACAACCTGAGCCACGTGACCAGCGTCTCGATCTTCGATCCCGGCACCGTGCCGGGCAGGCGCACCGTGCGCTTCAAGGACATCATCGCCCACGTCGAGTCGCGCATGCACGTGGCGCCCATGTTGCGCCGCAAGCTGGTGCGCGTGCCGCTGGAACTGGACTACCCGTACTGGGTGGACGACGAATACTTCGATCTCGAGTACCACATGCGTCACGGCCGGCTGCCCGAGCCGGGCGACTGGCGCCAGTTCTGTATCCACATGGCGCGGTACCACTCCAGGCCCCTGGATATGAACAAGCCGCTGTGGGAAATCTATGTCGTGGAGGGCCTGGACAACATCGAGGGTGTGCCGCGCGGCAGCTACGCCGTCGTCAGCAAGATTCACCACGCGGCCGTGGACGGCGCGTCGCTGATGCGTTTTTTCTCGGCGCTGCTGGACATCGACAACAAGGGCACGCCCGCCCTCCAGGTAGAGGCCGAGGATCTCGAACCCAGCCCGCCGCCCAGCCTGCGGGAGATGGCCCGCCGGGCGACGCAGAACAACCTGCGCTCGCCGGTGCGAATCGCCGACGCCCTGCTGCGCGCCACGCCGGGCATCTACCAGGCGGCGCAGCAGGCGCTGGCCTCGCGCGGCGAACGCCGGGGCGAGGTGCCTGACACACGCTTCAACGTGCCGGTTTCACCGCACAAGATGTTCGACGGGGTGGAGTTTTCCCTCGATTCCCTGAAGGCCATTCGCGGCCTGGCGCCAGGTTGCAAGGTCAACGACGTGGTCCTCGCGATCTGCAGCGGCGCGTTGCGACGTTACCTTGAACACCATGGCGAACTGCCGGATGAGTCGCTGGTGGCCTGGGTGCCGATCAATGCGCGGCCGGGCGGCGCCGGCGACACCGATGCGCCGGGTAATAACATCACGGCGATGACCGCGGCCATCCACACCGATATCCCAGACCCGGTGCAGCGCCTGCGGGCGATCTACGCGTCCACGCTGGACAGCAAGGAGGCCCGCTCCGGTCTATCGGCGCGCATCATGACGGACCTGACGCGGCACGTACCCGCGGCCACCCAGGTCCTGGCCAGCCGGCTGGTCCTGAATACCGGTGTCGCCGCGCAGGTCTGCAACCTGTTCGTGTCCAACGTGCCCGGGCCGCAGGTGCAGCTATATATGAACGGCGCGCGCCAGCTCGCCACCTACGGTATGGCGCCGCTCAGTAACGGCATGGGCCTGTTTATCGCCACACCCAGTTACAACGGCCGGATGTCTTTCAGTGTGACATCCACGCGGGAGATCATGCCGGATATCGAGTTCTTCATGGACTGCCTGCGCGACGCCCACGCCGAATTGGCGGCGCTTGCGGCACCGCAGCCGCAACACAAAGGCAAGCGGTCGAAGGCGGCGACCGTCAGTAAGTCCACGCGGCACAGTAAACAATCCAGGAAATCCGGCGGCAAACGGAAACCGTCCGCCGGAAAACAAGAACAATAACGAGAGGAATAACTATGGAACTACGGACGGCACTGCTGGGCGGCGGCTCCTGGGGGACGACCGTCGCGTCACTGGTGGCGCGCGACACGCCCGTGAAGATCTGGGCGCGGGACGCCGCGACCGTGAACGAGATCAACACGCGGCACACCAATGAAAAATACCTGCCGGGCGTGAAGCTGCCGCAGAACCTGCAGGCGGTGGCGACCATCGAGGAAGCGCTGGAGGACATCGATGTGCTCGTGATGGGCGTTCCCTCACAGGGCTTCCGCGGCGTGCTGGAGGAAGTCGAACCGCACCTGCGCGCCTGGGTGCCGGTTATCAGTCTCACCAAGGGACTGGAGCGTGACACCGGGCTGCGCATGACGCAGATCATCGAGGAGGTGCTGCCCGGGCACCCGGTGGGTGTGCTCACCGGCCCCAACCTGGCGCGCGAGATCATGGCCGGGCAGGCCGCCGCCAGCGTGATCGCGATGGAAGACGACATCATCGTGCGCGAGCTGCAGTCGCTGTTTCGCAGCGGACTGTTCCGCGTGTACACCAACAACGATGTCATCGGCTGTGAGCTTGGCGGGGTGCTCAAGAACATCATCGCCATCGCGGTCGGCATGGGTGACGGACAGGGTGCGGGGGACAACACGCGCTCGGCGCTGATCACGCGCGGCCTGGCTGAGATGACCCGGCTCGGCACGGCCATGGGCGGACGCGAACAGACGTTCGCGGGCCTCGCCGGCATGGGCGATATGATTGCGACCTGCACGAGCCCGCAGAGCCGCAACCGGCACGTCGGCGTGGAACTGGGCAAGGGTCGCAAACTGGATGACATCATCGACGAGATGGTCATGGTCGCGGAAGGTGTAAAAAGCGCGCCCACCGTGATCGCCCTGGCGGAACAGTACGGGATCGACATGCCGATCGCCCGCGACGTGTACAACGTGATCTCGCAGGGCGGCACCGCCAGACAGGCCTTCCGCGGCCTGTTGCGCGTGCAGCCCGGGGCGGAGTCGGAGCCCGGCTGATGGTGCGTATCCCCGATCGTGGCGTGACGCAGCTCGACGCGCGGGGTGAGGTGTTTGCAGACATGGCACATTGGCTGGCGCAGTGCCTGGCCTGATATCGCAGCCACTGCCGTGGCACGTGCCCCCGCGTATGGATGAGATGGTGTGAACGATGATACATGCACTGGAGAATGATCCCGAGTACAGGGACCTGCAACTGGAGATGCTCAGGATGCAGGACAGCCTGCGCGCCGAGCGCAGGCGGCTGCTGGTCATCTTCGAGGGGCGTGACGCGGCCGGCAAGGGCAGCACAATCATGCGCTTCGTGCGTTTCCTGAATCCGCGGCATTACCGCATCGTGGCGCTCTCCAAGCCCAGTGAGGTGGAATCCGGGCAGTGGTATTTCCAGCGCTACATCAAGGAGCTGCCCAACCCCGGTGAGATCGTGTTCTTCGACCGCAGCTGGTACAACCGCGCCGTGGTGGAGCCGGTGATGGGGTTCTGCAACCAGCGGCAGTACTACTTCTTCATGGAGCAGGTCGTACTGCTTGAACGCATGCTGCGCGAGGACCAGCTCATGCTGGTGAAGTTCTGGTTCAGCATCGACGAGGAGGAGCAGGGCCTGCGGCTGGAGGAGCGGCGTACCGACCCGTTGAAACAGTGGAAGCTGAGCACCGTGGATGCCCAGGCCCAGTCCAAGTGGCACGACTACACGGAGTACAAGGAGGCTATGTTCGCGCGGACCTCCACCACCGACAGCCCCTGGGTCGTCGTCAACGGCAAGGACCGCAATCGCGCGTGCATGGAGGCCATGCGCTACGTACTCAGCAAGATGCACTACCAGTCGAAGGGCGACACGGGGATTCGCCTGGAGCCCGACGAGGCCTTCGTGCGCACCCTGCCTACCTACAAGCTGCGGCATGTGCTGGGCGAGACGGAAGACCCCGCGTCAACCGATAAATTCGACTTACCCGGGGATTGAGCGAGCGGCGCACACCGCGGCGCGTGCCGGGTGCAGGGTGATTAACGCCTACGCCGCGGTCGCGCGGAAGCCCATGTAACCGATGTACGCGAGCACGAACGCAAAGCCCGTGACCCGGTCCATACGCGCCCTGTCGTAGATGAAGACGAGGACGATGATCACCGCCGCTATCAGCGCCATAACGACATCGAGCTGGCTGCCCGCGTGAATCGGAGGAGGGCGGAACAGTGCGGCGACCGGCAGGACGACGAGGCTGTTAAAGATATTCGACCCCACCACGTTACCCACGCAGAGGTCGCACTCGCCGCGCACTGCCGCGATGATGGAGGTGACCAGTTCGGGCAGGCTCGTGCCCACGCCGACGACCAGCATGCCGATGATGACCGGCGAGATACCGAGAGCCTGGGCAAACGCCGAGCCGTGCACCACGGTCAGGTGACCGCCCAGGGTCAGTCCGACGACACCGAGCGCGATGTAGATCACCCCGGGTTTCACCGCCATGCCGGGCAGGGTGTGGAGGGACTGCTCCATGTGGCGGACGTTGTCGAGCAGCGGGTCCTCGTTCGCGGCCAGCAGGTCTGTCGCGGTGATGTACAGGAAAATTGTGAAAAACAGCAGGAGGATCAGGCCGTCAGAGCGGTTCAGGACAGGCGGCCTGTCGGACAGCAGCGGGTCCAGCATCATGACGACCAGGATAGTGGTGGCCAACAGCAACAGCGGCAACTCGCGTCGCACGACGCTGCCCTGGATGGCCACCGGCTTGATCAGGGCCGACAGTCCGAGCACCAGACCCAGGTTGGCGAGGTTGGAGCCGGTCACGTTGCCGAAGGCGAGTTCGGTTTCGCCGCGCAGCGAGCCGACGACATTCACGACCAGTTCGGGCGAGCTGGTGCCGAAGGCCAGGACTGTCAGCCCCACGACGAGCGGCGAGATACCCAGCCGCGTGGCGACGCCGGAGGCGCCGTGGACCAGTGCGGTGCCGCCCGCCAGTAACAGGGCGAGGCCGCAGAGTAGTAGCATTACAGTCACTGGTCCATCCGCTCTCTTTCGGCTGCGTCTTGCCTAGTATAAGCCAGCCGGCGTGTAATTCCCCAGCCGGCAGGCCGTGAATGTCATCCGCTGTCGGAATTGGCGCGACAACAACGCGCCTGTGCCATCGCGATGCGCGAATTACGTCCCGGGTATTTGCGCGCGCCAAGCTGTTACCATACGCGGGCGTCGGCGGTTGCTGGTCACGCTGCCCTGAACGTGGAGCCTATCACTATGGAATCTACACTCGCCTGGTTCGCCATCGCTTTCTGCGTCAGCCAGAGCGCGATGTTTTCGGGCAGCAACCTGGCGTTTTTCCGGCTCAGTCGCCTGCGGCTGGAGGTCGAGGCGAAACGCGACCCGCGGGCCCTGCGTGTCCTGCGGCTGCGCCGAGACGCCAACTTCCTGTTGGCGACCATTTTATGGGGTAACGTGGCGATCAACGTGCTGCTGGCGCTGCTCGCCAATTCCGTCATGACCGGGGTACTGGCCTTCTTTTTCTCCACGTTTGTCATCACGTGGTTCGGCGAAATTATGCCGCAGGCGTATTTCTCGAGGCACGCCCTGCGCACTTCGGCCCTGCTGGCGCCGGTGATTCGCTTTTACCAGTTCCTCCTCTACCCGTTTGCCCGCCCCACCGCCAGCTTTCTGGACTGGTGGCTCGGCAAGGAGGCGGTCGAGTATATGCGCGAGCCGTTGCTGCGTGACATTCTCAAAGCGCACGTGCGCTCGCCGCAGACGGAGGTCAGTGATGTGGAGGGCATCGGCGCACTGAATTTCCTGGACATCGACGACCTCTCCACGATCGATGAGGGCACGCGACTGAGCGACGACAGCATCATAGAGCTCCCCATCGATGTCGACCTGCCCAGGATTCCCGAGGTCGAGGCGCGAGCCGATGACCCCTTCCTGCAGCGGATCAACGCGTCGGGCAAGCCCTGGGTGATCCTGGTCGACGCGACGGGAGACCCGCAGCTCGCCCTGGACGTGGATGAGTTCACACGCGCGGCACTGTACGGCAGCCGCCCGTTGCGGCCCTATGCCTACTGCCACCGCCCGGTCATCGTGAGGGACAGGGACACCACGCTCGGCGAGGTGATCCGCCAGTTAAAATCCATGGCGGCCAACGCGGACGAACAGATCCGCCACGACGTCGTCCTGGTGTGGGTCGGCGAGCGCCGCATTATCACCGGCAGCGATATACTGTCGCGGCTGTTGACGGGAATCGGGACCTACCAGACCCTGTAGGGTCCGACGCAGGGCCGGTGCGCCCCGGGTGATCGAGTGTGCAGGGTGCGGCGGCGCCCGGGCCGGGAGCGCCCGATGAACCGGATGGACGCGCGCCCCGTATGCACGAAAACCGATACAGGAAGCATTCGATGAACAAGCTCGCTCTCTGCCTCGCGCTGTTACTGGCACCGGCCCTGTCGCTCGCCGGCTGTCCCGAGTATCTCGACCACGCCATGCGCAAACTGCACTCCAAGGAGGAGGTGAACATCTGCGCCCTGCAGGACGGGCGCCCGATGTTAATCGTCAATACGGCCAGTCACTGCGGCTACACGCGGCAGTTCGCAGGACTTGAAGCCCTGCACAGAAACTACGGCGACCGGGGCCTGGTGGTGGTCGGGTTCGCGAGCGACGACTTCCGTCAGGAGGCCAGGGACGAGGCTGAGGCCGCGCAGGTGTGCTACGTCAATTACGGGGTGACGTTCACCATGATCTCACCCAGCGCGGTGCGCGGGGCCGATGCCAATCCCGTGTTCAGGGCGCTGGCCGAGCAGTCCGGTGAGCCCTCCTGGAATTTCAACAAGTACCTCGTCGACGGCTCGGGGAAGGTGGTGCAGCATTTCGGCAGCAGCACCGAGCCTGACAGCGGCACCCTGACCGAGGCCATCGAGGGTGTATTGGCCGCCGCCGCGGACCCCGCGTGAAGATCTCGATCGACGAATTCGCGGCGCTTCGCCACGCGGTAGCGGTCGTTATCCATTCCCTGGATCCGGCCCTGTACCAGGTGACCGTGGCGATCGAGGGGCAGGAACGACTACTGGTCGGTTCCGACGGCCGGCCGCTGCGCAGCCGCAGCCTGGCGCAGTTGCGCGATGTGCTGGCGAGGTTTCCCGTCGCCTCGCTTATGTTGCGACAACAATCCGCTTATGACGAGATGATCGGACAGGCGCCGCGCGAGGGGCCCAACATACTCGAGGTACCACTGGCGCTCCCGGAGGAGTCGCCGCCGACCGTGCAGTAGGGCGGTGTGGCGCGGACGCCTGCCCGCGCTCAGTCCGCGAAACTGATCGGCACCCGCAGGGTCGCCTCTGGCGCCTGCGAGCCGCCGTCATTGACCACCACCACGCAGTCGTTGTCGACGGCGTCGCAGCGTCCCGAACCGACATCCCCCTCGATGATCTCAAGCTGCACCGAGCCCTCGCCGGTCGGGTTGGGCCGGAGTATGAAGCCGTTGCCGAAATCGCACACGTCGTTGCCGCCGAGGCCGCCCTGTGAGCACTGCAGGATGTTGATGGTGTTGCCCGCGATGAAATTGCGCCAGCTAACGGTCACGAACTGGCCGCCCTCCAGGTCGGAATTTGGTTCCACCGCCGCCACGCGGTCGGTGACGGGTGGCGGCAGGGGCAGGGTGACGTCGGTGCCGCCGGTGGCGGTGTAGAGCAGCTCCACGGCGGTGTCCGCCACCTCGCCGGCGAGCAACAGGGACTCCGCCTCCCGGTCGCCCAGCAGGTTGGCGCGGAAGAAACGGATTATGGTGTCGACGGTGCTGTCGAAGCCGTGGCCGGAAGGGCCCAGGAACGTCGAATGCCCCGCGTCATTGATGATAAGGATACCCTTGGCCGCCGCGACCATGTTGAACACCCTGATTGATTCCTCGTGCGGGATCAGCGCATCGGCGGTGCCGTGAACCAGCAGCAGCGGCGACGTGGCCGAGAAATCGTAGACGCCGTTGTTGTAGGGGCCGGCGGTTGCCGACAGGGAAACCGCGGCGTCAATGCGCGTATCGCGGCAGCAACTGTGGGCGAGTATGCCGAGGGTGGTAATGCCGCCGTTGGAGTGCCCGAAGGTGCCGATGCGGTCGAGATCCACCCGGCGGTGAAACGATCGCTCCCTGGCCGCGACGGCGGCTTCCACCGCGTCAATGAGGAAGCTCACGTCGCCCGGTTGCTGCTGGGTGTCCACCGCATCCGGCCCGTTGGGTGCGCCCGCGCTGGTCAGGGGAAACGCGGGGGCGACGACCACGAAGCCAGCCGCTGCCACCGCCTCGATCAGCGGCTGGTAGACAGCGGGCGTCGCGCCCAGGCCGTGGGAGAAAACCAGCAGCGGGAACCTGGTGTTGCCGTCGGGGGTGAAGACGAGAGTCTCGAGGGTGCGTGACGGCAGGCTGGGAAACTCGCCGGTCGGCGGCGTGCTGCGGCTCTCGTCCACGAACACGTGCTCGCTAATCGTTACCCCGTAGCGGTCCTGCGGAATGAAGTCATTGCCACTGTCGGTACAGGCTGTGGTTAACAGCCCGGCCAGCAGCAGGGCGAAAAGGCGCACCCCGCTTACCATCCGGGCCGCCCGCCGGTGTCGATGAGATGGGGCGTGTGCGCCATACAAGGCTTCCTAAAACACTGTGCTATGCCCCGGTGCGGGGATCTCCGTCCGCAGCCCAAGCTCGCTCCAGAGGCGCTGTGCCAGAGCGTCCTGCGCCTGTGGCTCACCGTGCACGAGGAACGTTCTGGGCTCGGGCTGGAAGGACTTTATCCACCCCACCAGGCCGCTCTGGCCCGCGTGCGCCGAGAGTCCGCCGAGGGTCTCGATGTTCGACTTTACCACATACTCCTCGCCGAACAGCTTGATGTGCCTGGCGCCGTCCACCAGGATGCGTCCCAGCGTACCCCGCGCCTGGTAGCCCGTGAAGATCACGGTGTTGCGATCGTCCCAGACACGCTGCTTCAGGTGGTGCCGAATCCGCCCGCCGGTACACATGCCCGAGCCCGCGATCACGATGGCACCGCTGCGGATGCGGTTGATCGCCATCGAGTCCTCGGTTTCGAGCGCGAGGTTCAGGCGCGGCAGGAAATCGACGAGCGAACTGCGGTGCGCCTCGCTCAGGTGGCGGACATCGCCGTTCAGGGAGTCGAGCCAGCGGTCGTAGATCTTCGTCACCGCGATGGCCATCGGGCTGTCGAGAAACACTTCCCAGGCGTCCAGTTCGCCCTCGTGGTGCAGGCAGCCCAGGTGAAAGAGGATATCCTGCGTGCGCCCCACCGCGAAGGCGGGTATCAGGACGTTGCCGCCGCGGCGCCAGGTGTCGCGCAGCACGTCGCGTAGCTGCGTCTGCGAGTCCGTCTCGTCGCGGTGTTCGCGGTCGCCGTAGGTGCTCTCCACGAGGAGGATGTCGGCTTTCCCCGGGCGCGCCGGTTCGTTCATCAACACGGAGTCGTGCTTGCCCAGGTCCCCGGAGAACACCAGCGTCTTCTCTTCACCCTTTTCCGTGAGCGTCACCTCCACAATGGCCGAGCCGAGGATGTGGCCCGCGTCGTGAAAGCGCACATGCGCGTTATCGCCCAGCGCGACCTGCTCGCCGAAGTCGTAGCCGCGGCACAATTCCAGCACACCGTCGACATCCGCCTTCGTGTAGTCGGGTTCGATTTCGGGCTTGCCGCGCCTGGCGTTGCGCAGGTTGGTGCGCTCCAGGTCCCGCAGGTAGAGCCCCACCGAATCGTTGAGCATGACCTCCAGCAGTTCGGCGCTGGCGCGCGTGCAAATGACGCTGCCGCGAAAGCCCTCGCGGAAGAGTTTGGGCAGCAGCCCGCTGTGGTCCAGGTGTGCGTGTGACAACAGCACATGGTCGATGTGCGCCGGGTCGAAGGGGAATTCCTCATCGCGAATGCGCTCCACCGCATCGCCCCCCTGGTGCATGCCGCAGTCCAGCAACACCCGGCCGATGGCGGGGGATTCCAGTTCGTGGCACGACCCGGTGACCTCCTGTGCCGCGCCGTGAAAGGTGATGGTCGCCATCGCGTATCCTCTGTGGGCTATCATTGGCCTGCCAGTCTAGCCCGGTTCGGCGGAAGGGGCTTGATTTGTCGCAAGGAGAGGGGGCGGTACCCCCGGTATCGTAGGCAATATGTCCCTGCTCAGCACGCCCTTTCTCGTACTCGTCGGCCTGGCATTGTTCCTGTTCGGCATGGATCGCCTGGAGTCGGGCGTGCGTGCCCTGGGATACGATACGTTCAAGCGCTGGATCGCCAGCTCAACGGCCTCCCCGGTACGCAGCGCCGGCCTCGGTATCGTCATCACCGCGCTGCTGCAGAGCAGCTCGCTCGTGAGCCTGCTGGTCCTCGCCTTCGCCAGTGCCGGCGTGTTGCCGCTGTTCAATGCCGTGGGCGTGATCCTGGGCGCCAATCTCGGCACGACAGTTACGGGTTGGATAGTCGCCTCCATCGGGTTCAAGTTGTCGCTGTCGCAACTCGCGCTGCCCGCGATGGCCGGCGGCGCGGCGCTGCAGTTGATACCCGGGGGGCGCCGCTGGCTGCAGGGTTCGGGCCGTGCGGTCTTCGGCCTGGGGCTGATCCTCTTCGGACTGGACAGCATGAAGGACGCGGTGGCGGCACTGCCGGAGCGCTGGGACCTGACCGCGTTATCGGCCTACGGGCCATGGCTGTATTTCCTGGCCGGCGCGTTGATCGCCGCGATTGTGCAGTCCAGTTCCGCGACCATGATGCTGACCCTGGCGGCACTGCACGGCGGCCTGATCGAGTTACCCGCGGCTGCCGCCGTTGTCATCGGGGCGGACCTCGGCACCACCAGCACCACGGCACTCGGCAGCCTGACCGGACACGCGATCAAGCGACAACTCGCGCTGGGACATTTCCTGTTCAACGTTGTCGTGGATGTCGGGGCGCTGTTGCTGCTCCTGCCGCTGCTGCCCGTGCTCCTGCAACTGCTGGGCCTCGCGGATCCACTGTATTCACTCGTTGCCTTTCACAGCATCTTCAATCTCCTGGGCCTGCTCGTTTTCCTGCCGCTGTTGCGACCCTACGCCGATTGGCTGGGGCGGCGCTTCAGTTCGGCCCGCGAGGAGGACAGGTTGTCCGGGCACGCCGCGCGCGTGCCGGAGGCCGCGTTGGTGGCGTCGGCGGCCCTGCTGGACGAGATGCGCCTGGACACCGTGGTGCTCGCCCTGCACCAGTTTCACCTGCGCCCCGAGCAGCTTGGCCTGCACCCGGAGGGCGAGGCGCTGCTGGTGCGGCGCTACGACCTGCACATGCGCGTGCCCGACCGTTACGCGGCGCTGAAGGCGAGGGAGGCGGACCTGCTGCGTTTCTCCATGGAGCTGCAGCAGCAGGCGCTGGCCCCGGCACAGGTCGAGCTGTTGCAGCGGCAGGTGCGCGAGGCGCGAGCGCTGGTATACAGCAGCAAGACACAGATGGATATCCGCGAGAACATTGCCGCGCTGCGCCACGCGCAGGAGGGCGACCTGGCGGGCCTGTACAAGTTTCACCGCCAGTTCGTCAAAACCCTCTACAGGAAATATCTTGAACTGGCCTCCGCGGCCACCCCCGGAGCTGTCGCGGGGGAGCAGGTGGCGGCCCTGCTGCGGGCCAACGACGCGCACTACAGCGAGGCGAACGAACTGCTGCACGCCCTGGCGGCGGCGAGCGCCGTGGCCGAGCCCGGCATCTCCTCGATCCTCAATGTCAACCGCGACGTGCACCACAGCGTGAAGGACCTGCTGCACGGCCGGGAGGTCGGGTAGGATAGCCGCGGTTCGTTTGGGCGGACCGGCTGCGTACAAAGCCCCCGTGTCCCGGCGGTACTCGATGGCGCGCGTCCGGTGCGGCGGGGACTTTCGTGTACACTCCCCGTCATGCGTCACGGCAACTTCGAGCATGAGACCGACGCGCCGGTAAACTGGCGCATCATCTGGCACCTCATACCCTACCTGCGGCAGTACAGCGGCCGCGTGGCGTTGACGTTCGCCCTGCTGCTGGCGGCGAAGGGCGCGATCCTCGTGGTGCCTTTCGTCATGAAGTACCTGGTCGACTCGCTGGACGGCGCCACCGCGGAGTCGCTGGCGACCGGCGTGCTCTTCGGGCTGGTGCTGGCCTACGGCGCCGCGCGCTTCTCCAATGTCCTGTTCGCCGAACTGCGCGACACGATATTCGGCCGCGTGACCGAGCAGGCCATGCGCCAGATCGCGCTGGAGGTCTTCCGCCACGTGCACAGCCTCGACCTCGAGTATCACCTCAACCGGCGCACCGGCGGCCTGGCGCGCGACATCGAACGCGGCACGACGGGCATCGGCTTCCTGATGCGCTTCTTCGTGTTCAATATCGCGCCCAACCTGTTCGAGATTCTCATGGTCTCGGGAATCCTCTTGTTCAACTACGGCGCCAGTTTCGCGCTGATCACCCTGGCCTCCGTCATTCTCTACGGCCTGTTCTCCTTCCGCGCCACGGAGTGGCGCACGCAGTTCGTACGCGAGGTCGCCGAGGCGGACTCGATGTCCAGCACCCGCGCCGTCGACAGCCTGCTCAATTTCGAGACAGTGAAATACTTCACCAACGAGGAGTTCGAGGCGCAGCGCTACGACAGCGAACTCGCCAGCCTGGAGGGTGCGCGGCGCCGCAATCGACTGTCACTGTTCGGTCTCAACGGCGGCCAGGCTTTGATTATCGCGGTGGCGCAAACCAGCATGATCGGCCTCGCCGGCTGGCAGGTGCGCGACGGCAGCATCACGCTGGGCGACTTCATCCTCATCAACCAGTTCATGTTGCAGTTGTTCATTCCCCTCGGCTTCCTCGGTTTCGTCTTTCGCGAGATGAAGGGTTCGCTGGCCAACATCGAGAAGATGTTCGAGCTGCTGGCACTGCGCCCGGGGGTGGTCGACGCCGCGGATGCCCGTGAATTACAGGTGTCGCGGGGCGAGGTCAGCTTCGAGGGCATCGGGTTTTCCTATAACCCGCAACGCGCAATTCTGAAAGGCGTCAGCTTCGCCATGGGCGCGGGCGAGAAGGTGGCGGTCGTCGGTGACTCGGGCTCGGGCAAGTCGACGCTGGTCAAGCTCTTGTTCCGCTTTTACGACCCGCAGGCGGGGCGCATCCTGATTGACGGCCAGGACATACGCGGCGTGAGCCAGCGCTCCCTGCGCCGCGCTATCGGCATCGTGCCGCAGGACACGGTGCTCTTTAACGACAGCATCCTGGAAAACGTGCGCTACGGCGACCCCGGGGCGAGCGACGCGCGGGTGATGGAGGCTATCCGCCTCGCGCACCTGGACGCCTTCATCGCCAACCTGCCCGACGGTGTGGAGACGCTGGTGGGCGAACGCGGCCTGAAACTTTCCGGCGGTGAACGCCAGCGAGTGTCGATCGCCCGCACGATCCTCAAGCGACCGCCGATCCTGGTGTTCGACGAGGCCACCTCATCACTCGACAGCAAGTCGGAGCGGGCGATACTCGCTGCGCTGGAGGAGATATCGCAGGGGCACACGAGCCTCGTGATCGCGCACCGCCTGTCCACGGTGGTCGATGCCGACCGCATTTTTGTGCTGCACAACGGGGAGATCGCGGAGTCGGGGACACACGAAGAGCTGTTGTCCTGTGCGGGTCTATATGCGCAGCTCTGGTCCGCGCAACAGAAGCAGCGGGAGGCGGGCTCGCCCCTGTAGGGTCGAATTTATTCGACCTGGAATTGAGCGCTCAATACCTGCGATGTGCGGTATTGAGGACCGGGTTCCAGGCCGAATGAATTCGGCCCTACAGGATCTGGCTGGTCACATGTAAGGTCGCATAGATTCGACCCCACAGGATCTGGAGAGTCGCCTGTAAGGTCGAATAAATTCGACCCCACAGGATCTGGCCAGTCACGTGTAAGGTCGAATACATTCGACCGCTCAGTCAATCGGGGTTGTACCAGATCGGAGAACTGTAGGCCCGGTCCTGCACTACCTTCGGGTCGGCCGCGTCGAGCGGCTTGCCCAGGCGCACGGCATCGTAGGCCGACCAGCGCGGCGTCTCGATCTCGATCGCGCGGGCGTAGTAGAACGCGCGCTGCGACGGGTCGAAGTCCGGGTCCTCCCAGAAAGCGCTCAGCGCCACCGCGCCCACGCTGTTGCTGTAGCTGGCGGTCTCGAGGTCCACGGTTGAGGAGAGCGCCTTCACCTTGCCGTTGCGGCCGATGCGGCGGTTGTCCGATACGGCCACGGTATACACTTTTTCCTGCACGTTCCCTGCGGCGTCCACCCAGCCCTTGATAACCTGGATGCGATCGAGGTTGGCGCCGTCGGGGTCCTTCAGGGCCATGAGCAGGAAGCCGGGGACCTGTTTGTCGCCCGCCGCCGCGAGTTCGCCGCCCATCGGTACGCCCTTGCGGTAGCCGATGCGGACGGCGTGCGGGTCGTCGAGATCGGCGGCGCCGTAGTCATAGCCGCCGAACAGCCTGAGACTGATGCGCGAGCCGGTGGTGGCGTACACCTCGCGGCGCTGCAGGGCGTTGAAGATTTCCTCGCGCGTATTCTCGCGCGCCCAGACGCCGGTGTAGCCGGAGGCCACGAAGGTCCAGCCCTTGGTGAGCTGCGTGTCCGGGTTGTCGTCGCCCGGCAGTCCGTGTCCGCCCGGCACCGTGCGCTCCATGCCCGGCTCGGTGATGGTGGCCTTGCCCCAGAAGTTGTCCTCGGCGGCTGTGGCGAGGGAGGTGTGCGCGTCGGTACTGCCGATCATGCCGAACTGGTAGGGATTTGCCCCGACCCGCTGCTCGAGCGCGAGGCCCAGCTTGAGGGCGCTGCGCGCGTACTCGTGCTGCAGCATGTCGTCGGTCTTGTTCACGGCGGACATGGCCGCGAAGTTCCCCGCGTCCCAGGTCTCGAAGTCGGCGAACTCGTCGTCGGGGGAGAGAAAAGGGTGCGTCTCGCCGTCGCCCTTGATCTGGGTGACCTCGACGATGGGTTCCAGGCGCGCGCGGCGCTGCGCGTACGCCCTGTCGATGGGCTTGCCCGCGTAGTCGTTCACTTCGAACATGCGGCCGTTGCTCAGGTTGCCGTTGTGCGGGATGGCCATGATGCGCCCGCCGGTGTCCGCCATGTACTGCTCCATGAAGTTCCACAGGTTGGCGGGGTCCTCACCGTCGTTGGACGATATGGGCTGCATCGTGCCGGCCCTGTCCGCGCCGTCGGCGTAGATCACCACCCGGTGCAGGTTGTTGGAGCCCGGCATGGACGTCCACTCGAAGCCGATGAGGGCCGTGAAATTGCCCGGGTCGTTGTGCTCGTCCGAGGTCGCGATCGACGCCTGCCAGACCTCCGACGACACGTCGGCATTGGACAGGAGCGGCTGCCCGGCGGCCATCTGTGCGAGGAAGTTCTGCATGACGGCGATGGCCGACTCGTCGCCGGTGGAGCTGTTCTTCATCGCCTCGTAGACCTTGTGCGCCTTCGGGTCCGCGATGATGCGCGGATCGCCCTCGCGCAGTTTCAGCATGGTGCCCAGTTGTTCGGCGTGGTCGGAGACGACCAGGAAGTCGAGCGGCCGGTTGAGCCGGGCGACCATACCCGTGTTGGCCCGCACGGCCTCGCCCTTGGCGAAGCGGTAGGCGTCGTCGGGCGGCAGGCCGACGTTTCCCATGGTATTGGCGTCGACGCTGTAGGAACTGTGCAGGTGGGTGTCACCCCAGTACAGGTTCATCGGGAAATCTTCTTCCGCCCAGGGGGTGTACTGGGCCTGCGCGGCGATGGCAAGGGGCAGGGCGAGACAGGGCAGCAGGTGGCGTAGCGGGATCATGGGACTTCCTTATAGGTTTTTGCCCCAGTATAGAGGGAATCGCGGCACCTGTGGCGGGCTTAATGCAGCGCGTCGCGCAGGGCCTCGACACGCTTGCGATTGGCCCCCATGTCGCCGTAGCCGACGCGCGAGGAGGAGCGCACGTGAATAAGCCCGGCCGCGGCGTCGTAGCGCAGTTGCACATCGTCGCGGTAGCGCATCAGCGGTGTGACGGCCACGAACTGGACGAAGTCGTCGTCCTCCGCGGTCACCGACCAGTCGTCGCGGTCGCGCAGTGTCGCGATGAGCGCGCGCCACTGTTGGGGGGTGGCGGCCAGCGGCGCCACCCGGAAATCCTCCCGGGTCTCTTCACTGCTGACGCAGTTGGGTGAACTGCCGCAGGGCGGCAGCGGTTCGCCGGTGTCCGGCCGCTGCGGCGGTGCGGTGCAGGCGCCCAGCGCGAGGCAGAGCAGCAATAGGGGAACTCGCGGATGCATGGCGCCAGTGTGACCCACCGGAGCCGGCCTGTACAAGCGGTTTCCGGCGCTGTCGCCGCACCCGGGGCCGCCTGTTGCCGTGTTGGCGGAGCGTGCCGCGACGCGGCATCTGCCGTATCCGTGCCCCCCGCGAGGCGCGATCCCTTGAAACGACTAATACGATCGTATTAAAATGCCCGGCCACCGCGCCCCGGGCCGGCACCTGCACCGGGTTGGATTCCACAGCGACACACGAAAAAGAGACCGCATCATGGGCACTTACGCACTCACCGGCAGCGCATCCGGTATCGGCGCCGCACTGGCCTCCTCACTCCTCGCGGAGGGCCACAAGGTGATCACCATCGATATCAAGGACGCGGACATCATTGCGGACCTCACCACCCCCGAGGGGCGCCAGGCGGCCATTGCGGCCGTGAAAGAGGCCGCTCCGGACGGCCTGGACGGCTTTGTGCCGGTTGCGGGACTCGGCGGCGGCACCGCGCCCGACGCGTTGATCACACGATTGAACTACTTCGGTACGGTCGAGGTGGTCGAGGGGCTGCGCGAACTGCTGGCGCGCAAATCGGGCGCCATCGTTCTGTTGTGTTCCAACTCGGCGCCGATGGATGTGGTTGACGCAGGCTTTCTCGACGCGCTGCTGTCGGGAGACGAGCCGCGCGCGCTGGAGCTGGCCGAGACGATCGCGCCCGGCACCCACTACATGCAGACCAAGCGCGCCGTCAACTACTGGATGCGCCGCAATGCCATGGCTTACGGCCGCGACGGCATCCGGATGAACGGGGTTGCACCCGGGCCGACCCTCACGCCCATGACCAAGCCGCTGTTCGAGAGCGAGGAGTACGCGCCGATCATGAAAGGCTTGTTGGAGAACACGCCCATCGAGCGCGCCGCGCAGGCGAGCGAGATCTCCGACTGCATACTCTTCCTGCTCAGCGACAAAGCGAGCTACGTGCACGGCTCGCTGCTGTTCATCGACGGCGGTTACGACGCGCATATGCGCACGGACCATATTTAACAACGGCCGGGAGTGCTGCCGGGCGCTCCGCGCAATTCGTAGGACTGCTGATCAGGTTTTCAGGCGCGCGATAGCGGCGGCGGCCGCGTCGTCGTCCGCGGGGTCGGCCGGCAGCGGGAAGGTAATACGCCGCGTCAGCCCGGCGTAGCGTTCGCGGTAGACCGCATCGATCTCGTCGTAGGTGCCGCGCGGTACGAACTTCTCCAGCATCTCGTCCGTCACGATCTCCGACATTGCTCCCCAGTCCCCGGCGCGGGTGAGGTCCAGCAGCTGCTGGCCCTTGTCCTGCCAGCCGAACAGCTCCAGGCTCGGCCAGTAGGCGGGGGTGGAGTAGAGGAAGCCGAGCAGGTTGCGCTGTTTCTCCCACTCGGCGGCGACGGTTGCCTCGTCCTTGCCTGTCGCGGTCAGCGGGCCGAGGATCAACCGGAAGTCGGTGCCGTCGCGGCCCGCCTTGTCGAACCCGGCCTGCAGGCGCGGCAGGCAGACCTCGCGGATATACTCGGGCGGCGTGTTGGTCGGGTGCGTGATCATGCCGTCCGCCACGCGGCCTACCATGCGTGTCATGGCCGGCCCGACCGCGCCGCACAGGATGGGGATATCCGGGTGCTCGATCGGCCCCGGGTTGAAGAACGGCTGCAACTTCGTCAGCGCGTAGTGCTCGCCGACGAAATTGAGCCGTTCCCCGGTCTGGAAGCTGTGGAACACGGCTTTCAGCGCCTGCACATACTCGCGCAGTTGCGGTACGGGTGAATCCCAGCGCGCGGAATAGCGCTGCTCGATGTTCGGCTTGATCTGCGTGCCGAGCCCGAGTTCGAAGCGACCCGCGGACATCTTCTGCAGGTCCCAGGCGGCGACGGCAGTAATCATCGGGCTGCGCGGGAAGGCCAGCAGGACGCCCGTACCGACGATCAGCCGCTGCGTCGCGGCGAGTGCCATGGCGGACAGCAGCAGGCCGTCGTGGATGGCGTCGGGCACCTGCAAACCGTCGAAGCCCATTGCTTCGGCCCGGGCCGCGTGTGCGCCGATGTCGCCCGGCCCCATGTCTTCGGGAGTGGCGGCGAATACTTCGAACATGGCTTGCACTCTGCAAATAGTCAGTTAAACTTATAATAAGTTTAGATGATTAAATGAGGGCGCGCAATGCCTCGGCACCCCCAGCATGAACTCGGGCAGACCCTGATGCTGGCATTGCAGGACTTCCGCCGGCGGCTCGACCGGGATCTCGCGGCGGTCGGCTTTCCGGGTTTGCGGCACCGGCATCGCGCGGTGTTCCTGCATCTGGAGCGGCACGGCGCCAGCCGCAGCGTCGACCTGGCCGCCGCCGCGGGTGTCACGCCCCAGTCCATGATGAAGAGCGTGCATGAACTGGAGGACCTCGGCCTCGTGAGCCGCAGTGCCGACCCCGCGGACTCCCGTGCCAAGCTGATCGAATTCACGCCCGCAGGTAAGCGCCTGATCGCGCAACTCGGCGCGGCCACCGAGCGCGTGTGGGACGAGTACGCCGCGCTGCTCGGGGAAAAGGAGCTGGATGTAACCATGACGGCGCTGCGGCGCCTTGTGCAACTCAGTGCGGAGGACACGGCATGAGCGACAAGACCGCCTTTATCACCGGCGCGAGCCGCGGCATCGGCGCCGAGACCGCGGTTGCCCTGGCGCGGGCGGGGTACCGCGTTGCGCTCACGGCGCGCACCCTGAGCGAGGGTGAGCAACACGACCACGTGGGCAGCGACGCGCCGCTGCCGGGCAGCCTGGAGGCGACCGCGAAGGCGGTGGCGGACGCGGGTGGCGAGGCGCTGTGCCTGCGCGCGGACATTCTCGACGAGGCCAGCGTGCTCGCGGCCGCGCGCAGCGCGCTGGCGGCGTTCGGGCACATCGACCTCTTGTTCAACAACGCGGTGTACCAGGGCACGGGCAACCAGGAGCCGGTGCTCGACGTGACGCGGGAGCAGCTCGCCGCGATCTACCAGGGCAACGTTTTCACGCCGCTCGCGCTCGTGCAGGCGCTGTTGCCCCCCATGCTCGAACGCGGTGGCGGCACCATACTGAACATGGTGTCGTACACCGCGTTCAACAACCCGCCGGTGCCGGCGGCCCGGGGCGGCTGGGGTTTTGCCTACCCGTCCTCCAAGGCCGCGTTTGCGCGCATGGCCGGCGCGCTGCGCGTGGAGCACCCCGACAGCGGCCTGCGGGTCTTCAATATCGAGCCCGGCACGGTGGTGACGGAGGTGATGAAGGCGGCGGGCATCACCGAGGAGGTGATGGCGCGCTACAAGCCTTGCACACCCCAGGCCATCGCCGCCGTGGTCGCCTGGCTCGCCGACAACGAGCCGCGCGACGAGTGGTGCCCCGACGAGGTGCTCGCCGCGCCCGCTATCGCCAAACAACTGGACCTGTTGCGGGTCCCTTCCTACCTCGGAGGCTGATATGAACAAGGTATTGCTGGACAAGCGCGACGGTTTCGCCATCGTCACCCTGAATCGCCCGGACGAGATGAATGCGCTGTCGCGCGAGTTGCGCGCGGACTTTGTCGAGGTGTTCGCCGAATGCGTGCGTGACGAGAGCATCCGCGTGTTAATTCTCACGGGCAGCGGTCGCGCCTTCTGTGCCGGCTTCGACCTCAAGGAGCTGGCGTCGACCGAACACACCGCCGCGGACGAGGCGGACAACGTGATCGCGCGCGCAATGGAGTCATTTCCCGGCCCCATCATCGGCGCGATCAACGGCCACTGCGTTACCGGTGGTTTCGAGATGGCGCTTGCCTGCGATGTGCTGATCGCCTCCGAGAACGCGCGTTTCGCGGACACTCACGCGCGCGTCGGCGTGCTGCCGGGTTGGGGGCTGTCGCAGAAACTGCCCCGGCTCATCGGCCTGTCGCGCGCCAAGGAAATCTCCTTCACCGGGGCGCCGGTGTTCGCGCAGCAGGCTTACGAGTGGGGCCTCGTCAACCATGTACTGCCGGCCGACGAACTGTTGCCGCGCGCCGTCAAGATGGCCGAGGACATGTGCGCCTGCGTGCCCGAGGTGCTCGCGGCGTACAAGCCGCTGATCGAGGAAGGCTATTCACTGCCTTACCGTGAAGCGCTCGAATGGGAAGAGGCGCGGGCGATCAACTACTCGCGCCAGGCGTTCGGCGCGGCATTTGCCGCGCGGCGCGAGGACGTCATGGCGCGGGGCCGCAGCGAAAAGGAGCAGTGAGCGCGGGCCTGCCCCGACACAGGTCGGGCGCCGTCAACAACCGGACGGGGGTGGCGTAAGGTTAATGAGTTCCTCGGGGTCCGTATCGAGGTCGTAGGTGGCAATGTGGGAATTGCGGTTCTTGCTGAGGTCGTAGTCCACGAACTTCTCCCCGGCCGTGATCGTCGCGCGACCCTCGCGCAGGTACACCTCCACGGGCCCCGCGTTGATCGCATCGTGCAGGGGCACGCCTTCAAACTGCGCGAAGGGCGGCAGGCCCGCCAGGTCCAGCACCGTGGGCGCCAGGTCGAGCAGGCTGACGACGCGGGGCTCGTCTACCGCGGGGTAGTCGGGGTTGTTCGCGGAACTGACCAGCAGGGGTACGCGCACCGCTGGCTCCCAGAACGTCAGTTTGTTCCAGTGGAACTTCTCGCCCAGGTGAAAACCGTGATCCGACCACAGCACCACATCGGTGTTGCCGGCGAAGGCGCTGTTCTGCAAGGCCTGCATCACCTCGCCGATCATCGCATCCGTATGGCTGACAGTCGCCAGGTAGGCCTGCGTGTAGTCGATAGACTTGCCGGCAAGCTCGACCGCCTCGTGCACCGTCAGCCCCGAGGGAAGCTGGTTGCTGACGCTGTTGACCGCGGCATTCGGCTCGTCGTCCAGGTCGCCGGGAGTGGGTGTGTGCGCAACCACCGAGCCGATCGGGTAAAGGTCGTAGGCCCATTGCGGCACGCGCCAGGGGATATGGGGCTGGTAGAAACCGACCGCGAGGAAAAAGGGATTGGGTGCGGTGTAGGTCTCGATGAAGTTGATCGCCCAGTTGGCCACGGTCTGGTCGGGATGCTCCATTTCCGGGGGCAAAACCTCCGGGACGATGTACGTGCCATCCGGGCCGGGGTCGAACGGGTTGAACAGCTCCGAGATGATCGTCGCCGGGCCGACCTCGTCCCACTTCTCCGGGATTTGACGATGGAATACCTTGCCGGCGGCGGCGGAGTAGTACCCGTTGTCACTCATGACCTCGGGAAGCGTCTTTATGGCGGGATTTTCGTAGATCGCGCTGTACTGTGGCGTATTCACGCCGACGAGTGAGCCGTCCAGTCCCACCTGGTGCGTGGCGGGACTCAAGCCCGTCACCACACTGGTCCGCGAGCCGAGGCATACCGGGACACTCGCATAGGCATTGGTAAAGCGCGTGGACACGCTGGCCAGCGCATCGATGTGGGGCGTGTGAATCGTGCCGCCGTAGTTGCCGGTGTAGCCCGGCCAGTCGCGCAGGTCGTCGATGGCGATGAACAGGATATTGCGCCCTGTCGGGGTCTGTGCCGTCGCCGGCAGTGCTGTGACGGCGATGACGAGAACGGCGAGCAACTGCCGCAGGGTGCGAGAACGATGATGCACGGCCGGAGACTCCCTCGAGACTGCTTTTTTCTTAGGTCGCTCTCGGCGGGTTGGGGCGAAGGCGGCCGCTGCCAGGCGCATCAGCGCCGGGAGGATTACTCGGGCTAATTCATAGCGTGAAAATTCACGCTTGTACAGCGCATTCTTCGCAGCCCCGGCTCCGGCTGTGAACTGGCGCTCAGAATTCGCGAAAGGTAAGCTAAAACAATGGCTTAGGCTAGTCTTTCGCGGTGCGTGCCCGCGCGTCGAGCCGGTCGCCGCCAGCGCCGCTGCTGCCCCGCCGGAGGGTCGTTATACTGGGAGCGCCCCGCCAGCCCGCGATAGCCAAGGAGAGCCCCGCATGAGCTGTAGTTTCGCGACCGGTTGTTACCTCGCCCTGGCAGTGGGCATGATGGCGCCGGATTACACCGAGAACTCGGACGAGTTCGAGGCCACGAACAAGGTGCAGCCGATGACCGCCATCGCGGTCGGGGCTGCCCGCGGCGCGCTCTGCTACGAGTTGGAACTGGCCTGGCACCGGGACACCCTGCACGGCTACAACCCCGACGGGGAGGACGGCGAGGCGGGAGAGCAGAACGCCGAGGGCAACGTGAACACGTTCGCGTTGCTTGCCAACCTGCGCTGGCGCCCGGCCGGGTCAGTGGCACCCTACGCCGTCATCGGTATCGGCCCCGCCTTCCAGGAGCGGGACGGACAGAGTTCCGTCACCAAGACCGACCTGAGTCGCAAAGGCGTCTATCTCGCGGGCAAACTCGGTGGTGGAGTGAGCGTGCAGTTTGCCGGGGAGCTTGAACTCGACCTGGGCCTGCGCTACTTCGAGACCGAGGACCAGAGCCAGTACGGCGGGGTGCTCGATATGCGTTACCGCTTTTGACGGCGAGCCCCTGGCATCACCTTCCCGGGTCCTGCCCCGGCAACGCCGCGGCCGGCAGCGCACAAGGCGTGTAATAAATGTGCCTTCTCGCCACACATCCCGAAATTTGCGACTAGAATTAGCGGACCGGATCGCACATAAAACTTTAGGAACTATAAGGATATTGCCCATGAAAGCATCAGACCTGTTCGTGAAATGTCTCGAAGAGGAGGGGGTCGAATTCATCTACGGGGTACCCGGGGAGGAGAATCTCGACATGCTGGAGTCCATGCGGACCTCCAACGTCAAGCTCATCCTCACCCGCCACGAACAGGCCGCCGGTTTCATGGCGACCACCTACGGTCGGCTGACCGGCAAGGCCGGGGTCTGCATGGCGACCCTCGGGCCGGGCGCGACCAACTTCGTGACGGCGGCGGCGTACGCCACCCTGGGCGCCATGCCCATGGTGATGGTGACGGGGCAGAAACCGGTCAAGACCTCCAAGCAGGGCGCGTTCCAGATCCTCGACGTGGTGGACATGATGCGGCCCATCACCAAGTTCACCCACCAGCTCGTGAGCGGGGACAACGTCCCTAACAAGGTGCGCGAGGCGTTCCGCCTGGCCGAGGAAGAGCGGCCGGGCGCGACCCACCTCGAGTTCCCGGAGGACATCTGCGAGGAGGATGTCGACCTGCAGCCGCTCAAGGCGAGTGTGGTGCGCCGGCCGATTGCCGAGGACAAGAGTATCGCGGCAGCCGTCGACATGCTGACCAAGGCCAAGCGGCCCCTGCTGCTGATCGGGGCGGGCGCCAACCGCAAGATCACCAGCAAGATGCTCACGCAGATGGTGGACAAGCTCGGTATCCCGTTCTGCACCACGCAGATGGGCAAGGGCGTGGTCGACGAGACGCGGCCCGAGTTCATCGGCAACTGCGCGCTTTCCGCCAACGACTACGTGCACCGCGCGATCAACGCGGCGGATGTGATCGTCAACGTCGGCCACGATGTTATCGAGAAGCCCCCGTTCTTCATGACGGACCACCCCGTGAAGGTCATCCACATGAGCTTTAATACGGCGGTCGTCGACCCGGTGTATTTCCCGCAGCTCGAGGTCATCGGCGACATCGGCAACGCGGTGTGGCGCATCAACGGCGCCCTGGAAAAGCAGGACCACTGGGACTTCAGTTTCTTCGAGCACGTGCGCGACAAGCTGGCCGAGCAGATTGCCGAGGGCACGGACGACGACCGCTGCCCGATCTATCCGCAACGCCTGGTGAAGGATGTGCGCGACGTGATGCACGAGGACGGCATCATTGCCCTCGACAACGGCGTGTACAAGATCTGGTTCGCGCGCAACTACCCCGCGCAGATGCCCAACACGGTGCTGCTCGACAACGCGCTGGCGACCATGGGCGCCGGCCTGCCATCCGCCATGGCGGCGCGCCTCGTCTACCCGGAACGCCGCGTGATGGCGATCTGCGGTGACGGCGGCTTCATGATGAACTCCCAGGAACTGGAGACCGCGGTGCGCCTGAAGATGAACATCGTCGTGCTCATCCTGCGCGACGACGCCTACGGCATGATCAAGTGGAAGCAGCTCAACTACGGTTTCCCCAACTTCGGCCTGGACTACGGCAACCCGGACTTCGTCAAGTACGCGGAGTCCTACGGCGCCCACGGCCACCGGGTGGAATCCGCCGCCGGACTTGCACCCTTGCTGGAGGAGTGTCATTCCACGCCGGGCGTGCACGTCATCGACTGCCCCGTGGATTACAGCGACAACGACCGCATCCTGAACAGTGAAATCCAGCAGCGCGCTGCAGCGCTGTAGGGGAGGGCGGTCATGCTGAAGGAAACCTATCCCTACTACCTGGCGAACAAGGCGGTCTACGCTAACGAAGACCTCGACGTTATCGACAAGTACTCCGGCGAGGTGGCGACCAGGGTCGCCCTCGCCGACGCCGATGCCATCGAGCAGGCAATCGCGGCCGCGGACGCGAGCTTTGAAGCCATGCGCAAGATGCCGGCCTACCAGCGGCAGGAGATCCTCAACCACTGCGTGGACCGGTTTACCGAGCGCTTCGAGGAGTTTGCGTACTCACTCTGCGTGGAAGCGGGCAAGCCCATCAAGGATGCGCGCGGTGAGGTCTCGCGCCTCATCGATACGTTCCGCATCGCCGCCGAGGAGTCGGTGCGCATCAACGGCGAGGTCATGAACCTCGAGATCTCGCCCCGCGCCCGCGGCTACAGCGCCATGTGGAAGCGCGTGCCGATCGGCCCCTGCTCGTTTATTTCGCCGTTCAACTTCCCGTTGAACCTGGCCGCGCACAAGATCGCGCCGGCGCTGGCGATCGGTTGCCCGTTCGTGATGAAACCGGCGAGCCTGACGCCGATCGGCGCACTGCTGATCGGCGAAGTGATGAGCGAGACGGATCTCCCGCCCGGTGCTTTCTCCATCCTGCCGGCTTCCCGCGACGGCGCCGACCTGCTCACCACCGACGATCGCCTCAAGCTGCTGAGTTTTACCGGCTCTCCCGATGTGGGCTGGGCGCTGAAGGCGCGCGCCGGCAAGAAGCCCGTGGTGCTGGAACTGGGCGGTAATGCGGCGTGTATCGTGGACGAGGACGCGGACATCGACGATGCGGTGGAGCGCATCGTCTTCGGGGCGTTCTACCAGTCCGGCCAGAGTTGTATCAGCGTGCAGCGCATCATGGTCCACAGCGCCATTTACCCCGAACTGCGCGACAAGCTGGTGGCCAGGGTGAAGAGCCTGCCCATGGGCGACCCGAAGGAGGAAAACACCTTCATCGGTCCCGTCATCTCCGAGAAGGATGCGGCGCGCCTGGAGAGCTGGGCCAACGAGGCCGCCGAGAAAGGCGGCAAAATCCTGTGCGGCGGCAAGCGCGACGGGGTGATGATGGAGCCGACGCTGGTCGAGAACACGCCGAAGGACTGCACGCTGGGGGTCGAAGAGGCCTTCGGCCCGGTGGCGAGCATCTCCACCTTCGACGACTTCGACGCGGCGCTGGCCGAGGTGAACGACTCGAAGTTCGGCCTGCAGGCGGGCATTTTCACGCGCGACCTGTACAAGGCGCAGAAAGCCTGGGATGAACTCGACGTGGGTGGTGTGGTGATCGGCGACGTGCCGTCCTTCCGCGTGGACAACATGCCCTACGGCGGGGTGAAGGACTCAGGGCTGGGTCGCGAGGGCATCATCTTCGCCATCGAGGACATGTCGGAGATTCGCAACCTGGTGATCCGCAACAAGGACCGCTGATTTCCCGGCGGGCCAGCCGGCCCGCCGCGTGCCTACAGCCTGAGCGTATCCGGCCGCATGAAGACGAACTGGCCGTTCTCGTGGCCGGCATCCTCGACGGCCGCGAACTGCGGTCGCTGGTCCAGGAAGCCCGCCTGGGCGGCTGACTCGCGCACACGTTCGTAGAGCTGCGCGTGCAGCATTTCCCCGTTGATGGCACCCCCGTTCGCTTCCAGCACATCCAGCAGCGCCGTGGCGAAGATGGAGTGATTGTTCGGTCCCTCGCGCAGCACCGGCTTCAGGCCGCCGGAGGTAAGGACCGTGCGTGACTTGTTCGCCATCCAGTAGTTGAGCAGCGCCGGGATGTTCTTGGCCAGCGTGGGGTCGCCGTTGCGCGCGAGCGCGCCGGAGTAGCAGCTGTCCGCCATGACCATCAGGTGCCTGGCCTTGCTCTGGTTCATGGTCTGGGTCAGGTCGGAGCTGGAGATTGCATCAGCCAGCGGGCGCGACGTGTTGTAATCGACCGGCAGCCAGTAGCCGTCGCCGAATTCGTCCATCCTGCCGTGGCCCACGTAGTACAGCAGCACGCTGTCGTCCTCATCGAACTTGCGCACCTGCGCGAGCACCTTGTACATCTCCGAACGGCCGAGATTGATGTGCACTTTTACATCGAAGCCGTATTCCTGTTGCAGCACTTTCATCAATTGATTGGCGTCGTTCGGCGGCGATGACAGGTCGGGCAGGTAGTCGTAATCGTAGTTCGCGATGATCACGGCCCGATAGCGCACCTTGGGCGCACCCTTCGGAATCTGCGTTATCGAGGCGACCACCGGCCGGGCCTGGCGCAGGGCCGCCGCGCGCGACTGCTGGCGCTGGCCGTAGCGTTCGAAATCACTCTCCGTGCGCAGTGCGACGGTGCGGGCCTGCGCAACACCGGCGCTGGCGTCGGCCAGTTGCTCCCGCATCCTGTTGAGCTGTTGTTCCATGACCCGCCGATCCGCGGCACTGCGCTGCTCGCTGCGTGACAGGTCCTCCTCCAGGCGCTGCACATCCTCGGTCAGCTGCGTCTTGGCGAAGTTGGCATCGGCGAGGGCCAGTTGCGCCGCCTTGAGTTCGTCGCGCAGGGCCGCCATCTTGCTGCTCGCCGATTCGAGCTCCACATTGAGCCAGCTCGTCGTGTCGACCTCGTCGGAGAGCTCGGAGCGCACCTGGTCGCGCTCCTGCTCCATTGCCTGCCAGCCGGCCACCAGCTTGTCCCGCTCCTGCTGCAGACCGGCGATGGCGGCCTCCTGCTCCGCGATCTTGCGCTGCAGCGCGTCGCGCTCCGCGCTGTCACCACTGCCCAGTGTGGCCAACCGGTCGCGCAGCCCCGCGGCGGCGGCCTGCCGGTCCGCCAACTGGTGGCGCGCGTCCGTGAGATCCTGTTCCAGCTTAGCGAGCCGTTCGTTGGTGTTCGAAAGCCTGGCGGCGAGCTGTTCCTTCTCCTGCTGGCTGCGCGCGAGTTCCGCGCTCAGGTCCGCCTCCCGGATCTTCGACTCCGCGAGTTGCGCATCGAAAGCCGCGCGCTGTTGCGCCGCCTGGCTCTTCAGCACCTGCATCTGTTGCTCGCGCTTCTGCACGTCCGCCAGGGCGCGTGCGAGCTCCTGCTCGAGGGCCGCCTTGTCGGCGCCACTGGCGGAGGAGACCTGCGTGGACAGTTGCTCCTGCTTGCTCCGCGATTGCGCGAGCTGCGTTTGCGCCGCCACCACCTGCTCCTCCAGCGCCCGGACGGCGAGGTCCTTTTCCTTGAGCTCGCGCAACAACGCGGCACCGCGGCTGGACTCCGCGAGCAATTCCGCCTTCGCTTTGGCCAGTTGCTTGCCGCGTACCTCGGCGCGTCGCAAGCTGGCCTTGACCTGCGCCTGCTGCGCGGCGACGTCTGCCTGCAGCAGCTCAATGGCGATTTCCTGCTCCTCCACCCGCGCCTCGCTGGCGGCGAGCTGCGCCTCCAGTTCGCGTACGCGCGCGTTGTCGCCGGCGGCTCGCGAGGTCGCCACCTGCTGTTCCAGCCTCCGCGCGGCGGTTTGCTCGGTCTGCAGCGAACGGGATTGCGCGGCCAGTTCTGCGCGGACCTGGTCGAGGTTGCGCTGCAGTCGCCCGGTCTGGATGTTCTGCTCTTCGAGCTGGGCGACCAGGGCGTCGATCTGGCGCTGCGCCTCGGACTTTGCGGCCTCGAGCTCGGAGGCCAGGACCAGGTCCTCTTTCAGTCCCAGCGCATCGCGCCACAGGCTCAGGGCCTGCTGGCGGTCTTCGCCGACCCCGAGGCCGTTCTCGTAGAAGTAGGCGAGACGGCGCTTGGCGCGTCGATCACCCTGTTCCGCGGCCTTCGCGTACCAGGTGGCGGCGGTGGCGTAGTCGGGCTCGCCCACCCAGCCCTTCTCGTAGATTTCGCCCACGTAGACCTGGGCCGTGGCATCGCCCTCGTCGGCCGCCTGGCGCCAGACGGCGAGCGCGTTTTCGTAGTTGGCGCGATCGTACAGGGTGTACTCGCCGCCGCGAATCTCGCACTCGGAAGCGGACATCTCGCGCGGCTTGCGGCGCTCCAGGTAGGTCATCACCGAGCCGAGCTTGCGCACCCGGCCTGGCAGGAGACACACCACCGGCTTGTTCTCGTCCACGAGCCCGTAGTCCTTGCTCAGCGCTTCCTGTTGCTGCGACACCACCAGATTGGGTAGCGTGCCCAACACGAGGGCGATGACGGGGATATGGCGTCTCATCGGTTGCCTCCTCTTTACTTTGACCCGCTTTCGTTGCACGGGTTCAGGCCCCGGGGTCGGTCAGCATGACCTCGGCGCAGTCCGGCTCGGATTTGCCCAGCGCCTTCGCGGCCGCGCCGTACAGCGTGTTGAGCTCCTCGTGGGAGCCGTGCAGCGCGAGGCCCTGGCAGGCTGTCCACAGCGCCGCGTTGGCGTCGCCTTCCTCCAGTTTAGTCGCTGCCCAGCCGGCGTACAGGTTCACCATGTCGAGCATGCCCTGCGCCGCCGCGTCGTTCGAGGTGCGCTTGAGGATGGACATGAACGCCTTGAGGGCATTGTCGGCGCCCACCTGCAGGATGTGGTGGGCGGACACCAGGTCGCCCTGGTCGAACACGTCCTGGGCAATCCCGAGATAGGCCTGTCCCTGCGCGAGCCAGCGCTCAATGCGCGCCATGTCCTCGGGCCGCGGCGGGGGTGCGTCCAGCGAGATGCCCATCAGTTCGACCTTGTACAGGTCGTCCGGGTCCTGGGGTTTGCCGCCGAAAATGCCGAGGGCGACCGCGGTAACCAGGGCGAGGACGGTGGCCGCCACGAGGCCGCGCGTGACCATTGCGCGACGCTGCTTGTCGCCGCGCAATGCACTGTACAGTGCCTCGGCGCTGTCGATCCGGCGTGACCGCTCGAACGCGAGGCCCTTCTCCAGCGCGCGCCAGCGCGAGCGGCTGACGGCCTTGATGCGCGGCGGCTGCATCTCCTGGGCCCGGGCCTTGTTCGCGGGCGTGCGCTCGAAGGGGTGATGCCCGGCCAGCAGTTCATAGATCACCAGCGCGAGTGCGTAGATGTCGTCCTTGGGGTCGGGCGGCAGCCCGTCGAACATTTCACAGCTGGCGTAGGTAGGCGTGAGCGCGCCGAGGGACGACACGTCGAACTTGGTCTGGTGGTCATCCTCCTGGAATGCCTCGCTGATGCGCGCGATGCCCAGATCCAGGATTTTCGGCACACCGGCGTCGGTCACGAACACATTCCCCGGTTTGAAGTCCGAGTGCACCAGGCCCTCTTCGTGGATGTATTCCAGACCACTGGCCATGCCCTTGATCAGCGGCATGGCTTCCTCGAGGCTCATCGCCTGCCCGCGCCGCTGCGCGAGGTATTCGTCCATCGGCTGCCCGCTCATGAACTCCATGATCATGTAGGGCGTATTCTCGTGTACGTCGAAGTGCATCACGCGCACGACGTTGGGGTGGGCGAGTTGCTGCGACTTGCGCGTCTCGCGTTGCAGTGCGATGCGCGAGATCTTGTGTTGCGAAAATTTGGTGTTCAGGAACTTGAGGGCGACGTGCGCGTTGCGGTCCTCGAATTCGCCGGCGTAAACCTCGTCCAGCGCCTTGAATACCGTCCCCATGCCGCCTTCGCCGAGCTTTTTCTCGAGCCGGTAGCGGCCGGAAACGAGGTCGCCGGGCACCGGGTCGCCGCTGGCGTATGCCGGGGCGGGCGGCGCCGTGCCGGCGGCGGTGTCGTCCTCGGAGAGTGCGGTGGGGTCGTCCGCGGTATCGCGTAGCTCGGTCTCCCGCTCCAGTTCGGAGCCGGCCACCTGCCTGTCGCCTGGGGCGCCCGGGGAGGAATCCCCGGGCGGTGGGTCACCGCTCATGCCGTACCCGGCAGCGTGTTAGAACGAGCCCCGGATACCGATCGTGATGAGCTCGGCACTGACATCTTCGAGATCCACCGTCGTCGTGTAATCGATGAAAGCCTGGATGTTCTGCGCGAAGACGGCCGAGACGCCGATGCCGACCTCGAAGTAATCTTCATCCGGTTCATCGGTGATGATCACCAGGTCGGTATTGTCGGCTTTATCCTGGCCCACATTGTACGCGGCGTAGCGTGTCCGGACCGCATCGGAATCGTTTTCAAACTCGTGGCGCCACTCGACCTTGGCGTAGGGCAGTATTACGCCGCCTCCCGTGCTGAATACTTTGGAGAGTTGCGCGCCGATCGCGGACTGCAGTGAATCGACATCCTGGTCCTCATACCGCAGGGCGAGGCCGCTCGGCGTCGGGTTGTTGGCGTCGAGCCTGTCTTTCTCCGTGTAGCCGTCCACCGTGAGGTCGAGGTAGCTCAGGCCGCCGCTGAGGGCGAGGTCGACACCGCCCAGTTCGAACACCTTGCTGGCGTTAACGCCGATGGTCAGCGACTCGCTCTCGGTGCTGCCGGTCAGCATGCGGTCCACCGTGATGGGCGTCCCGGATGCCCCGGCGCCGCTCCGGTAGCGGATGGCGCGCTCGTTGTCGTAGTCGTTCTGGCCATAGCTCAGCAGCGCGTCCACGGAGACCGGGCCGACATCACCGATACCGTAGAGGCTGAGGGCGTAGCCGTCGACGTCGAAACCGCCGCCGGACTGCGTGCTGGTCAGGTCGCTGCCGGTCACGAAGGATTTCGTGCTCTCGAAGTCCACCTCGTAGTCGCTGTAGCCGAGGGCGACACCCGCCACAAAGCCCGACTCGTACATGTAGTCGAAGCCGAGGGTCGCGCCGTAGGAATCGTATTCGTATTCGTCTTCGCCTTTCGTGGCATCGCGGTCACCAGTGCCGAGCGCGCCGTTGAGGAACCAGCCCCAGCCGCCGCCGTCGTCACCCGCGTTGCCGCCGGATACGGGCATGCCGTTCATGGCAACGCTGAGACCGCCCGCGGTAGCCCGCGCGCCGGCGCGGATGGCGTCGAGGCGCATGCCGATGTTGGCGAACTGCCCGTTAGAGCTTTCCGTCGCCAGCCGGCCCTTGGAGACCTGTTCCTCGCCGGAGAGCTGCTGCATCGCCTCCGCGAGTTGTTCGTTGGAGTACCCGAGGGTGTTGGGGGCGGTGCGGGAATCGAGCAGGCCAAACGCAGTAGACACCATTTCGGTGCAGCGCAGTGACAGGTTGTCCTCGGCGACATCGCCGGTGGGTGTGCCGTTGGGGCGTTCACCGGCCAGGTCCACGCACGTGTTCTGGATAGCGTTACCCGCGGTAACCTGCAGGGGGGTGTCGTTCTGGGCCGCGAAGACCGCCTGACCCAGTTCGTTGGTCGGGCCGGCCTGCTGGGCAGTTAACGGGCTTGCCTGTGAGAGTGCGACAACGCCGATCAGGCCTGCGAGAGGAAACTTCATAACGACTCCGTTCGATTAGTTAGTGTTGTTGGCGAGCAGCTATATACTAGGCCAACTACCGCAGATCGTCATCATAAATAAAGCCGGCCAGCCTGTGATCCCTGTACGGAAATACCATAAAAAGCAGGGAATTATCACACCCTTGCGAGACGCGTGCCGCTGCCGGATCGCCGCGCTGCCGGCCCTGTTCGCACTCCTTCTCGGCGCCGGGTGTGCGCTGCACGGACCGGCTTCCGCCCAACGCCTGCTCAATGACGCCGGCTGGACGCAGTTCGTGCTCCCGGCGGGTGGATTGCCATTGGCCTGGTTCAGCGAGCCGCTGCCCGCGGATACGCCGCACCTGCATGTCTACCTCGGCGGCGACGGCCGCGCGTTCGCGACGCGCCGGCGCATTGCTCGCGACCCCACGAGCAGTGAACACCTCGGGCTGCGACTGGCACTCGCCGACCCGGCGCCCAGCGCATTCCTCGGCCGGCCCTGCTACTACGGCGGCGCGACGGAGCCGCCCTGCGAGCCGGCGCTCTGGACGCTGGAGCGCTACGGCCCGCGGGTTGTAGCGGCAGTCGTGGCAGCGCTGGCAGACATCGCAGCACGCTACCCTCGCGCGCGGCTGACGCTGGTGGGGTATAGCGGTGGCGGGGTGATCGCCGTGTTGGCGGCGCGGCAGCTCGACCGTGTCGAGCGCGTCATCACCGTCGCGTCGCCCCTCGATACTGCGGCGTGGACGCGACACCACGGCTACACGGAGCTGGCGGCGGCTTCCAATCCCGCGGACCTCGGTGACTGGCCCGCGCGCACGCGGCAGCTTCACCTGGTGGGTACCGACGATGCACAGGTGCCGCCATTCATCGCGGCGTCCTATCACACGCGCACGGGGTTGGCGCCACCGCACAGCGTGACCGTGCCGCTGGACGGCTACGATCATCGCTGCTGCTGGTTGCGGGAGTGGCCGGCGATCCTCGGATCACCGGCCGGAAGGGAAGGGCATCAGCCCAGCAGGAAGTAGGCCAGAGCGGCGACCACCACCACGGCGCCGACGATGCCGCCGATCAGCGCGGGCGACATGCCGCCGCCACCGGCGGATGCCTGCCCGCCGCCGGAAGCGGCTTTGGCGGCCGCCGGACGCGGGGCGCCGCCGCCCTTGCCGGCCTTGAATACCAGCTTGGCTTCACCGAGTCCGATCTTGTCGTCGTCAGAGAGAAACGCCTTGGGCCGCTTTTCGCCGTTCACGAAGATGCTGTTGGTGGAGACGAGGTTCACGATGCGCCAGCGACCGTCCTCGTGCACCAGTTGCGCGTGCCGCCCCGAGACGCCCACCTGGTTGAGCACGATCTGGCAGCTGTCCTGGCGGCCGATCTCCCACACGTCCGGGCCGTCCGAGCCCGTTTCCAGCTCGACGACCTGTTGCGTGCCGTTGTCATTGACCACGATGAGGTGCGGCAGGTCCGAGGCCGCGGCGACATTGAGGTCCGCCATCTCGGAGATCTTCGCTGCCATCTCCGGCGTGATGAACTGGGTCTCGGAACCCGTGCCTTCGTCGACCCACGCCTCCGGTACGGCTTCGGCGCCCGACTTGGCGGCGGCGCTGACCTTGCCCTCCGGCGGTGGCGTGGGTGCAGGGGGAGGTTCCGGTGCGGGTTCGGGTGCCGGTTCGGGCTCTGGCGCCGGTTCGGGTTCCGGCGCGGGCGCCGGCTCCGGTGCCGGTTCCGCCGCGGCCATGCCGACCATGGTCGCCTCGTCGTCAAGGCTGCCTATGATCGTGGCCTCCTCCGGCCCATCGCTGCCGGCATCGGCGCCGATCAGTTCGACGCGCAGGTCCACCGTGTCGAAGCTGATGGTATCCCCGTCGGCCAGCGTCGCCGGCCCGTCGATCTTGCGCTGGTTTACCCGCGTGCCGTTGGACGAGCCGAGGTCTTCCACCGTCAGCTGTGCGCCGTCCAGTTTGAAGCGCGCGTGGTTGCGCGAGATCTTCGGGTCACTGATGGTGATGTCGGCGTCCTTCGACCTGCCGAGGGTCTGTTCGCCGGACAACTCGTAGGACGTGCCGTCGCTTGCTATCAGCCGGGCGCTGACGCCGTCTTGGTCTACCATGTGCTTTCTCCCAGATTTTCCGCCTGTCGCCGTTACTGCAGCGCGTAGACGAGGGCCAGTCCGAGGGTCGTACCCAGGATTGCGACGCCCCAGATGTACTGCCAACCGATGGATTGATGTTCGTCTGCCATTGCTTCGTCTTCCTCTGTCCCGCGTGTCAGTGCAGGGCGTATACCAGCGCCAGCCCCAGTGCGGTGCCGACAATGGCGACACCCCAGATATAAGGCCAGCCGATCCCGCCCTCGTGGGCATCGCCCGCCGTCTCTGTCGGTTCGGCCGCGGAGGGGCGAATGCGCATCACCTGGGTCTCCTCCAGGTTGATCTCGGGGGTCGCATCCGGCAACCCTTCGTACTCCCCGCTCTCGGGATTGTAGACCCAGACCACCTCGTCGGCAGTGCCCGGCTGTATGTCTGTCCCTGCGTCCCGGCGGTAGGCCAGCGCGATCGCGGTGGCGTTGTCCTTGCCGCCACACTGCAGCGCGGTCCGCACGAGGCTGTCGCAGGTCTGCTCCAGTGGTGTATCGCGCCCGAGCAGGTGAGACAGTTGTTCATTGTCCAGCGGGTCCGTGACACCGTCACTGCACAGCAGCAGGCAGTTGCCGTCCGCCAGCTCGCCGCTGTTGTGGCCCACATTCAGTCGACCCTCAACCTGCAGGCCGATCGCCTGCAGGATAACGTGGCGCCGGGGATGTACCCGCGCTTCCTCCAGCGTGATCTTGCCCGCCGCCAGTTGCGCCTCCACGAAGGAGTGGTCCCTGGTCAGCAGCGTCAGCTTGCCGTCCCACAGGTAGGCGCGGCTGTCACCGATCCAGGCCACCTCGAAGCGCGTCCCGGCGAGCTTCACGGCGACCACGGTAGTGGCCATGCCCGTTTTGCCCTTGCCGCTCTCCACGCCCTCGATGACGGCCTGGTTGGCCAACTGTATGGCGGTGTCGAGGTCGTTGCCGGCGGCGATCTCGCGCTGGATGACCTCGATGGTCAGGGCGCTGGCGACCTCACCGGAATGGTGTCCGCCCACGCCGTCCGCTACCACGTACAGCCCGAGGTCCCGGTCGATCAGGAAAGCGTCTTCGTTGTGCTTCCTTTTGCCGACATCCGTATAGCCACTGGTTTCGAGATCAGAGGCATCGATAGACCCGCTCACAAAGCACCCAGGAACCTGTTGGCAGAGGCGGCGAACTGCTGTGGGTTGAACTCATTCTCCTTTTCTACAATGGCGAACCACTCGTCGAGGTTTGCCTGCAGGCGCTTGTCATCCTTCAGTTCGATACACAGGTTTTCCACGGCCATGTAGGCCTGTTCAGCAGCGGTGAAATGGCGATACCGCTGCTTGGCCGCAGCCTGCAGGATGCCCGCGCGCAGCTTCTTCATGTCTTCCACGCCGTAGTCCCGGTCGATCACGGCCTGCTCAAGAGGCGGCAGTAGCTTCTCCATTTCCGCCGCGGCAGCGGTTACCGCGGCGCGGTCCTGCATGGTCGACTGGTGCAGTTTGTTGATGCCCTTGCGGATAGCGCCCGCGGTGTTGTTACCCAGGATCTCGAGCACCGACTGCAGCACGAGCAACGAGGCGTCATTCAGCCTGACCGACCCCGGGGGCAGGGCGGCGTCCCCGCCCTCTGGCTGCCAGCGCAGGTCATCCAGGGGGTGGTGGCAGGCGTGGCACTGGAAAAACGACAGCTCCGGCACCAGGCTGCGCTTGGTGAACCAGTCCTCCTGCAGCAGTTCCAGGGTGCGCTCGCTGGAGACCAGCAATCCGGCCAGCCACATATTGACCGAGGGGATGAACGGTTTGCGCTTGCGGTAATCCGCGTCGGTCTCGTAGTGCCGCGGCTGGAAGACCGTGTACAGCTCCAGTTCGAAGGCGAGGCGCGGATGACCCGCACCCATGATCTCGTGGGTCGCGAACTTGCGCTCGGTGCCCAGGTGACAGGCGAGGCACAGCCGGGCCCGTTCCATGGGCTGTTCGGTGGGGTACATGCCCTTGGCGAGGTTGTCCGCGTGGGAGGTGCCTTTCTCCGCGTGGGACTCCAGCCAGCGCCCGCCGCCGCCGTGGCAGGCCTCGCAGCCCACGCCTTCATTGATGTGGAAGCGGTCGCCGCGCTTGTCCTTGGGGACGTTGTCCGCGTGGCAGTCCAGGCAGATATCGGCGGTGTGCGCGTTCGGCAGGCCCAGGTTCTGCGCGATGCGCACAGACTGCTCCGACTTCAGCGTTGCGTAGGCTTGGGAGTGCTGGTCCTCGTCGATCCAGGTGGTGTACTCGTTGAGCAGCACGGGTGCGTCGCTGCTGGGTGCTTTCTTGCCGTGGCAGACGCTGTTGGAACAGCTCGCAACGCCCTCGTGTACATTGGTCCCGGAGTCCGGCAGCGGCGCCGCCTGCACCGCCCCGGTCAGGAGCAGTGCGCAACAGGCGGCGACTAGTTTTCTACATACCATGGCTTGCCTTGATCATCGAGGAAGAGCTTCTGCATCTCTTCCAGGTTCAGCGGGCGCGAGCCCACGCGTCCGAATACCGCGACCTGCCCGCCGGTCTCGTCAACACCGCGGTCCCGCTCCAGGGCGCGCGACAGCGACAGCGCCGGCGACTTGGTCGGGTAGCTCGCGATCAGTTCCGGCTTCGGTTCCGGGCTGAAGCCGTAGAACTTGGGCTGGCTGTCCGGCGAGGTCAGCTGTATCACCTTCAGGCCACCCCTGCCGTCGGCCACGTAAGCGAACAGGGAGGCGTTCGTGGTGGCTACAGTAACATCCCGGCTGTCCACAAGGCCATCGCTGAACATCTGGTGGAGCTTCATGCTCTCCGGTTTCGTGATGTCCACGATGGCCATGCCCTCGGAGCCCGCCGCCACGTAGGCGTAGGTGCGCGCCAGGTGCAGTCGGCCGGCCTGGGCCAGCGCGATGGTGTTGTTGGCCACCAGCTTCGGCCTGGTCGGGTGGGTAATGTCGATCGCCTTCAGGCCGTCGGCATCGGTCACGAACAGGTAGCGGAACTGCTGCGCCACCGAGTGGCCGTTGTTCAGCGGCACCGTCGCCTCGTGCACCGGATTCAGGGGATCCTCCAGGTTCACGACCACCAGGCCGGCATCGGCGATGATGTAGGCGTAGTAACCGCCGAGGATGATATGCCGCGCCCCGTCCAGCACGCCGCCGTCGTTCCACGTGAGCGCGCGGTCCATGAAGTTGTTGCGCGGCTCACCGTCACTCAGCGTGTCCAGGTTCGTCAGGATGAGGCCTTCCTCGGCGTCCGTGATGTACGCGTAGCGATAGTGGTCCTGGAACGGCTGTTCGAGGTTGGTTTCCACCATCAGTTCGTACTTGTCGTCGAAGCGCTTCGGCGCCACAGGCTGCGTCGTCGACAGCGCCACGCAGGTGGCGTTGCTGCTTTCGATACGCGTGTCGTGGCCCAGCGGGCTGAAGGGCGCCGTGATGACGCGCTGGGAAATGCCCTTGTTGGCCACGCTCGCGGCATCGTAGACCTGCATGCCGCGATCGCCCTCGGCGACGAACAGGTACTCGCCGCGCAGCTGGATGCAGCCGGCCCGGCCGCTGCTGTGCGGGTAGCCGTGCTGCAGCACCTTGCCGTTCGCCTGGTGCTCCCCGAAGTAATCGGGGTAGGCGTAGCGTTGCAGGTAACTGCCGATCACCGCCTGCGGTTCCTGCCACTCCGTGACCTGCACCGGCGTGATGTGCTCCTCGCTGCCCACGTAGGCGTGGTAGCCCAGCAGGTCGATGAAGTCGGTGCCGTACATCAGCGTCTGCGCCATGATCGCGTTGTTGTCCTTCTCCTTCGACAGGTGGCAATCGTCGCAGACCCGGGTCTCGGTCTTGCGCGCCGTGTGCGGGAAGTGCGGGTTCATGGCCTGCGAGCTGTACCCGGAGGCAGCCATCGGCGGCTGCTGCACGTAGATCTTCTCGCGGTTGGAGTTGGTCGACGACAGCACCAGCGCGGAGGTCGAGCGCACCGGCGCGATCTTGCCGCCCTTGGCCACCTCGCGCCGGCCGATCATGAAGATCTGGTCGCGCGCCACCTGCGGGTTGTAGGTTGCGTAGTTGCGCGTCTCGCCGCCCTCGTAGTGGTGTCGCTCGGTCTTGTTGTTGGCCTCGATCGGCAGGTGACAACCGCCGCAACTCGTGGTCCAGGAGGTGTGGCAGGTGTAGCACTCGATGTCGTCATCCGAGTGCGCGCGGTCCTCTTTCGCAACACTCGCGCCCCAGTCCTGCTTGGCGGTGTCGTTGCTCATGAGCTTGGCGCGGGCCGCTTTCGCGTTGTAGTTCGGATTGCCCTTGGTCACCGTGTCCTTGACCAGGCTCATCTCCCACTCGAGGTCGGGATTCAGCACGGAGCGCTGTATGAGCTTGTCGCCCACCCACTCGAAACGGCGGCGGCCGTCCGGGTTGCGGATCGCGCCCAGGTTGGTGCCGCCCTCCAGGGCCGCCGGACCCGAGGTATACAGGTTCGGGTAGGCGTCGGCGGAGCCGTGGCAGTCCTTGCAGTCGATCTCGACCGCGGCCGCGACTTCACCGTAGATATGGCCGTTGCCGTGGTTGTCCTGGGCGAAGTGACAGTCCACGCAGTGCATGCCCACATCCACGTGGATGGAGGACATGTGCACCGCCTTGTCGAACTTCTCGGGATCATCGTCGCTGACGATGTTGCCCTCGGCGTCGAGCAGGTTACCCACGCGGTCGCGCTTGAAGATCGCGCGGAAGTTCCAGCCGTGGCCGTGATAGTCGGCAAACTGGGTGTCCTGCATCTGGTCGTTCATCTCGGAGACCTGCTCCACGAACTCGATGTCCTTCCACTTGCCGCGCGGGGACGCGCCCTCCGGGTTGCGTTCGAGTGTCTCGTGGCGTTCCTCGTCCGTGGGATAGAACTGCTTCTCGGGCCACATGCGCGGTGCGTCTGACTCGTAGTCCCACATCGTGTAGCCGAGGTAGGTATTGATGAACATGTTCGGCTGGTGCATGTGACAGGACATGCACTGGCTGCTCGGTATCGCCCGCGTGAATTCATGCTTCAGCGGGTGGCCCTTCTCCTCCCTGGAGATGGTCGGGTCGGCGGTCTGCGTCCTGCCGGTGTGGCCGAACTGGCTGTAGCCGGCGGAGTGGCGCGGATCGCGGTCGTTCGCGTAGACCACGTGGCACGACGCGCAGCCGGAATGGCGGAAGTCACCGGGCTGGTCGTTGGTGCCCATGAACCACGTATGCGGGTCGTTCAGGCGGGTCTTGGTGATGTTGATCACCGGCACCGCGATGCGCGCACCCGTACCCGGGCCGCGGTTGGACTGGCGGAAGTCGGGCCGGCCCGGCTCCTCGATGCGCTGCAGCAGGCCCAGCGCGTTCGGCAGGCCGGTTTCCGGGAACACGTTGCTGATGTTGCGCCCGCCGCGCTCGAACACGCGGAAAATGTCGCCGGGATGGATGGTCTCCCAGGCCGGCAGCGGGTAGAGCTGCGGCAGGATGCCCGCCTTGGTCATCTCCTCGGTGGGCTCGATCGGGTTGACGAGGCTGACGCCGACGCCCTCGCGGTTGTAGGCCTCGCCCAGGATGTAGCGCTTGAACGGCAGGATGCCGTTGTTGTAGGCGGCGCCGCCCCACAGCATGGCGGAGGTGGCCATCAGGCTGCGCTCGGCGGCCTGGATGATAGACAGGTGGCAGGCGCCACAGGCTTCCCTGGCGATGCGGTAGTCAGACGGGTTGATGAACCTGACGAACTCCGGGCTCTCCTTGTTGAGCAGGGTATAGGTGCGCTCGGGGTTGGCACTGGACGGGTAGTGCCATGCGTCCGGGTAGCGCGGCAGTACGTGGGCCGCTTCCATCGCCTTGAGGTAGGGCGCCTCACTGAGGCTGGACGTACCGTCGGGGCGGAACACGTCGGCGCTGCCCCCGTGGCAGTCGGTACAGCCCAGTTTCACCGCCGGGTTGGCGTGCATGGTCTTCTGGTCTGTCGACGTATGGCAACTCTCGCAGCCGTCCGACTTGGCGGCGACGGCGGCCGCGGTCTGGCTCGGCGGCGCGTCCGGCGCGGTGATGTAATCCCGCTCCACGGCCACCAGCTTTGATGCCGCGCTTACCGGGCCGGCCCAGGCTAACCCTGCCACCAGTGCGGCCAGCGCGAAGCGGCCGATGGTAGAGAGGCTACGGAACTTTGTTGTCGAGGTTCTCATGGCAGTCACTCAGAAGGTCAGGGTCGTATTGAGCAGGATGGAGTAGGGATCGTCTTCATCGCCGTACAGGTCTTCGTAGCCGTCGCCGGCGAGCAGCTGCGCGTAGGACAGCCGCACCACGACATTCTGGCTCATGAACGGCCGCCAGATGATCGCCGCGGACAGGTCGATACCGATCTCCTCGTCGACGTTCGACTGGGCGCGCGCCACTTCCAGCACCTCGGTCTCGGCGAAGGCCAGGTAGTTGGCGTTGAAGCTCAGCCGGAACTCGGGCAGGACGTCCAGGTCCACGCCGCCGCCGACCAGGATTACGCCGGGGTTGGTGAAGTTGGACTGGCCGTGTTCCTTCGAGGACTCCAGCGAGTTGAGCACGCCGTTGCGCTGTTGCAGCGCAACCCGGCCGCCGCCGATGAGCGGCACGCCCTGGCGAATCCAGTAGCTGGTATCGGCACCCGCGAACTGCGGGTTCTCGAAGATCGCGTCGAAGCCCTGTGACTTGTTGTCATAGGGGTCGTCGTCACCCGAACCGTAGAGGAAGGAACCGCGCAGGCGTATCCAGTCGAAGTCGATACCCGGCTCGGCGGCGAAGAAGAACGCCTCGATGTCGGAATTCTCCCCGTTGAACACGCCGTTGTCCTCCTCGCCCAGGGCGAGGTACGCGGACACGGTCAGGTTGAGGCGCCCGAAGTGCCCGTCGCCGTTGTAGCCCAGGTAGTAGACGTCGTACGTGCGCGGCCGCTCCTGGCCGATGGAGGCCGGTCGCTGGATGAAGTTGTTGCTGTCGTAGAAGATCGAGTCTTCACGGTTGCGGTTGTACGCGACGGTCGCCTGGGAGAAGAAGCCTTTCACGCCGAGATCCTGCCAGTACAGGTTCGCGATGAAGACGTCGTCGTCGCGCAGGTCTTCCGTGACGTCGTTCAGGCCGCTGTTGGTGTCCTTCTCCATGCGCCGGAACCAGGCGAGGTTGTACTGGAAAATGTTGTTGTCGCGCGTGCCGAACAGGCGCACGCCGAACGGCACGTCCTGGAACAGGAAGCCCCGGAAGTCGCTGGAAAAGGGCTGGATGCCCACCCGCAGACTGTCGAAGTCGTAGCGATCCGAGACGTTGCGCAGGTGCTTGTCGACGAACAGCGTCTGGATGCCCACGTGGTCGTCGTGGCGCCGTGCCTCATCGTCGGGGTTGGCGTTCACCCCGGTGATTTCCTCCAACTCGGTGTAGTTGTAGTTGAACACCGGCGTGAAACGGAATTCCCAGTCCGGTGGCTTGAACACGGTGTTGCCCTGGTAGTACACGAACTCGATCGGGAGGCTCTGGCTGAACGTGAGTTGCTCCGTCGTGCCGAGTACATCCAGGTCGCCCGCATCGCGCGTGCTCTGCACGCCCACCGGCGTCGGTACCTGGCGGAATTCCAGCACCGTGTCGCTGATGGCGATGACGTTGAAGAACCAGTCGTCGTGCAGCGGCACGTCGCCTTTGAGGACGTTCTGGTTGTTGTAGGGGTCCCAGATATTGCCCGGGTAGAAGTTGTCCATGATGCGCCAGCGATCGGGGATCGGTATGGAATCCACAAAGTGGTCTTCGGTCGGGCGCGGTGTATTGCGGTACTTGCGCGGCAGGACGTAGCGGCCGCCGCCGGTGCGCTTCTCCACTTTTTCCTCGCGGATGCCGCCGGGCGCGGTTTCGTCCACGATCTCACGCGAGTACTCCTCGTTGCGGTTGCTGCGGCCTGGGCGGCGGCGCGCGTCGCGACGATCCTCGCTCGCCTGCGCGGCGCTCTCTCCGCCATCCTGCGCCAGGACGGGAGCGGTGGACAGGCTGGCCACGCCGGTAATACCGGCGACCAGTGCACAGTACAGTAGGCTTCTTTTCACGTTGCTCCCCCTGTCCCTATTTGCCGTCGCAGACGAAGTTTTCGCTGCTTCCGATATAAGGTGTTTGTGGACACTGCACGTAGCGCAGGCGCTCGCCCTTGGGCTTCAACTGGTCTGCCCGCATTTCCTTCGGTGCGTTGCCGATAGGGTTCGCCGCGCCGGCGTCAGCCAGGGCGAGCCCCGCCTCGTGCAGGCCGAGGAAGGAAATCATGTCGTCCTGGTCGATACCGTCGCCAGAGATGCCGATGCCGCCGACCAGTTGGTCGCCGCGGAAGATGGGGACGGAGCCCGGGAAGATCTGGATACCGTTATTGATCCTGGTGGGTGCGTCCGGCTCGAGACCGATGCAGTTGCTGCCGACATCCGGGACGCGAGGGTCACCCAGTGCAAACAGCACGTGCTGCAGTATGCGCCCGAGGACCAGGTCCAGCTGCAGTCCTGACGAGAAGACACTCCACTGCACCTGGCCCGGCTCCGCCAGTTCGAAGGGCTTGCTGAACGGGCCGTTGGCAGTGTTGCGAATGCCGTCCGGGAAGAACGGGCGCGACAGGTTGCCGCCGGAGCGGTCCGCGAACGCGGTGCCGTCCTCCAGCGCGCCCGCGCCGACGAAGGCCTTGGCCGCCGCCACGTAGTCGCTGACCAGGATGGGATCGCCGTACGGCCGGACCACCGGCACGCCGGACGGGTCGATCACGGGGTCAATTTCAAGGTACTGGATATCCGGGACAGGCCCGAGTGGGGGAAAGCCGTCTGCTTGCAGCAGGGGGATGTAGGTCAGGTCGTCGATGGAGCGCAGTACCGAAGCGGCATCCTTCGACGAGAAGAAGGTGGCGGTGCGCGCCTTCTGCAGCGAAACATCGGAGCCGAAGATGGGCCCGTCGCGGGTGCGCATCATGCCGAGGATATTGCCCTGGGAGTCGACGACGGAAACTGTGACCCGGATCGGCGTGCTCTGCGGCGTGCGGATCTGCGCGCGACCCCGCAACGCGACGCCGAGGGCGCTTTTCATCAGCTGCGTGACCTCATCGGCGGAAATCGGGGCCGCGCCGCCCGCCTGGGCCAGCTCGGCCGCGTCCATGCCGTCCCTCGGGGGGAAACGCACCTGGTTGTTCTCGTCGACGAAGGTAAACGCCTGCAGCGCCTGGAAGTCCGCGACGTCGGCCGGTGGGTAGTCGCCCGCCTGCACCGCGCGCACGCCGGATTCCGGGGTGGTAAATGCCGTGCCCGCGACGATCGCTCCGTCTGTGTAGCCGTTTACCGCGCGCAGCATTCCCATCTCTGCGCCGAGTGAGTCATAGGCCGGCGCATCTTCCGGCGACACCGGGAGATTCTCGAAGTCGACGTCGGCGTAGCGGAAGGTCTTGCCCTCAACCGTGATGCGATCCGCGCGTCGCGGCTTGGGAGCGGCAAACCCGAAGGTACCCGCTACCGCTATCATCTCATCGTTGTCGCGGTCGTTGTTGAGAATGTTCTTGTCGATGCCGTACAGGCCGTCCGAGATGACACCGATGCCGCCGACCACAGTGCCGTTCTTGTACAGCGGCAGGCCGCCCGGATCCGCGGACATGCCCAGCGGCGAACGCTGCGGACCGACGCTCGTGCCCGGCTCGGGCGATGCCATCATAAAGTCGGAGCAGGCGAGCTGGCTGAACTGCACGCCGAACAGCGGGCCGCTCGGCTGGTTGCGCTCGCCCGGGTTGAAGTGTTCCTGCACGATCTGGTTGGCGGTGCGGGTGGTGAATGCATTGCCCTCGCTGGACAGGTAGGCGCCCGTAATGGCCTTGGCGATCGCGGCCAGCGTGTCCGGGCTGAAATCGGCGGGAATCGTCAGGCCATCGAGCGCCGCCTTGACCTGATTCGGGTCGTCCGTCGTGATGCGCAGGGTCTGGCCGCCGCCTTTCTGGTGAACTGCCAGCACATTGCCGACCCGGTCCACGACCGCGATGGTGGTTTTCTCGGCGCCCTCCAGTGCGGTGGATTGGTGCAGCGCCTGGGCCAGGATCTGCTTGACGTCCGCCACCGTCAGGCGGATGGGTGCCCCGGCGTCCGCGCAGAAACCGTCGCACGATTTACCCGTATCGTCGTTGCCGGGGGAGGAGCCCAGGCCGGGTCCGCCGCCCCCTCCGCCGCCGCAGGCGCCGAGGACGAGAACTCCGCTGAGCAATAGTGCACGCCATTTCATGGTTTATTCTCCCTCAGTGCTCTCGCGCGGGTTTTGGTGCATCAGGCCGACGTTCCGGCTTTCGGTAGCCATGGTGCCCGCGGGCAGGTGGAACGCGTGGCAACTGACGCAGTAAACGGTGGTGTCGCCCAGGTTGTCGTCGTGACACTCCAGGCAGTTGTCGCGGCCGGGAATCAGGATGTCTTCGGCATGGCCCGAGGTCATGACCTCGTGGCAGCTCATGCAGACTTCATCCTGGTTTTCGCCCTGGAAGGCCATGTGGGCGCGGTGATCGAATCGGTTGCCGGTATACCAGTCGCCCGTGATCCGCACGGGCTGCACGTAGTAGCGGTCGAGCAGGTTGTCGCTCATGGAATCGACCACGTTGTGGCAGGTCACGCAGCCTGTCTTGCTGAACTGGACGCCGGCCTGGCGCTCGGTCTCCTGGCGGCCGCACTCGAAGGGAGTGCCGTTACAGGTCACGCCCTCGTTCGGCTTGCTGCCGGGCTTGCGGCGGCTCGAGCGGGCGTCATTGTCTCCGCCGGAGCGCTTGGCACGCAGGTCAGGGTCGGTGAACTGGCGAATGTAGTGCGCCTCCATGGCCACGAGCGCGGCCTCGGTATTACCGTGCGGCAGTTCACGCTTGGGATCGAACTTGTCGAAGACCAGCTCGTGGCAACTGCGGCACTCGCCGTCCATGGTGATGGGCGCGAAGTGCTCGTCGTCCGCCTCCAGCTGGTGGCAGGCGGCGCAGTCCAGCGCCTCGTCGGTCTGCAGGTTCTTCACCTTGGCCGGGTTCAGGTGCACGTCGTGGTTGAACTTGAGACCGGACTGTTCGGCCAGACCCGGCTCGTTCAGTCGACGCGGTTCGTAGACCCAGCTCATCGAACCGCCGCGACCTTTCGGCACCAGCAGGTCGATGCGGAATTCGGGGTGCTCATCGGCCGTGAAGTTGTGCGCCTCGGCCATGCCCTCGGCCTTCGGGAAGTCGGCCGGCTCGGCGTGGCAATCGACGCACAGGCCGTTGTCCATGCGCACCATGGTCGTGGGCTCATTGTGCTCGCGGTGACACGTGGCGCAACGTACGTCGGCGAAATCCTCCGCCCCGTGTATGCCGATGTCCACGTGTTCCTGGATGTCGCGGTGGCAGGTCAGGCAGGCCTGGTCCTTCACCATCACAAACGGTGTGGTATGGCAGGACTGGCAGTCCTCGGCGATGCCCGCCGTGGAGTGCGCGCTGACCAGCGGGCCGCTGGACCACATGCCGTCGTCCGGCAGTGGCGCGTCGCGCAATGTCTGCGCCACGTCGGGGGAGAACAGGACCCCGACGGGGATAAGGAAGCACAGCACGAGGACCAGGAGTGCAAGCAACCAGCTCGAGCGCCGCATACTCCACAGCCGTTCGCTGACCTCCATGCTGTCCGCGTAGCTGACGCCCTCGGACTGGATCTGCAGCCCGAAATCGAAGCCGGTCGGCGCCGCGATGACTTCCAGCGCGTAGCCGGGCACCTGGAGCTGGTCGCCGACCGCCAGTTTGGCCTTGGCGGTGCTGTCGCCGCCGATCGTGGCCTTGATGCCCTTCGCCGAGAAACTGGCGCCGCCGTCGCCGGTCGGGCTGAAGCGGAGCTGTCCGGCCAGGCCCGGCAACTGCACCGTGTCCTTCTCGCCGCTGCCCAGTGTGAGCTGGTCTGCGGAGTATTCCGTCTCGAGAGCTGTGTCCCGGCCGCGACCTGTGAGAGTTCTGATCAGATAATGCACGGCGCTACCAGTAGAGGAAGACAACGATGATGTGAATGGTCAGGGCCACCAGCAGGGCCATGGTCAGTGGCACGTGGAAGTACAGCCAGATCTTGAGCAGCGCCCGGTACTGCACGTCCTTGCGCAGCAGGTTCAGGATGACCTGCCGCCGCCCGAAGAGCGCCATCAGCTCGTTCAGCGTCTCGGCCTCGCGGACGACGCGCGCGTCGGGTATGCGCCTGGACAATTCGTCGATCAGGGCCTGCTGGCCCTGGTTGGAGATGACGCCGCTGCCGGTCTGCACGCGGCAGCGGTCCTGTGCAAATATTTGCGCGAAGACGCCGCCACCCAGCCGGGTGAGATCGAGCGCCGACAACACCATTGCCTGCAGGTCGGCGTCGACATTGCCCGCGGCGTCGCGGATCCCGTCGTCCACGTCGCCCAGCTCCTTCATCCAGCTGTTCACGTCGCGGCCGGCGTGGTTGCGCGCCATGGCGCGGGGCAGGTGCAGGTAGACGTAGAGACCGTAGATGCCGGTGCCGATGACCAGGCACATGAGCACATAGGCGAGTGTGTGCACGTTCCAGCCGAACTGGGCGGCGCAGTGCAGCGTGGCGACCACGAGCAGTGCGATACCGAGGTAGACGTGGGCCGACGCCCAGCTTTGCACCGAGCCGACATTGGAACTGTACTGGCGCTTGCGGATGCCGAGCAGGCTGAGCCACAGGATCAGCAGGGCGCCGACGGTGCCCAGCGTATAGCCCTGCCAGGTGCCGCCGTTGGGCGGCTGCGCGGTGTTGCCGCTCTGGGTGATATAGAGGACGATGCTGGCGCCCGCGAGCGCGAGTGCGATATAGAGGTAGCGGAAACGCTGCCAGCTGAGAAGGCTCTCATGCATTGTCAGCGCGCCTCCACCAGTTCAATGAACTGTTCCGGGCCCAGCCTGACCGCCGCGCCCGTGGGGCAGGCGCGCACGCACGCCGGGCCGCCGGCCAGGTTCATGCAGGCGTCGCACTTGACGGCCTTCTTGCCGGAATTCTTGGAGGCATCAGTCGGCGTGAAGCTGTCGGGCTCTCCCGGTCCCGAGCCGCGGCCAAAGAACAGCCAGGAGAAGAGGGAGGGCTTGGGCTTGGGCTGGTAGCTCAGCTTGATGGCGTCGTAGGGACAGTTCGTCTCGCAGTTGCCGCAGCCGATGCAGGTGTCCGAGATAAAGACCTCGCCGGTCGGCGAGCGGCGCAGGGCGTCGGGCGGGCAGTCTTTCATGCAGTGCGGCAGCTCGCAGTGGCGGCACACGATGGGCACGTGCAGGGACGCGAACGACGCGCCTTCCTCCCGGCGCAGGCGGGAGATGCCGCCGTGTGTTTCGGCGCAGGCCTTCTCGCAGTTGTCGCAGCCGACGCAGAGCGCCTCGTCGATCACCAGCGCGTTGGTCGCCTCGCCCAGGCCCTGGTCCATCAGGAAGCCGATGGCGCGGGAGGATTCGGGCTGGGACGCCATGGAGTTGGTCTGGCGCAGCAGGGTGCTCAGGCCGTCCTGGAGCTTCTCCACCGTATCGGGCTGGCTGTTGGCCATCTTCAGGAATTCGGGGCGGCGCACCTTGAGCGTTTCGGCGCGGACGGCGGCGGTCGCGGTGTCGCGGCGCATGGGTGAGCCCATCAGCGCCATCTGGCCGACGATTTCGCCGGAGTGGCGCTTGGCGACCACGAGTTGTTCCTTGCCGCGGGAGAGTGTCACCGTGCCCGAGCGGATCAGGTGCAGCGCGTCGCCTTCTTCGCCCTCGCGGAAGATCGCCTCGCCCGGCTTGAACTGGCAGGACTCGACGTTGTCGGCGATCTCCGCCATCTCGGCCAGGGACAGGTTCGGTTTGAAAGCCGACTGCAGCGCGCGGATGATGAAGACGCGGTCGATGCCGGCGCGCACCTCCTCGTTGGAGTTCATCAGCTTGACCATGATACGCCGCGGCGTCTCGATCAGGATGCAGTCGCGTTCGGCGATGGCGCTGCCCTGGCGCGGGCGCCCGGAGATCAGGCTCATCTCGCCGAAGAACTGCCCGGGCTTGATGTCGTGCCAGGCCCCGTCCTCGTCGAGCTGCATGCGCACCTCGCCCTCCACGAGGGTATAGAAGGAGGTGGAGTACTCGCCGTGCTGGTACACCGGCTCGCCGTCCTTGATGAAAACCGTGGCGTGTTCGTCGTCGTCCGCGGGGGTCCGGTCGAACTCCCCCGGCTCGAGGCCGACGAGGATGCGGCTCTCGATAATCAACTCGCGGAAGGCGAGCGGGTTCATGCGGCGGAACATCGGGATCTTGGACTGGTAGAGGCTCAGAACCTCTTCCGGGGTGGGCATCTTGATCGGCAGGCCCTGGAACTTCTTCTTCAGGATGGGCGTGTCCACGGGCTCCACGTGGTTGCCGTGGATGTACTCGACGACGTCATAACCCTGGTTCATCGCCTGCTTGATGAGCGGGTAGCCGCCGAGCGCGCCGATGACGTAGAGACCCGGCACGTTGCTCATGTACTCGTTGTCGACGTCCGGTACCGCGTCGGCGCTGGGGCTGGAGATCTCGATGCCGCAGGACTCCACGAACTTGCGCGGCGGCAGGGTGCCCAGCCGGGCGATGATGCGGTGGCACTCCACCCGCTCCTCGCCGGTGGCCGTGTTCAGGATGATGGCCCCGGCGGCGCCGGGTGCGTCCGGCAGTTCCAGGCCGCCGATATTGGTCTCGTAGAAACAGTGGAAGTCGCGGCTCTTGTCGTTGATGGCCGCGAGTACCGCGTTCAGGTTGCCGTCCTTCGCCCGGCTGAATTCGTTGCGCCGGTTGACGATATACACCTTGTTGTACTCGGCCAGCGCGATGGCGTTTTCGATCGCGGCGTCGCCCGCGCCCACGACAACGATGGTCTCCTTTTGGAATTCTTCAGGATCATCAAGGGTATAGAGCACAAAGTCAGATTCAGCATCACCTGGAACCCCGAGCGTCCGCGGGTTGCCCTGGGTGCCGATCGACATGATCACGTGCTCGGCGCTGATCGTCTCGCCGCTCGAGGTCTTGATGGAAAAGTTGCCGCGCTCCCCCTCGATCGCGGTCACCTCGCTGTTGTAGCGGATGTTGATGCCGTCGGTGTCGATGCTGTTCTGCCAGCCGTCGAGGATGGCCTCCCGCGTGCCGGCCACGAACGGTACGGGGCTGCGCAGGTCCAGGAAGCCGGGCGTGTCCATGACATGCTTGCCCTTCTGGTACTTCTGGATCGTTTTCGCGAAGGTCGAGAAACCTTCAAGGAGGACGTAGGTGGGATTGCTTGCCCCGGACTCCTTGTCGTGGTGGGCCGCTCTTCCGGCTGCACTCAGCCCAGCCGGACCAGCGCCAATAATGGCGATGTGGTAGCTCTCAGCCAAAGCTGTGCACTCCCGTTTTTGTAATTTTCGGGTGCCTCGGTGCTCTTACGGCACCTTCACGGACGTTCCTGTCATGACAGGTAAGTTATAGACTCTGCCTAAACGAAGTCAAGTTTCTGGCGGGACTTTATGGGGATTGCGCTCCGCCGCGAGTTGCAACGTGTGTTGGGTGGTCGCGTCGGTGTTGCGCGCGCGTGCCAGGTTCTCAAGGACGCGAATTTTCACGTTGGGAATTTCCACCACGTCATGATGGTGTAACAGGGTTGGCCCGGCAATTTGACGGCCGTTTAACAGCGTGCCGTTGGACGAACCGAGATCTTCGAGCAGCAGGCCGTCGTCGTCGATGCGAAAGCGCAGATGGCGGCGCGATATATGCGCCACCGGAATCGTCAGTTCGCAACCGGAAGAGCGACCCACGATGACATCTTCCTCCACGCCGTAGCGCTTGCCCGACAGCGGCCCCGAGTCGACTTCCAGTACCCAGTCGTAGGTCGCCGCGTGGCGGGCCGGGAGGCCCCGCTTTGGTGCATCCTTGCGGCGGTCGTCGAGCATGGCGATGTTGTCGAGCACGCGCTGCTCCGTGAAAGGTGTAGTGCGGCGTACGCCCGTGGCGGAAAACTGGTAGAACCAGGAAATGGCGATCACCACCGGCAGTCCCAGCAGGGCCGCCGCCAGCAGGCCCCGGGAGACGAGGGTCATGTCCGCCTCGAGTGAGTTGAACACGATATCGCTGACCTGCAGGACCACCCAGCAGGCGATGATGTAGACGACGCAGGCGCGCGTCACGCCGCGGCGCCGCAGTTCGCGCCCGAGGCGGCGCAGTGACTCAACCGGGCCAGTCATGTAGTGCCAGTGCAGTGCCAGTTCGTGTCGGTCGGATATCCAACACAAGTACCATGGGTTTACGCTTGCTGTCTAGCGGTAGCTGGTCGGCGCGCAAATTTCGTGTGACTATTGAAAACTTGTCTACACTTCATTGCTATCGCCCATACGTGCGTCCAGCACACCCCATCCAGGGCTTATAAAAGAAGGAGCTTGTTATGTACGACGATCTGTCACTGGAACACTTCATGTCCGGGCTGAAGAAGCGCACACCCGGGGAGAAGGAGTTCCACCAGGCGGTTTACGAGGTGGCGGAGTCGGTGATCCCGTTCATCCTCGAGCACACGAGGTACCGGCAGGCGGGGATCATCCAGCGCATGACCGAGCCGGACCGCACCATCATCTTCCGTGTGAACTGGGAGGACGACGAGGGGCATATCCGCGTGAATCGCGGTTACCGCGTGCAGTTCAATAACTCCATCGGGCCTTACAAGGGCGGTATCCGCTTCCACCCCTCGGTGAACCTGAGCATCCTGAAGTTCCTCGGCTTCGAGCAGACCTTCAAGAACAGCCTGACGACGCTGCCAATGGGGGCGGGCAAGGGCGGTTCCGACTTCAACCCCAAGGGCAAGTCCGACCGCGAGGTCATGCGCTTCTGCCAGGCCTTCATGACCGAGCTCTTCCACCACATCGGCCCCAATACCGACGTGCCCGCGGGCGATATCGGTGTCGGCGCGCGCGAGATCAGCTACATGTTCGGCCAGTACAAGCGCCTGCGCCACGAGTTCACCGGCGTGCTCACTGGCAAGGCGATAGAGTTCGGCGGCAGTCTGATCCGCACCGAGGCGACCGGCTACGGTAACGCCTATTTCATGGAAAACATGCTCAATCACCACAACGACAGCATCAAGGGCAAGACCTGCGTCGTGTCCGGTTCGGGCAATGTCGCGACGTACTGTACCGAGAAGATCAATCACCTCGGCGGCAAGGTCGTCACCCTGTCCGACTCCAGTGGCTTCATCTACGACAAGGATGGTATCGACGCGGAGAAACTGGCCTGGGTCATCAACCTGAAGACCGTCAAGCGCGGCCGCATCTCGGAGTACGCCAAGCACTTCGGGGCGGAGTACCACAAGGGCAAGCGACCCTGGGGCGTGCCCTGCGACCTCGCGTTTCCCTGCGCCACGCAGAACGAACTGGGCGAGGACGACGCCAAGACGCTGGTCGCGAACGGTTGCAAGGCGGTTTCCGAGGGCGCCAACATGCCGACCACCGTCGAGGCCATCCATGTCCTGCTCGAAAACAAGCTGCTCTACGGCCCCGGCAAGGCGGCCAACGCAGGCGGCGTCGCGGTGTCAGGCCTGGAGATGACCCAGAACAGCATCCGCATGGCCTGGACGTCCGAGGAACTGGAGCAGAAGCTCAAGGACATCATGCAGAACATCCACAACAACTGCGCGAAGTGGGGCAAGGAGGGCGACTTCACCAACTACGTGAAGGGCGCCAATATCGCCGGCTTCATCAAGGTGGCCGACGCGATGCTGGCGTACGGCGTGGCGTGATCGGAGTGTAGACACTAGTGTCCCTTGGAAAGGATTCCGCTCCCCTAGGCTTCACTGAGGCCCTGCTGTTCTGAGGCAGGGGAGGAAGGAAGTGAACACGAACCGTAGTCGGGTTTCTAGGGTCACTTTTTGGGGGGATTGGAGGCAGTTGCCCAGTGGCAAATATCTACATCCCAGGCTATAAGGTAATTAATTCTCTCGGCGAGGGAGGCATGTCCAGTGTCTATCTCGCCGAGCAGACGAGCTTTGGCCGTCTTGTTGCGCTCAAAGTTCTCACTGCAAACAGGGCTGAAACCGAACACTTCGGCAGACGGTTCCTGCGCGAAGCGCGGATTGCAGCGCACCTTACCCATCCGAATATCGTCCAGGTCTTTGATACGGGTTCTGTCGACGGAAACTACTACCTAGCGATGGAATATCTCCCTGGAGGAGACCTCAAGGAGCGCTTAAAGACGGGCATTCCCCTGCTGGAAACCTTGGAAATCGTCAAATCTATCGCTGATGCGATTGACTATGCATCAGAGCAGGGAGTCATTCATCGGGATATCAAGCCTGCCAACATAATGTTTCGCTCGGATGGAAGTGTCTGCCTGGTTGATTTTGGGATAGCGCGGGATCTTACTGCAGATACAGAGGTTACCCAGGCGGGTGCAGTCCTCGGTACACCCAGGTACATGAGTCCGGAACAAGCGCTTGGGAAAGATCTGGATCTGAGGTCAGACCTCTATAGCCTCGGTGTCGTGTTCTATGAGCTGTTATCCGGAACGGCGCCGTTCACTGCTAACAGTGCTGCTGCAGTAGGCCTGCAACATGTGTCTGCCGAAGTTCCGCCGCTTCCCGTTGAAATGTGCCTCTTTCAAGAGGTCGTAGATACAGTACTGGAGAAAGAGCCCGCGTATCGATACGAGTCTGGCATGCATTTAATTTGGGCGATTGATCAGATCAGGCAAGTCATGCCCGAAGAGTTGTCAACCACCATTCTGCAAAGCCAGCCCCATGCAGAACTGGGAGACTCGCTTGCGTCTGGTATGTCTGGGACTCGTTCGCGTAGAAGGAAAAACGCGACTCGCAGAGCAGCTGCACAGGAATTGCGTTTCAAGCGACTGAGGCAACTGTCAGTTGCTCTTATTTGCACAATGCTCGTGGTCGGTGGTGTATTGGTTCTGTTTCCCTATCTTGAGACCGGGGACAGGGCTGACGCTACCGATTCCCAGTTGTCTCTCGAGTCAGAACAGCAGGTAGACGCCCTATCTAAATCAGAGGCTGATAAACGTGCTCGCGAACAAATGCGAAACAATATGGCGGCGCAAACCCTTGAACAAGCACAAATTGCGCTGGAGGAGGGGCGCATTGAGAGCGCGGAAGCGTTGATTAACCTTGTTACAAATATTGGCTCATTATCGCCGGAACTCCAGGTTGAACTCGCTCGTGTCATTGGGCTGCGAGAGCAGGCTATGGAGAAGGAGGCGCTCACCGAAAGCCTAGCTATTGAAGTAGGCCAGATGATAGCTCAGTCCGCCTACCTGATGCCGCGCCAGGCCAATGCTTTTCACGCGCTGGCTCGCCTAAGAGAAGTGGCCCCAGGTTATCGGGAGCTCGGCTCGCTGGAGCGGCGAATTACTTCTGCAGCCAGTCTGAAAATCCAGGATCGAATTGATCGCGGATTGCTGTCCGAGGCGGATAAACTTATTACCGAACTAGAAAGATTTGTGTCTGTAGAAGTTTCTAATCCGCTCCGTGAATCGCTTGAGGTCGCACAATCCCAGATTAACAGCAAACGTTCTAGGCTGCGCAAGTTGCATGACCGTGCCGATGAGCTGGCGTCCAACCTGGGAACCGATAGTTCTAAGCGGCGTGAACTTATTGAGATTAATTTACAGATACTTGCGCTTGATGCAAGAGATTGGCAGACACAGACCGCGCTGAACTCCCTCGTAGCGGCAGAGCTTGTCGAGGGCCGGGCCGCGCTGGCTTCATTGGAAATATCACGCGCAGTAGAAATTTCGGATTACTTGGGAGCGAAGTTCGAGGGGAATGAGGCAGTGAGCGAGTTCAGTTCTGACGTCATGTTGCGACAACGTAATAGGGCGCGCGCGGCAGAGTATCTCGCCGCGGCACAAAATATCGTCGAAAATATTGCCTCGTTCCCCGAATCTGATGATTCTCTCGCCACGCAGCGCGAGGTGGCTGCTATGCATATTGAGGCGCTTCGATCGATCGATCAGGGGTTGCGAATCGATGCCTCGCATGCGGGCTTGGAGTCTCTCGCCGAGGAAGTCGTGGAATCTTTCCAGGCCCGATTCAATTATTACTTGTCTGAGAAGCGAGACGATCTTCTGCTTGTATATAAAAATGCGCTCGAGAGCAGTGAGATTTCTGGCCTCGGCGTTCCGGCCCTGGGTTCGGAATTTGAGCGCAAGATGTCCTCTGCCAAGAAAGTTTCGCGGAGGTTTCCGACTCCGACCTTTTAGCCGAAACACTCTCGCTTGGTCGCGGGGTTTGAAACGACTTACAATAAGGAGATTGTTTAAGTGAAAAAACTAATATTTAGAAGGTTCGCTGTAGCCATAGTCGCAGCCATAGCTTCCGGTTTCTCAGTAGTGCCTCACGCGGACGAAGAGATTGGTTATATTGCAGGGTTATCAATTGGCGTTAGAGAGGTAGAGTTTCGCACTTCATCTGTTTCCACGGGTGTGGGAGCGGCGTTTGCAGATATTAGCTTTGATGAAACTATATATGTCGCGATGTTTTCCGCGACGGTGTTCTATGAGGGTTTTTATCTGACTGCTCAATATGATTTAGTTCCTCAGACTGAAACTACCACGCTCGAAGTCAATGTGGAGGCGGTTCCGGGTCAAACAGCTTTCTTCCCGGGAAACGATGGCCGTCGGTCAGAGTATGATAGGGTCGATTTCAACTTTACTGCAGGGTTCAATAATGGGAAAGGGTGGAACTTGTTCGGGGGATATAAATATGGACGTTGGGATTTGGAATCACTCGAATTTAATTTTCTCTTTCAAAACAAGGACCAGCAATTTGTTGAAGATGGATTATTCCTTGGCGGTAGCTATACACAAGACTTTGGTGATATTGGGGCGCTGACTTTCAGTATGGCGTACGCGTCGCTTGATTCAGAGTTTTCTGAAAGCAAAGTTCCGTCGGAGCCATTGCCAAATGCAGACCTTACTCTCGGTGAACTCGGATTTAGCGGAACTGCTACGGGGCTCAGCTACGGATTGCAATGGAGCGCTGGTATCGCGGAAAACTGGGCGTACACGATTGGCCTGAAGTTCCAAGACTATGAATCAAAAAATGGCCGCGCAGAGCTGACTATCCTTCCTTCGCCTAACCCGATACTCATCAGAGACCTGGATACAGAACACAAGGACTCGACGTTTTCCGTCGGGTTGATGTACATTCTTGACTGACTTTTTAGAACACTCCCATGCCGTTTTAACGGTGTTAACGGTGTTAACGGTGACGCCCTGGATGAGCCGGTTCGTTCCCAGAGAGTCGTTTTTTTCATTATATGATCTCGGAGAACACTGACACTGCAGTGACCAATCGGGGCTGGACTACATGAATTGACGCTTTTCCCGAGCTAGCGCGTTATTCTCGTGCTGGAGCCTGGGAATTTCTCCAGCAGGGATACCGCCCTGCGCGGCCTGGGTAGCAGTTCACCTTCGCAGTTGGAACACTTTTCTGCTAGTGGTCCGTCGGTACAGTCCGCGCAGAAGGCGCATTCGAAACTGCAGATGCGCGCCGCTTCGCTGTCCGGCGGCAGATCGCAGTCGCAAGTTTTGCAGTTGGGGCGCAGTTCCAGCATCGTGGTCACAGTATAGTGTTAGTCTGTGTGTCGGGATTTAGTGACGCTACCTGCTCGTTACTAGCCGCCGAAGTCTTCGGCGCTCGCCTTCGCCATCTCCTCGAGAAACCAGTCGGGAAACTGGCTGACGAACCGGTTCATGTCCCAGAAGTCGCTCCAGCGGTAGACGAGGCCGTCTTTCATTTCGTGCAGCGTGACGAAACGGTGTTGTGCGGTTTCCCCGGTCTTGAAGGTCCACTTCTCGGTGTGGTCGATGAAGACGGTGTCGCCCTCGGCCGCGATATGGTGGGTGGTTTGTTCCTGCTGTGCCAGGTGGTCGAAGGCGATCTGCAGGCGCTTCACGGTGTTGTCCGGCCCGGGCGCGCCGGCATCCTCGGTGGGAATGTCCTCGTAGAAGATTTCCGGGTGCATGCAGGCTTTCATCGCGTCCCAGTCCATCTCGGACAGCGCGCGCCACATGCGTTCGACAACTGCCTTGTTCTCCTGGATGCTCATGTCGGTTGCTCCCGCCTCAGTGCGTCAGGGCGAGGTAGAAAAAGTACATGCAGATGCCGAAGCCGGCGAGGAACACCAGTGAGCGCGCCTTGTCGATGTTCGCGATGTACAGCGGGATGTAGATGATGCGCAAGACGGTGTAGGCGAGCGCCTGGGCGCTGACGGTGGCGAGGTCCACCCCGGCGACGGTGAGGGCGAGCACCGCGGCGCTGAAAATTCCGAGCGCCTCCCAGGAGTTGCCCTGCGCCGCCATGGCGCGGGCGCCGGCGCCGGTGAGTTGCAGGGCCTGCGTGCGCGGTTCCTTGTTGTCGACGCTGCCCAGTTGCTTTTGCTTGTGGTAGCCGGCTATCCAGGCGCAGGCGATCGGCAGGATGCAGAGGATGAGCAGGCTGGCGATGACGGTATTCATGATGGCGTTTCCTTATCGATGTGTTTTTCTTGTATTGGGTAGGGCGGGTCAGTCGCAACTGCGCTCCGCGGGCGGGGTGTTGAGGATCTGTTCCAGCAGCAGTGGTCGGTCGGTCATGATCGCGTCGACGCCTGCATCTATCATCTGCAGCATTTCCTCGCAGGCGTTGATGGTCCAGACCTGGACAGCGAGGTTCACCGCGTGGCTGTCGGCCACGAAGCGGGGTGTGATGACTTCGAGGAACAGGTCGTCGGGCAACTGGCTGATCTGGCTCGTGTCGGGCGGTACCTGCCAGGTGATGTGTTCCGGCACCTCCGGCATGGGGCCACCGGCGAAGTAGGCAAGTCCTATACCCACCGCCTGGTCCAGCGGCACCGAGGTATAGATACAGGGCGCGACGTCCTTGAAATTGAAGGCCGCCTCGTCGACGAACGACGCCGCGATGACGTCGGTGCGGCGGCCGTAGCGCTGCAGCAATTCCGCCATCTGCTGCTCGTAGTTGCCCTCGCCGTCGAGGTCCGGCTTCAGTTCGAGGTTGATCAACTCGTGCGGGAAGCGGGCGAGCGCCTCCTCGAGGGTCGGGATGCGAAAGTCCTCCGGCGCGTAACCGGGGGGCGGGGGTTTCGCCCCCGTGGCAATCCCGCGGAAGGTATAGTCCTCCTCGGGGCGGTCCCGGCGCGTGCCCTCGCCGCTGATGAACCAGTACGCCGCGTCCAGCGCGCGCAGTTCCGCCAGCGTGAGGTCCGCGACGCGGCCGGTGCCGTTGGTCGTGCGATCCACCGTCAGGTCGTGGAGTATGACCAGTTCGTTGTCCAGGGTCTGGTAGACATCCATCTCCAGGACGTCGGCGCCGGCCCGCGCGGCCTCCGCGTAGGCGTAGAGCGTGTTCTCCGGGAAATCGATCACGCCGCCGCGGTGGGCGAAGTTCAGCGGGTCGGCGTCGCCGATGATCCAGGGGTTGGGGTCATTGCTGAACGGTTGGTCGCAGGTGCTGTCGTCGTTCGCGATGGTGCCGAGGGCGCTGTCCGCCGTCGCCGTGACATTGCCCCCGGCGGAATACTCCAGGGTAAACGTCTCGCCGTCCTCTTCCTCGGCGTCGCCCACCAGTTCTATCGTGATGGAACCCGACAGCGCACCCGCGGGAATGGTCGTGCGGCCCTGCGTGTCCAGGTAGTCGACGCCGGCGGTCGCGGAACCGGCCACCGTGCGATAGTCGATGCGCGTCGGCGTGGACTGCGGCCGGTCGAGAATGACGCGGAAAGTCAGCGCACCCATGCCGCCGGCCGCGCCCTCCGGTGCCGCGGTGGAGATCACGGTGACCGAGGACGGCTCGCCGAGGCCGTCGTCGCTGTTGTCGCTGCAGGCGACAAGCGCAAGCGTCAGCAGCACGGGTATTGCGTGGCGGGTGAAACTCATCGGGTTGCGCTCCGGATTTGCGGGAGCACAGTATATCCGGCCGGCGTTCAAGCGCCAGCGTTGCAGATATCTTCTATATAACGTGCCACGAGATCGGGGTCCTGCATCGGGATGAAGTGGTTGTGGTTTTCCAGCAGGGTCTCGGTGCAGTTGGGAAGGACTTCGCCGAGTTTCGGCCACGTGGGGGAGTTGGCGAAGTCGTGGCCGGGTCCGCCTTCGCCCGGCGGGGCGCGCAACAGGGTCACCGGCAGTTGCAGGTTGGGCAGTTGCTCGTAGAGCACCTCGTTGCCGCCCTGGTGCATGTAGATCGCGGCCTCGTTGATCGGGTCGCAGGCCAGTTGTTGCCACTCTTCTTCGCTGTGCGGGCGCAGCGCGTACTCGCAATAGTCGCGCAATACCTCCGGGCGCCACGTCGTAAACGGTTCGCGACCCGCGAAGCGCTCGAACATCTCATCGGCGTCGCGCCACTGGTTCCGCCGCCGGCTGACAGGGTGGTCGCTGGCCGACAAACCCGCGCGGAACTTGCCGAGCGCCGCGTAGCTCTCCGGCGACATGATCACGGGGTCAAGCAACAACAGGTGGCGGAAGCGTCGCGGATCCTGGGTGGCGGCGCGGGTGAGCAGGTAGCCGCCTATGGAGTGGCCGACGCCCAGCACATTGTTGAGGTCCAGGATCTCGAGGCAGGCGGCGACGTCACGGCTCATGACGCCCCAGTCGACCTCGCCCGCGGCGCCGCTGGAGCCGTGGTAGCGCAGGTCGATCGCGTAGATGTGGCGACCGGGAAGCCGCAATACGACCTCGGTCCAGCAGCGGGCGTGAAACCCCGTGGCGTGCAGTAGCAGCAGCGGCTCGCCGGTGCCGGCCCACTCGTGGACGGCCAGGTCGATATCGCCGACGTCAATCGTAAACTCGCGTGGCTGGCGCATGCGTCAGTGCAGGGAAATAGCGTGCCGTGTCGCCTGGTCCTATTCGAAGACCTGGCGCACCTGCGGGTTGTAGTGGCGACGGATGAGCGAAGCCGGGTAGCTCGACCGGGGTGCCGGGGCAGCCCTCAGCGGGGGACGCGGCCGGTGACCGACGGGGTGCCTGCGATAAGGCGTCAGGTACAGTGGCTCGCGGTACACCGTGTAGTCCTCTTCCGGGTAGGGTGCGTCGAGGGCGGCGCGCGACAGGTCTGTCTCGGCGTGCAGCTTGCGCAACTCGGCGCGGTGGCGCTCCCGGGCCATGCGGCTGGCGATCATGCGCGCGGTCGTCTCGCGCATCTCCTCGAGGCGCGCGGCGGTAGTGTCGTCTTCACTGCCCGGGCTGGCGCTGATCTGCAACGTCTCGGCGGGTATCGCCGCGTGTGCGGGCGGTGTGTCGGAGAAACTGACCGCCCCGAAACGGTCCACGGTCCGGTACACGGTGGTGGCGCCGGCGGCGCCCGCGAGCAGCAGGCCCAGCGCGAGGGTGAGGTATTGGCAGCGGCGGTGTTGCATGTGTCTATAGTAGCCCAGTACACGCGATTTTACAGGCACTCGCCCGGTGGCGGCCGGGGCCCGCGAAACAGGGCGGCGACCGGTACCCCACAGGGCCTGGTCAGGGTCCCCGGCTTACCGGCTGGTTCGGCGCGCGCTTCGCCCGCAGGGAGAGTTCCAGCCGGCTGTCCGGCAGGAGCACGCTGCGCTCGATATCGAAGCATGCCAGGGCGGCGCTGAGCTGCCGCTGGCTCAGGGGCGCGTAGCCCGGCGGGGTGTGCTGACGGGGGCGCGTGCTGAGGGTGTTGGCATCGCGTATACCGTACAGGCAGTTCTGCAACGAGTGCCGCGGGTTGTGGACCGAGAAGGCGTGGCCGCGCGCCCCCTCCTGCAGGCTGGGCGCCAGTACGGCCATCATGGCCCGGACGGCGGGGGCGCTGAGGAAGTTGAACAGGTCCCAGAACAGGCACAGGTCGAAGCGCGTGTCGGTCGGCAGTTGCAGGATCTCGCGCCACTGGCCCTCGAAATCCGGCGGCTCGTCATCCGGCACCCGCAGCGGCAGCTCGGTGAACGCATCGACAATATAAAGTCGGCTGCGGAACCCGGCAAAGAAGTCCAGCGTGTCGCCGCAGGCCGGCCCCACGTGCAGCACGGACAGCCGTGTATCCTCGTCCAGTCCTGCTACCAGGCCGGGCAGGATCTTGGAGGCCTGTGTGGCAATGGGAGTGTCCGCTTTGCGGGCGGCCGCGAATGCTGCCATGAATGCCGGTCCCGGCTCAGCCGCTCTTCAGGTCCAGGCCCGGGGCATCCGGCTCGGCGCTCGGTGAATTGGCCGGTTGCTTGCTGGTGATGTCGACCTTGTCGGAGGCGCCGCCCGGGTCCATGTCGATGCTGCCCTTGAAGATCGCGCCGTCTTCCAGCGTGACGCGCGGCGCCACGATGTTGCCGCGCACGTTGCCCGAACGGGAAATCACTACCTTTTCAGCGCCGTCAATGTCACCGGTGACCTCGCCGTCGATGCGGATGTTCTTCGCCCTGACATTGGCGAACACCTTGCCCGAGTCACCGACCGTCACCTCGTTGTTGCCGAGGTTCACCGTGCCCTCGACCGTGCCCTGGATGAGCAGATCCTCTTCGCCGGTGACTTCGCCCTTGATCGTGATGCTCGGTCCTATCATGGCAGTGCTCCTCGCGCTGGCAGTGTTGGATGGTGCTGGGTTGGAAGATGGGGAGGCCGGCGCCCTGGGGGGTTCGGGAGCCGGTTTGTTCTTGTTGCGCTCAAACATCGTGGTCGCCACCGTTCTTCGATGTGGGCGGGACATGCTAACAGCCCGGCGGGTGTGGGGGCTAGTACCGCAATGGGGAAGGCCGCTCGCTCCCAAGCCGGCTGCGCGTCGCGGAAGCATCTGTACGGGAGCCTTTACATATTTAATACAATCGTATTATTATTGCACGATACCCTGCACAGGCGGCACCTGCATGGCTGCGAAGATACGTATCACGGACCTGGCTGAACCCGAACTGACCGAGCAACAGCGCGCCGCGATCGAGTTCACGCAGACGCTCGATGTCGACCTGCGCGCCGACAGTATCCTCGCGGAGGCCGTGCAGCAGACCGGGCTTGCGGACTTCGGTCCCGATGACTTCCGGGAGCGCATCGGGCTGCTCTGTGACGAGTGGGGCGCTGACCGGGGGCTGCGCAATATCGGCCGGCTCACCCTGCGCAACAAACTGCTGCAGCACGCCTGCAGCCGCCTGCTGATCCAGGACACACTCACGCGCCACCCGGAGATACATGACATCCAGGTGCACGCGCCGATCATCGTCGCGGGGCTGCCCCGCTCCGGCACCACCCACCTGCTGAACCTGCTGGGCGCCGACACCCGCTTTCGCTCCCTGCCGCTGTGGGAATCCTACGAGCCGGTGCCGCGCCCCGGCGAACACGTGTCGGCTGACGGCGTCGACCCGCGCTGGCAGCGTTGCGAAGACACCTGGCAGATGATGCAGGGCATGTCGCCGCTGCTCGCGGCGATGCACCCGATGAACCCGGACCACATTCACGAGGAACTGGAACTCATGGGTCCGGATTTCGCCTCGTACAACTACGAGTGGTTGTCGATGTCGCCGCGCTGGCGCGACCACTACCTGTCGACGGACCAGACACCGCATTACGAGTATATGAAAACGGTGCTGAAGCTCCTCACCTGGCAGGACGGCGACCGCACCGGGGAGAACACGCGCTGGGTCCTCAAGTGCCCGCAGCACCTGGAGCAGTTGCCCGTGTTGCACAAGGTCTTCCCCGCGGCCACCGTTGCAATCACCCACCGCGACCCTGTCTCCGTTATCCAGTCCGCCGCGACCATGCTCGCCTACGGCCAGCGCCTGAATCGCGACAGGGTCGAGCTGCAGGCGCTCATCGATTACTGGAGCGACCGTGTGGTGCGCCTGCTCGAGGCCTGCGTGCGCGATCGCGACGTGCTGCCGCCTGCGCAGAGTATCGACGTCCTGTTCCACGAATTCATGGCCGACGACATGGCCATGGTCGAGCGCATCTATGCGCGCGCGGGACTCGAGTTGACCGCCGCGGCCCGCGCCGAGCTTGAACGCTTCCTGGCGGCGCACCCGCGCGGCAAGCACGGCCAGGTTGTCTACGACCTGCGCGGAGACTTCGGCGTCGAGCCCGCCGCCCTGCGCGAGCGCTTTGGTTTTTATTTCGATCGCTTCCCCGTACAGGTGGAAGTGCAGTGACTGCCGGGACACAACCATGAGAACACCTCTGTACAAGAGCCGCCCTGTAGAACCGAATCCCGCCGCGTTCGGCGGCGAGCGCATCAACGACTTTATCGTGCTGTCGGAGGCTTTCTCCAACAGTTACCTGTTGCAGACCAGCGACGGCAATATCCAGGTTAATGCCGGTATGGGCATCGAGGCGCCGGTCATCAAGCGCAACTTCGACAGTTTCAGTGCCGACCCGGTGCGCTACCTGGTCTTCACCCAGGGCCACGTCGATCACGTGGGCGGAACCGCGTGGCTGCGCGAACAGCATCCCGGCCTCAAGGTGGTGGCCACGGCGTACAACCCTGAGCACCAGGCGTACGACGCGCGCCTGGCGAACTTCCGCACCAATCGATCCGCCTTCGCCTTCGCCGAGAAGTTCGCCGCCGCGTTCGAGCACTACGGCGCCGCCGGCTACACGGACTATCCCACGCAGGATGCGCCCACACCGGACATCCTGTTCGAGGGCGAGTACCGCTTCACGCTGGGTGGCCTCGAGGTAGAACTCATCGCAGTCCCCGGCGCCGAGACCAACGACTCGCTGATCGTCTGGCTGCCCCAGCATCGCATCTGCCTGACGGGCAACCTCTTCGGCTGTCCCTTCGGTCATTTCCCCAACCTCGTCACCATACGCGGCGATCGCTACCGCGACGCGTTGACTGTCGCCGCCGCCGTCGAGCGCGTGCGCGCGCTGGAACCCGAGATGATCCTCTACGGTCACCACGGCCCGGTGCGGGGTGCGGACCTCATACAGTCGGAACTCGATGCGCTGCACGGGGCGATCCTGTACGTGCACGACGCGACTGTCGCGGGCATGAACGAGGGCAGGGAGCTGCACTCCCTGATGGCCGGGATCACGCTGCCGCCGGAGCTGGAGGTGGGGCAGGGTTACGGCAAGGTGTCATGGAGCGTGCGCGCCATCTGGGAAAACTACGCGGGCTGGTTCAAGCACCGCTCAACGACCGAACTCTACGCGGTGCCGCAGAGCGCGGTGCACGCCGACCTCGTGGAGCTGGCGGGAGGCCCGGACCGCGTTGTGGCGCGCGCGGAAGAGAAACTGGCGGAGGGCAAACCGGAGGAGGCGATTCACCTGCTCGACCTGTTATCGCCGGGCGATGCGCGCGTCAACGCGGCGCTGCGCGCGGCGCATGCGCACCTGCTCGAGGACAGCGAGAATTTCTGGCTGTCGTCGTGGCTGCGCTACCAGCTGCGCGAACTGGAGACCGTTTCCCGGTAGGCAGGGCAGTTGTTCGCCGCTGCGCGGGGCGTGGCCGGGACGGCGTGCCCCGGCAGTTACTCACGCCTGCCGCGTGGCCGGCAGATAGTCCCGCGTCAGTTCCTCCGACACCTGCCAGAGCCGGGAAGCCATGGCGTCGTCAGTCAGGTATTGCGTGCCCTCGCCGACGTTGCAGTCCGCGAAGTAGTAGCCGCGCACTCCCTCGAGACCAGGGTTCGTGGCCACGTAACAGGTGGTGGCCGCGCCCTCGGGTATGCTCTTCATGAAAATCCAGCCGAAGGCGCTCGACAGGAAGCGGATGTACCAGGGCATGTGCTTGCCCAGGTTGGTCTGGATCACGCCCGGGTGCAGGCTGTTCGCCGTGGCGTTGGTGTTCGAAATCTGTGCCGCAAGTTCCCGCGCACACAGCGCGTTGGCCAGCTTGGAGACGCCGTAGGCGCGCCACGGCGCGTAGCCCTGGCTGCCGTCGAGGTTGTCGAACTCGATGCCGTCCCCGGCCGCCGTGTGCGCGGCGGAACTCAGCACCACGAAGCGCCCGGCGGGGGCGGCGAGCACCGTGTCGCGGAGCTGGTTGATCAGGATGAAGTGGCCGAGGTGATTGACCGCGAACTGCTTCTCCACGCCGTTGACCAGTTCGAGCTCCTGCAGCGCCATGATGCCGGCGTTGGTAATCAACGCGTCCAGCGGCACGTCCATCGCGCGCACGGTGTCGGCGCACTGCACCACGGATTCCCAGTCGGCGAGGTCGCAGAACGCCGGCGTCGTCATGCCGTCCACACTCTCGCAGGCGACTTCCGCCTTTTCCTGCGTGCGCGCGATCCCGATCACGTGCGCGCCGCGCATGGCCAGCACGCGCATCGTCTCGAAGCCGAGCCCCGAATTGCAGCCGGTGATCGCCATGGTCATGCCGGTCAGGTCGATACCCTCGGTAAGTTCCTCCGCCGTGGAGTGCTTGCCGAATGGGCTTTCGCCGGGTTCGCGGGTGATGATCTGTGCCAGCAGATGGGCGGGCAGGGCACTGAGCACCCCCAGGGTTGCGAGGTGCGCAAGTAGTTGGCGGCGCTGCAACAGGCGTTTATCCATGGTGGTCTCCTGCGGTTTCTCGACTGAGACTAGTAGCGGGTGCCGCCGCTGTAAAGCGTCTGCCTTGCGACCGCGCGGCACCGGGGGGATACTGCGCGCGTGCACAGAGCGCCTGGCGACAGACCAGGTGCAGGGAGTAGGTGACATGGGTGAAATCAGTCTGGACACCTGGGCCGGCATTGCCGAGATCATCGGCGCCGGCAGTATCATCACCGGTTTAATCGTGGGGTGGGTGCAGATTCGCCACCTGCGGCGCCAGCAACGCGACCTGGTGGCCATCAACCTGGCGCAGACTTTTTACAGTGACGAACTTGCCCGGGCCATGGCGATCCTGCAGCCGCTGCCCGACGGCATCACACTCGAAGAGATTCGCGCCCGCGGTCCGGAGGTGGAACAGGCGGCCATCAGTCTGTGTACCTCCTTCGAGACCATGGGCCTGTTGGTCTACCGGCGTATAGCGCCCATGGATCTCGTGCTGGACCTGGCCGGGGGCATCGTGGCCACCATGTGTCGCAAACTCAGGCAGTGGAACGAGGATCTGCGCGTGGAGCAGAACCAGCCATCCTGGGCGGAGTGGTTCGAATGGCTGGGTGACCAGGCGATCAAGCGCAAGCAGGAGGGCGGCCCGGGGCACATCGCGCACCGCGACTGGAAGCCCTGACCGGTAAGCGCGTGGTTACAGGTGCTGCGCGTGAAAGGCGATGTGTTCGCCGATAAAACTCGCGATAAAGTAGTAACTGTGGTCGTAGCCCGGCTGCATGCGCAGGTTAGCGGTGTAGTTCGCCTCGGTACACGCCGCCTCCAGTCGCTCCGGTTGCAGTTGTTCGGCGAGGAAGTTGTCGGCGTCGCCCTGGTCCACCAGCAACGGCAATTGTTGCGCCGCGTTGCGCACGCACTGGGCACTGTCGTGTTTCTTCCAGGCCTCGCGATCAGCACCGAGGTAGTTGCTGAGCGCCTTTTCACCCCAGGGGCAGTGCATGGGTGAACTGATCGGTGCGAAGGCCGAGATGCTCCGGTAGCGCCCGGGGTTGTTGAGCCCCAGCGTGATCGCGCCGTGACCGCCCATCGAGTGGCCGCTGATTCCCGCGCGCGCGCCGTCCAGGGGCAGCGCCTGCGTTACCAGCGCGGGCAGCTCCTCCACCACGTAGTCGTACATGTGGTAGTGGGTGGACCAGGGCGCCTGCGTGGCGTTGACATAGAAGCCCGCGCCGAGGCCGAAGTCATAGGCGCCCTCGGGATCATCGGGTACGTCGTCGCCGCGCGGGCTGGTGTCCGGCGCGACGATCGCGATGCCGTGTTCCGCCGCGTAGCGCTGCGCGCCGGCCTTGGTGGTGAAGTTCTCATCCGTGCAGGTCAGGCCCGACAGCCAGTACAGCACGGGCACCCGGCCGCTGTCCGCCTGCGGCGGCAGGTAGACGGCGAAGTGCATGTCGCAGGACAGCACGTCGGAATGGTGCGCGTAGCGCAGCTGGCGCCCGCCAAAGCAGGCGTTTTCCGCCACCTTCTCCATCAGTAGATGACGACCGAGCGGATGCTCTCACCAGCGTGCATCAGGTCAAAGGCCTTGTTGATGTCGGTGAGGGGCATGGTGTGGGTGATGAGGTCATCGATGTTGACGCGACCCTCCATGTACCAGTCCACGATCTTCGGCACGTCGGTGCGGCCGCGCGCGCCGCCGAAGGCGGTGCCCTTCCAGGAGCGGCCGGTCACCAGTTGGAAGGGGCGGGTGGAGATTTCCTGGCCCGCACCGGCCACACCGATGATGCAGCTCTGGCCCCAGCCCTTGTGGCAGGCCTCCAGCGCCTGGCGCATGGTGTTGACGTTGCCGATGCACTCGAACGTGTAGTCGAGGCCGCCGCCGGTGATCTCCACCAGGTGCCCGACGACGTCATCGACCTCCTTCGGGTTGACGAAGTCGGTCATGCCGAACTTCTTCGCCAGTGCCACCTTGTCGGGGTTGATGTCGACGCCGATGATGCGCGATGCGCCGACCATCTTCGCGCCCTGGATGACGTTGAGGCCGATGCCGCCGAGGCCCCAGACGGCGACCGTGGAACCGGGCTCGACCTTCATCGTGAACGCCACGGCGCCGATGCCGGTGGTCACGCCGCAGCCGATATAGCAAATCTTGTCGAAGGGCGCGTCCTCGCGCACCTTGGCCACCGCGATCTCCGGCAGCACGGTGTAATTGGAGAAAGTGGAGCAGCCCATGTAGTGCAGGATGGGCTTGCCGTCGAGGGAGAAGCGGCTGGAGCCGTCCGGCATCACGCCCTCACCCTGGGTGGAGCGGATCGCCTGGCACAGGTTGGTCTTCGGGTGCAGGCAGTACTCGCATTCGCGGCACTCGGGTGTATACAGCGGAATGACGTGGTCGCCGGGCTTCACGGAAGTGACGCCCGCGCCGACCTCCACCACGACACCCGCGCCCTCGTGCCCGAGGATAGCGGGGAAGGCCCCCTCGGGGTCGTCGCCCGACAGTGTAAATGCATCGGTGTGGCAGATACCGGTCGCCTTCACCTCGACGAGGACCTCGCCCGCGCGCGGCCCCTCGAGGTCCACTTCAACGACTTCCAGGGGCTTGCCCGCTTCGAATGCAACTGCCGCGCGTGTTTTCATGGTGACTGCCTTGTGTACCGTGGGAAGGGAAGGCGCACATTTTATATAGTCCCGGCAATAATTTAAACATCGGCCCCACCGGCGTGGCCCCCGCGCAGAACCCCACCATCGTCGCCCCTGCGCAGAACCCAATCATCGTCGCCCCGGCGCAGAACCCCACCATCGTCGCCTCGGAGCAGAACCCAATCATCGTCGCCCCCGCGCAGGCGGTGGTACGGCATCCCGGGGCCCAGTGGCCTCGATTGCCGCGCTGGCGTTGACGTCGTTAGCCCCACCCAGGCCCCGGGCCGCGATATCTCTTCGCTCGCTGTCGGCCCCGCTCCGCGGTGCCCTCGGTCAGTTGCGAGCCCCCTGCGGGGTCTCGCGCCATTCCCTCGGTGCCTCCCTGACGGCTACGCGAAGAGATATCCCGGCCCGGGTCCTTCCATCGAGCGCTAAGAATGCCTTCGTTCCGCGCGAACGTGTGGCAGGCACCGCACATCTGATGTCTGCGCGAACGTGTGTCAGGCACCGCACATCGAGGTTCACAAAGTGGGTAGGGTGACGCGTTATTGGGGAACTTTTTTCGGGCCTTGCGCCCGCAAAAAGTTTCACGATGGCGTGGCGCCCGGGTGCCACTCTCGCGAGCGCTGAACCCCCTCGTCCGCTAGGTACTCAACCAACTCTCCGCCCAACGTACCCGTGGAATCCCCAGGTCCGCCAGATACTCAACCAACTCTTCGCCCAAAGCCAGCGAGCACTGAACCCCGTCGTCCGCTAAGCAATAAAGCAACTCCCGGCCCAACGCTCGCGCGAAGCTAGTCCAACCACTCCGACTGGCACATCGCGAGCCACTCGCGAACAGCGGCGCTGTGGTACTTGTGTCGGTGCGTAATGAGGTACCACTCGCGGGAGAAGTCCCGGTGGCGGATGGGCAGGGGTACCAGGGAGCCGCGATTGAAGGCGTCTTCCAGGGCGATGCGCGACAGGCAGCCGACGCCGAGCCCCGCCTCCACGGCGCGCTTGATCGCCTCGGTGTGTTGCAGCTCCAGTTCGATATTGAGGTCGGTCAGTATGCCGTGCATCGCGCGATCAAACGCCTGCCGCGTGCCGGAGCCCGTCTCGCGCACGATCCAGGGCAGGGCGACGAGATCCGCGTCCTGCAGCGCGCGCCGCCGCGCCAGCGGGTGGCCCGGCGCTGCGAATGCCAGCAGCTCGTCACCGCGCCAGTGGCGGATGTCGAGGTCGGGGTGGTGGAACTCGCCCTCGATCAGCCCGACGTCCAGCTCGAACCGGGCAACGGACTCGGCGATGCTCTGGGTGTTCGCCACCCGCAGTGCGACCCGCGCACCGGGGAAGCGGCTGCGGAAGTCCGCCAGCATGTTCACGGCGCGGTAATTGCCGATGGTGAGGGTGGCCCCGACCTCGAGGTCACCGACGCTGTGGTCGGCGGCGAGGGCCTCCTCGAAGGCGCGGGCCTGCGCCAATAAACTCTCGGCCCGGGGGCGCAACTGCCGGCCCAGCTCGCTGAGCTGCAGCCGCTTGCCGACGCGGTCGAACAGCAGCACCCCGAACTGCCCCTCGAGTTCCTTGAGGGCCCCGGAGGCAGCGGACTGGGACATGGCCAGCGCCTGCGCCGCCCGGGTCACGTTTTCGTGCCGGGCGGTGGCGAGGAAGACCTCGAGCTGGCGCAGGGAATAGCGCATTGATATCCATAAAAACGATTATATATATTGAATATAACCGTTTTTACATATTAAGGACAGGGCGTAACCTGCGTCCTTGAGCCAATTGCCACAGGAGGCCCGACCATGGCCGAACTACTGCGCGAGGAAGTGACGTCGGTACACCACTGGACCGACCGCTTGTTCAGTTTCAAAACCACCCGCAACCCCGGATTTCGCTTCCGCAACGGCTACTTCACGATGATCGGCATCGAGGACGAGGGCCGACCGCTGCTGCGCGCCTACAGCATGGCGAGCGCGAACTACGAGGACGAGCTGGAGTTCTTCAGCATCAAGGTGCCCGACGGGCCCCTGACATCCAGGTTGCAGCACATCCAGGTGGGCGACCAGCTGCTCGTCAACTCCAAGGCCACGGGCACACTGGTGCCGGATCACCTCAGGCCCGGCAAACACCTGTACATGATCGCCACCGGCACCGGACTGGCGCCGTTCCTGAGCCTGATTCGCGACCCCGAGCTGTATGAGAACTACGACAAGGTGGTGCTGACGCACGGTTGTCGCTACACGGAGGAACTCGCCTACCGGGAGCTGATTACCGAGCACCTGCCGCGGGACGAGTACCTGGGCGCCGTGGTGCGGGACAAGCTCATCTACTACCCCACGGTGACGCGGGAGAAGTTCGACAACAACGGGCGCCTGACCGACCTGCTGCGTATCGGCAAGCTGAGTGCCGATGTCGGCCTGCCGCGGCCGAACCCGGAAGACGATCGCTTTATGATCTGTGGCAGCCCGGCCCTCTTGCGCGATATCTGCCCATTGCTGGACAACGCGGGCTTCAGCGAGTCGCGCAATGGCGAGCTGGGGGAGTATGTGATCGAGCGCGCCTTCGTCGAGAGTTGAGTGTACCGCCACAGTGGTGGCAATAAGTGGAGTGGCAATAGTTGTATGTCGGTGGGCGTATCTATTTCGCCATCGAGGCGGTAAGATGCGCGACTTTTCAGGGCCGTCCGCCGCGCGGGCGGCGCCCCCACCGACGCAGAGATTCCAGCATGACATTCGCCGAACTCGGTCTTGCCGAGCCACTGCTGCGCGCCATCGAGGCGCGTGGCTACACCCAGCCCACACCGATACAGTCGGCCGCGATACCCGCGGTACTCACAGGACGCGACCTCATGGCGGCGGCGCAAACCGGCACGGGCAAGACCGCGGGTTTTACGCTGCCGCTGTTGCAACGCCTGCACGAGTCCGGCGCGGGCAGGTCGCAGCGCATCCGGGTGCTGGTCCTCACCCCGACACGCGAGTTGGCGGCGCAGGTCGGCGAGAGCGTCGCCACGTATGGCGCACACCTCCCGTTCAGGTCCGCGGTAGTTTTTGGCGGGGTGAAAATCAACCCGCAGATCAGCCGCCTGCGGCGCGGCGTGGATATCCTCGTCGCCACACCCGGCAGGCTGCTCGACCTGGCCGGACAGGGCGAGGTGAATTTCTCCGGCCTGGAAGTGCTGGTGCTGGATGAGGCGGACCGCATGCTGGATATGGGCTTTATCCACGACATCCGGCGCATCATCAAGATGCTGCCGGAAAAGCGACAGAACCTGCTGTTCTCCGCCACCTTCGCGCCCGAGATCCGCGAACTCGCCGGCACGTTCCTGCACAAGCCGCAGGAGATTTCCGTCGCTCCGCCCAACGCGACGGCGGAACGCGTGGAGCAGTGGGTGTACCCGGTAGACAAGAAGCGCAAGGCGGCGCTGCTGCTCGACCTGGTCGTGCAGAACAACTGGCAGCAGGTCCTCGTGTTCAGCCGCACCAAGCGCGGCGCCAACCAGCTCGCGCAGTACCTTGAAAAGGCGGGCGTGGACGCGGCGGCCATCCACGGTAACAAGAGCCAGGGCGCGCGCACGCGCGCACTTTCAGGGTTCAAGAAAGGCGACCTGCGGGTGCTGGTTGCGACCGATATCGCGGCTCGCGGCCTCGACATCGCGCAGTTGCCCCAGGTCGTTAACGTCGACCTGCCCAATGTCCCGGAGGACTATGTGCACCGCATCGGCCGCACGGGCCGTGCCGGCGCGAGCGGTCGTGCCTTTTCCCTGGTGTCGGCGGACGAAATCAAGCAACTCGAGGCCATCGAGCGCCTGACTCAGGCGCACCTGCCGCGGGAGTACTGGGACGGCTTCGAGCCGGACCACGAGTTGCCCGCGAGCAAACCACTGGGCAGGCCGAGGGCTGCGGGTGAGCAGCCGGCCCGCGACTCCCGGCGTACAGGCGAGCGCCGCGGCGGCCAGGGCAAGCCCCGGGCCGGGCAGCGCGAGGGTGCGGGGAGGCGTCGTTCGCGGCGCCGTCGCAACGCTGCGGGCGGCAACGCCCGCGCCTGAACGGCCCGACCTGCGCTGACAGGTCGCCCGCATAGTCGCTACACTGGCTGGGTCTTACGCAGGGAGAGGCCGCCATGGCGCAAACTGTTCTCATCACCGGTTGTTCCACCGGCATCGGCGCCGCGCTGGCCCGGGAGCTGCACGCTCGCGGCCACCGGGTGTTCGCCACCGCGCGGCGGCCCGAAGCGTTGGCGGAACTCGGCGAACTCGGCCTGCAGACACTGGCGCTCGATGTGAACGACGACACCAGCATCGCTGCCGCGATGCGTACCGTGCAGGAACAAGAAGGCCACCTCGACATCCTGGTGAACAACGCGGGCTTCTCGCAGGTGGGAGCGGTGCTCGACCTCACGCGCGAGGACCTGCGCGCCCAGTACGAGACCAACGTGATCGCCCCGGTAGCGGTCACAAGAGCGGCACTGCCGCTGTTGCGCGCGGCGGTGGCGAAAAACGGCCGCGCCCAGGTGACGATGGTCGGCAGTATCGTGGGCCTGTTCACGACGCCCTTTGCCGGCGCCTACTGTTCCAGCAAGGCGGCTCTCCATTCGCTGGCGGATGCGCTGCGCATGGAGACGGCCCCGCTCGGAATCAACGTACTCACGGTGCAACCCGGCGGCATCCGCTCCTCTTTCGGTGACCACGCGGAGGCGAACCTGCAACTGCCGGGAGACTCCCTGTACAAGAGCGTGGAAGACGGCGTCCGCGCTCGCGCCCAGGCGGGCCAGGTGGACGCGACCCCGGCGGCGGTGTTCGTCGCTCCCGTGGTTGACAGGATGTTGTCGGACGCGCCACCCGCCATCCTGCGCGGCGGCAAGGGCAGCACTGTCCTGCCGCTGCTCAAGCGCTGGCTGCCACTGCGGGTCTTCGATGCGCTGCTGGCCAGGCGCTTCGGGCTGGACCGCCTCGTGCCGCGGGCGGGTTGACCCTTACGATGCAGCTATCCTTGATTGCACAGGTGTTGTAGATGGCGACTTACGGCGAGGGCGATGCGACGTTCCGTGCGGCGGGTTCCGAGGAGGGCATCTTTACCCTGGTGAACACGTTTTTCGACCTGATGCGGGATACGCCGCGATACCGGGAAATCTGGGACATGCACCCCGGCGACAAGGCGGTGTCGCGCGACAAGCTGGCGCGCTTCCTCTGTGCCTGGACCGGCGGGCCGCGTCTCTACCGGGAGAAGTACGGCCCGATCAGCATTCCGCCCGCCCACGCGCACCTGAAGGTGGATGCCCGCCTGCGCGACAACTGGCTCGCCTGCATGGGCGAGGCCCTCGAGACCTGCTGCTATCCGGAGGAATTCCGGCAGTACATGCTGGCGCAACTCGCCGTGCCGGCCGAGCGTATCAGGCAGGCCTGCGAGCGTAACCTGTAGCGTTCAGTATCCCGCGGCGCCCGAGCGCAGCGTGGCGTAGAATTCGCGGTCGAGTTGCTCGTAGCCCGCGGCGCGCGGTTTCATGACGTACAACGGGTCGGTCACCAGTTCCGGGTCGTAGCCCTGCTTGCGCAGGTCACCCTTGAGCATCTTGAACGTGCCCGTGGTGTCCATCTCGCGCTGCACCCGAAGGAACACGGGGCGGGCGTAGGGCGGCAGCTCCGACTCGACGTAGTTGGAGAAGTCCTCGACGTCGAACTCCTTCACATCCGGGCCCAGCACGATGGAGGCCATACCCGCCTTGCCGTCCGCGCCGGGTATCTCCACACCGTACACGTTGCACATATCCACCTGGTGGAAGCCGTTGATGATCTCACCGACCTCGTTGGTCGACACGTTCTCCGACTTCCAGCGGAAGGTGTCGCCGATGCGGTCCACGAACTGGTAGTGCGTGAAGTTCACCGCGTAGCCGACGTCCACGGTGCGCATCAGGTCGCCCGTGTTGAACCAGGCGTCGCCTTCCTCGAACACGTTGCGCAGGATCTTCTTCTCCGTTTCCTCGCTGCTGGTGTAACCCTCGAAGACGGTCTCGTCGGTGATAGGACCGAGCAGTAGTCCCGGTTCGCCGTCCGCGACGCGAATGCAGTGGCCGTTGGCGTCGCGCACGATTTCGTCCTCGTCGACGTCGTACTTGACCAGCGCCAGGGGCATCACGGTAGTACCCACCGTGCAGTCCTTGTTGAGGAAGTTTACAAAGGCGATGTTGCCTTCACTCGAGCCGTAGAACTCGGCGACCCGCTTCAGGCCGAAGCGCGACTTGAACTCGTGCCATATATCCGGTCGCAGCCCGTTGCCCATGGCCTTCGTCAGCGTCGTTTTGTGATCGTCCATTTTTTCCGGCGTGTTCAGCAGGTAGCGGCACAACTCGCCGATGTACACGAAGCTCGTGGCGCGATGTTCACGAATATCGGGGAGGAAGCTGCTCGCCGAAAAGCGCCGGCGCAGCACGATGCAGGCGCCCGAGCGGCAGGCCGCGGCCGCGCCGAGGAACAGCCCGGTACCGTGGTAGAGCGGCAGGCAGATGTAGATGCGGTCCCTGTGGTCCAGGTTCAGTCCGCCCATGTGGGAGATGCCCGAGGAGACCAGGAAGCGCCGGTTCGACAGCACCGCCGCCTTGGGGAACCCCGTGGTACCGGAGGTATAGATGTAGAGGGCGGTGTCGGCGTGGGTGCGCTCCTGTGTGTCCGGCGGGTTCTGTGTGGAGCAGCCCTTTGCCTCCTCGACCAGGTCGCTGGCCCAGTCCGGGCAGGCGATGGCCCCAGAATCGGCAACGTACAGCCACGCCTCGATGCCGGCGAGTTCCGGGTTCTCACGCACCTCCGCGATGGGCTCAAGGCGCTCCTCGCCGAAGATGCACATCCGCGAATTGGCAATTTTCATACAGTGGGTAAGCGAGCCGCCGGTCAGGTTGGTGTTGATCATGGCGGCTATTCCGCCGATCTTGTTCAACGCCAGCCAGCAGACCAGGAACTCGATGCGGTTCTCCATCATCAGCGCGACGGCGTCGCCGGGTTCGATGCCCCTGGCTTTCAGCGCATGGGCCACGCGATTGACCTCGGCATTCAGTTCACCCCACGTCAGGCTCCTGCCCTCGAATACCACGGCCTCGCGCCGCGCGTACTTGCCGGCGGTGGCTTCCATGCGCGCGACCACGCTGTCCCGCGTATCCGCGGGCACCGGCGCGAGGTCCTTCTTGAGTTTCATCAGCGCGGGCAGTTCGAGCAGGGTGGAGATTCGTTCGCGTAAGCTCATGGTCCGGTTACCTGGGGTCGGGGGGTCAAAAGATAACCAGTGAGGGTTCCCGCGGCAACCGTTTCCGCCGTGCGGGCCCGCGCCGGGTGCGTTACTAGAACTTGAACACCCCGAACAGGGCGGCGTGGTCGGACAGGTCGCGCCACGGCCCGCGCGAGAGGCGGCGGCAGCGCTCGGGTTTGAGCCCGCGGTAGTAGATGCGATCCACCGGCAGTACCGGCGCCCATACCGGGAAGGTGCGCGCGTGCTCGCCGTGCATCTGCAGGAACATCTCGGACAGCCCGAGGTCGTCGTGCAGGTGGTCCTCGGCGCGGCGGCGCCAGTCATTGAAGTCGCCGGCGACAATCATGGGCTCATCGCGGGGTACATGCTCGTTGATGCGGTCGGTCAGGGCCCGCAACTGCTCCTTGCGCTCCTGTTCCAGCAGGCCCATGTGTACACACAGTGTGTGCAGGCGCGTCTCGCGGTGGGGCAGTTCGATGACCCCGTGCAGTATGCTGCGGCTGGCGCGGCGGAAACGCGAGATATCGATGTTCTCCCAGCTCGCGAAGGGGTACATGCTGAGGATGGCGTTGCCGTGGTCGCCCTTGCGGTAGATGGCATTGCGGCCGTACGCGTAGTGCGGCCAGGCCTGGTCCGCGAGGTACTCGAAGTGTGGCTGGTCCGGGTAGGAGAAGCGCCGCCGCTTGGCGTCGCTCTTGATGGCGGTCCCGTGGATCTCCTGCAGGAACACGATATCCGCGCCCGTCTCGGCGATACGCTCGCGCATGTGGTCCAGCACGAAGCGCCGTTTGCCGGAACAGTAGCCCTTGTGGATGTTGTAGGTGAGGACGTGCAGTTCGTCCCGCGTCTCCAGCTTGCCGCCTTGCTCCACACCGCCCATGTCAGGCTGCGCTCCGGGCGGAGAGGGCCTTGCGCGACCACGTGAACACGTAGTCGATGCCGCTGACCAGCGCGATCAGGATGACGGCGATGCCGCCCCAGGCCAGCAGCTCCTCGGTGAACGGGGTCAGCTGGGCGCTGAGAACGAGCACGCAATAGGTGATCTGGATGAACATGTTCAGCTTGCTGAGCCAGCGGGCGGCGAAGTCGAACGGCCCGATGAGGAAGTGGTAGGCCACCGCGCCCGCGACGATGACCAGGTCGCGCAGGACCACGACCAGTGCCAGGACCCACGGCACTAGCTCTACCTGGGCCAGGCACAACAGGGTCAGGTTGATCATCAGCTTGTCCGCGATGGGGTCCAGCGCGGCGCCGAGGCGTGAGAACGCCTGCAGCCTGCGCGCGGCAAAGCCGTCGAGCAGGTCGGTAAAGCCGGCGAAGGCCCCCAGCAATAGCGCGTGGAAGAATTCCTGCTGCAGGATGCAGTACGCCAGGGGCAGAGCGAGCACCAGCCGGCAGGCGGTCAGTGCATTGGGCAACCAGTTCAACATCGAGCGCCGGTGCGTCAGTTGCGCGTCAGGAGGTGTACGGCCAGCGCGCGGCGCTCATCCTCCGTCAGCGGCAGGGCGGGCATCGGCGAGGGCGGCTCCCGCAGCACCTGGTCGATGGCGTTGTAGCCGAGGCGCTCGCCCAGGCCGTTGAGCAGTTTCGGGTTCTCGCCCCGCTCGTGGCAGGAGGCGCAGTCGTGCCGCGCGTACAGTGCGGCACCGCGTGTGTCCAGCGCCTCCAGGTCGGCCGTCGCCAGCCAGTCGGGGGGTTGCGTATCCAGGCGTGAAACGCTGCGCAGTTCCGCGAGTGCGCCAGCATTGGCAATGGTGTCGCCGGTGTAGGTGATGCGGTAGATCGCACCCGCGTAGTCGTCCGAGATGTAGATCGCGCCGTCCGGCCCCTGCGCGACATCCACCGGCCGGCCCGTGATGCCGTCTGCATTGTTGAAGCCCGCGAGGAAATCGCGCTCCTCGATGCCGTCCCCGCTGAAGTGCAGTGACACGACCTTGTAACCGTCCGGCGACGAGCGGTTCCAGGAACCGTGCAGCGCGACCAGCGCGCTGCGCCTGTAGTGGGCGGGGAGGCCGCGTGCGTCCAGGAAGGTCATGCCCAGGGGCGCGTTGTGTGCCCGAAACGGGTGGGCCGGCGCGGTCGGGGAGCGGCCCAGAGGGTCCGCGCCCATGTCGGGGTCGGGTACGTTGTCGCCGTTGAAGTAGGGCCAGCCGTAGAACTTGCCGGCTTCGATGCGGTTCAGTTCGCAGGGCGGGAAGTCATCGCCCATGAGGTCGCGACCGTTGTCGGTCGCATACAGCGCCTGGTTCCAGGGCGCCCAGTCGAAGCCGACACTGTTGCGCAGTCCCGTGGCGATAATCTCGCCCGCGGTACCATCCGGGTTGAAGCGCATCATGGTGGCGCGGCGCTCATCCTCTTCCTCGCAGATATTGCAGGTGGAACCCTGGGCGAGGTAGAGCTTGCCGTCCGGGCCGATGCCGATGGTCTTGCTCCAGTGATTGCCGTTGTCGGTCAGCCCCTCGATGACCGGGTGGTATTCGCCGTCCAGCCTGCCCGATTCCGCGTCGAACAGGACGCGGCCCACCCGGTTGGATTCCGCGACGTACAGCCATGAGCCGTCGATGGCCAGCCCCAGCGGGCGCTTGAGCCCGTCGAGCAGGACGTCCTTCGCGTCAGGCCTGCCGTCGCCGTTCGCATCGCGCCGCAGCAGCAGGATATCCCCGGCGTGGGGGCGGCTGAGCAGCAGGTCTCCCGCCTCGGTGAAGCGCATGAAGCGTGCCTTCGGTACATCGTTGGCATAGACGGAGAGGGTGAAGCCCGGGGGCAGGGAGTAGCGCTCGCGCGCGGTGGCCTCGTCCGTCGCGGGGCCCCCGGCGCCGGTCATCACGTTGAGGACCATGCGCAGGCTGGTGGGGTCGATGGTGCCGGTCGCCAGCAGCAGTACCGGCAGGCTGACCAGCAGGAGGGCAAGCACCCCCAATACCATCAAGAACTTGCGCATCCCCGCTCCCTTGTGCTCCTTCGTGAGTGTGGCGGGAACCCCGCCACTGGCGAGCGACTATAGCACAGGGGCCGCGGCGGGGCGGCGCTCCACGGCGGGGTCGGCTACCCGTGCTCGCCACCTGTGCCGATGCGGCGTCGGACCGACAGCCGGAAAACTGTGCGCCAGCTCACACTGTGGCGCCAACGTTAATATGTCAGTGTCTTTGTTATGGACATTGCCGATGGCGCGGCGCACCCTGCACCAGAGGATTGCCCTCTCTGACCCGCACGCGCCCTCACGCGGAGGGGGGAATCCAGAAAAAGCAGCACATTTTACAGCGGGGCAACCGACGGCGATGTTGAAGACCGTCAAGATAGCCACAAGCGAGTTGGGCCTTGGCATGTTTGTCAGTGGGCTCGACAGGCCATGGCTCGAGACACCATTCGTAACGCAAGGCTTCCTCATCGAGACGGAGGAGGACCTCGCGCGTGTACGCCATTATTGCAACTACGTCTATGTGGATCACCGGCGCAGCGCCGTACCGCAGGCGCGCATCCGACACGTGCTGTCAGCGCGACCGGAGCGGGAGGCCGATCCGAGGAAGGGCGTCAATCGCAAGCGCATTCCCATGGAGAAAATTTTCTCCGGCCGGTCGATCAAGAGCTATCGCGACGCCTCCCAGTGGGACGAGGAACACCCGCGGGCGCACGCTGCCGTCAGCACCCTGCGGCAGGACATCGGCAGGATTTACCAGGAGGTCAACGACGGCGGCAAGCTCGATGTCATCAAGCTGCGCAAATCCGTTGACCCGATCGTCGACAGCATCAGCCGCAATCCCGATGCGTGCCTGTGGGTAACGCGCCTCAAGCAACACGACAAGTACACTTACCAGCACTCCCTGAGCGCCTCGATCTGGGCGGTGGCCGTCGGTCGGCAGATCGGCTTGCCGCGGCACGACCTGCGCTCGCTCGCGATGGGCTGCATGCTGATGGACGTCGGCAAACTGCGGATCGAGCCAACGCTCCTGCGCAGCGACCGCGAGCTGGACGATGGCGAGACCCAGGCGCTCGCCGCGCACGTGCAGCACGGCCTCAATATTCTCGATGATTGTGGTGTGATCAACCAGGACGTCATCGACATCGTGGCCTATCACCACGAGCGACACGACGGTTCCGGTTACCCGTCGGGGCTGTCGCGGGAGCAGATACCCGCCTTTGCGCGCATCGCCGGTATCGTGGATACCTACGACGCGCTGACCAACCAGCGACCGCATGCCAGTCGCATCTCGCCCTCCGCCGCCATCAAGCTGCTCTACAACGTGCGCGACACCGATTTCCAGGCGGAGCTGGTCGAAGCGTTCATCCAGGCGGTAGGACTCTACCCCGCGGGCACCCTAGTGGAGCTGTCTTCGGGCGAAGTCGGGGTGGTTGTCGCGGAATATCGCACCCGCCGGCTGCGCCCGAAGATCATGGTATTGCTCGATGCCAACAAGCGGCGCCTGCCCCGTTCGCGCGTCCTGGACCTCTACGCGCTGGAGGCGACCGATGCTGCGGACGCGGTGAGCATCAGCAAGAGTCTCGAACCCGAGGCTTACGACCTCGACCTCTCCGAGATCCGCCTGGAAGACTAGCGCGCCGACCGCGAGCCGTCTTTCGAGTTCCTGCGGGGTATTCACACCCCGCGCCCTTGACCTCATCAGTAGCCCTACGGACAATGAGATGGCGCTCACGGGTGACCTGTGCGCAGCCATTGACGCGACCGAAAAGGGATTGCCGCCATGACCAAAGCACTGTCGTTAAGCGTTCTGCTGTCCGTTCTGGCCCTGTTCAACCAGGCGGTTGCGGCAAACCCCTACGCGGATGCCATCCGCTCCTTCAGTAATGCCGGCCAGACGGCGGACTATTTCAAGACCGCCTACGGCTACGCGGTGTTTCCCACGGTTGGCAAGGGCGGTCTCGTGGTCGGTGGCGCGCATGGCGAGGGCAAAGTGTTCATCGACTCCAAGCATGTCGGCAATGCCACGATGACCCAGATCACCGCCGGCGCGCAGATAGGCGGCCAGGCATTCAGCCAGATCATCTTTTTCGAGAACGAACAGGCCTTCAAGTATTTCACCTCGGAGTCCTTCGAGTTCAGCGCCCAGGCCACTGCCGTGGCGATCACCGCGGGCGCCTCCGCGGAGGCCAGCACCGGTGGCGGCGCCGTCGTCGGCATCAGCGGCGGCCGCAACGACGCCAAGGTCGTGAGCGCCGGCTACCGCAAAGGCCTGGCGGTCTTCACCATCGCCAAGGGCGGCTTCATGGTAGAGGCGGCCCTCGGCGGACAGAAGTTCACCTACACACCGCTCTAGCACCCGCGCAGCACGCAACCATTGTCGCTCACGCGAACCCAACTCGCGTCGCTCATGCGAACTCGATCTTCGTCGCCGCGCGTATAACCCAACCATCGTGGCCGATACGTAGAACCCCACCATCGTCGCCCCTGCACAGAACGCAACCTTCGTCCCCCCCCGCGTAGGCGGTGGTACGGCATCCCGTGGCCCAGTGGCCTCGATTACCGCGCTGGCGTTGACGTCGTTAGCCCCACCCAGGCCCCGGCCCGCGATATCTCTTCGCTCGCTGTCGGCCCCGC